>CAYXIN010000041.1:0-16257 GCA_964465395.1 uncultured Oscillospiraceae bacterium | reverse complement strand
GTTCTTAAAGGTCTGCTCGAAGCCGAGGAACTTGATGATGCTGGGGGTCACGTTCTTCTGGAAACGCAGGCCGCCCTTGTAGGGTCCGATCGCGCCGTTGAACTGGCAGCGGTAGCCGGTGTTGGTATGGGTCTGGCCATTGTCATCAACCCAGACAACACGGAAGGTAAACATACGCTCAGGCTCGACCATACGGCCCAGCAGATCGACCTTCTCATACTCGGGATGTGCGTCGATCACGGGGGAGATGGAGGAAAGGACTTCCTCTACGGTCTGAACGAACTCGGGCTCATTGGCATGACGCTCCCGAACGGATTCGATGACGCGCTGGACATAAGCATTCATGATAATTCGATCTCCTTTTTATGATTTGAGATAGTATTTTATGATTCCCAGCCGCTTTGCAGCGGCCGCAGAATTAACAGGGAATTGGTCTCTGCCGACAGGCAGAATCAGAAATTGTCGATGATGGAGACGATCTCCACACCGATGCGCTTCTGTGCCTCCTGGGTGGCGGCACCGATGTGCGGGGTGCAGGAAACTCTGGCGTGGCTGTAGAGCGCCTTGTTGGTTGCGGGCTCGTCGTTGAAGACGTCCAGACCGGCGGCATAGACCTTGCCGGAGTCGAGAGCTGCAAGCAGCGCATCCTCGTCCACGTTGCTGCCGCGGGAGGTGTTGATGATGACCACGCCATCCTTCATCTTGGCGATATTCTCAGCCGAGATGAGCTTGCCGCCGTCCACAGCGGGAGCATGGACGCTGATGAAGTCTGCTCTGGCCAGCAGCTCGTCCATTTCCACATAGGGGATACCAAGCTGCTCCTCGATGCCGGGGATGTGGAAGATATCGAAAGCGATGACCTCCATGCCGATGGCCTTGGCCATCTTGCCGAGAGCCTGACCAATGCGGCCGAAGCCAACGATGCCCAGGGTCTTGCCGGAGAGCTCGATGCCCTTACCGTAGGCCTTCTTCTCCCACTTGTCCTCGCGCATGGAGTGGCCAGCCACAGAGATGTAGCGGGCGCAGGAGAACATGTGCGCCATAGCCAGCTCCGCCACGGACTGCGAGGAGGCGCGGGGAGTATTCATGACCTTGATGCCCTTCTCCTCGGCATACTTAACGTCGATGTTGTCCACACCGACACCGCCGCGGATGATGAGCTTGAGCTTGCCGCCCTCAGCGGCGTCAATATGAGCAGCGCGAACCTTGGTCTTGGAGCGCACAACCGCCACGTCGAACTCGCGCAGCGCAGCACCCAGCTCCTCGGGTGCGTAGAACTGCTCGACAACCTCATGACCCTTCTCACGCAGAGCGGCCAGAGCGGTCTGATCCATTCCGTCGGTTACAAGAATACGCATAATGAAATCTCCTTCTCAAATGTTGAATTGAATCCGGCGGCAGAGCCGCCGCAGCAGCGCTCAGCGCTTTGCCTCGAACTCCTTCAGGCAGGCAACCAGAGCTTCCACGCCTTCCTTCGGCATGGCGTTATAGGTGGAGGCGCGCAGACCGCCGACCGACTTATGACCCTTGAGGTTCTCAAAGCCGGCTGCCTTGGTGTAGGCAACGACCTCAGCATCCAGGTCCTTGTCGCCCGTGACGAAGGGGATATTCATCAGGCTGCGGGACTCCTTGTCCACAGTGCCCTTAAAGAGCTTGGACTCGTCGAGGTAGTCATACATGACCTTTGCCTTTTCCTCGTTGAGCTTCTGCATGGCCTCGAGGCCGCCGATGGACTTGAGGTACTTGAAGACCTTGCCGCAGACGTAGATCGCCCAGCAGTTCGGGGTGTTGTACATGGAGCCTGCGTCCGCATGGGTCTTGTAGCTCATGTAGACCGGCGTTCTGGGGTCGAGATCCTCGCGGATGAGGTCTTCACGGATGATAACAACGACCATACCGGCGGGGCCGACATTCTTCTGAACGCCCGCGTAGATCATGCCATAGTCCGCAACATTGCAGGGCTTGGAGAGGAACATGGAGGACTGGTCGGAAACCAGAATCTTGCCCTTGGTGTTGGGCAGCTTGTTCCAGGTGGTGCCGTGGATCGTCTCGTTCTCGCAGATGTAGACATAGTCCGCATCCTCGGGGATATCGAGATCAGAGCAGTCGGGGATGTAGGCGTAGTTGCGGTCCTTGGAGGAAGCGGCGACCACGACCTCGCCATACTTCTTGGCCTCAGCGATGGCCTTCTTGGACCATGCGCCGGTCTCAACGTAAACGGCCTTGCCGTTCTTCATCAGGTTCATGGGGATCATAGCGAACTGGAGGGTTGCGCCGCCCTGAATGAAAAGGACCTTGTAGTTGCTGGGGATACCCATCAGGTCGCGGAGATCCTGCTCGGCTTCGTCAATGATCTGCTGGTACACCTTGGAGCGGTGGGACATTTCCATAACGCCCATACCGGAGCCACGGTAGTTCAGGAGCTCGTCTCGAACCTCTTCCAGTACGGGAACAGGCATGGTTGCGGGGCCTGCGGAGAAATTGTAAGTACGATTGTATTGCATTCGTTCTGCCTCCTGATTGTAGTTGGAATCGCAAGACCAGTATATGACAAATCCCAAAAATAATCAAGCGAAATCCGAAAAGATTTTTACAAAATTCACAGCAAATTTACCACGAACGCCAAAAACAGCGTTTTTACCAAAAAACAGTCCTCGGTTTCGTGAATTACGACGAAGTAATTTTAGACTTCAATGCAGCAACGAACTCCGGATCAGTTCCGCAGCAGCCGCCCACCAGCCGTGCCCCCTGTTGCAGAAGGGTCTGCATATGGGCGGCAAACTCCGCCGGCCCCATGGGATAGCACACCTCACCGCTGTCCGTAATCTGCGGCAGACCGGCATTTGGCTTCACCAACAGCGGCACCTGCGCAACGGCCTGCATCTGCCGCAGGAGACCCGTCAACTGCTCCGGGCCGCTGGAGCAGTTGATGCCCACCGCCGCAGCGCCGAGCGCCTGCAACGTCTCAACGGCCTCGACGATGTTGCCGCCAAAGTAGGCCGAGCCGTCAGCCTGCACCGTCAGGCTGCACAGCACCGGCAGCGCGCAGACATGCCTGGCTGCCTCCAGTGCAACCGCCGTCTCATCGACAGCCAGCATCGTTTCAATCACCAGCAGGTCTGCCCCCGCCTCTGCCAGTGCCTCCGCCTGGCGACAGTAGATGGAAAAGAGTCTGTCGCAGCTCATGCTTCCCTTCGGCTCCAGCGGCTCACCGGTCGTTGTCATGTCACCGGCCACAAGTGCCCGTCCGTCGGCCGCCTCGCGCGAAAGCGCCACCAGCCTGTGAGAGAGCTCCACCATCTGCGACTGAAGACCAAATCGGGCGAGGCTGTACTCATTGGCGCCGAAGGTCGGCGCATAAAGAATCTGACTGCCCGCCTGCACATAGGCGCGTTGCAGGGCAAGCAGCGGCGCCGGATGCTCCGCCACCCACTGCTCCGTGCAGACGCCGCGCGGCATTCCGGCGCGGATCAGATTTGAACCGGTTGCACCATCAAGCAGAATTGGTCCCGCAGCCAGAAGCGCAGAAAACTCACTTTGTGTCATGGAAATAAACCTCTTTTTCTATTTTTCTCTATTTTACCCCTTTTCATGCATGGATGCAATATTGAAATTTCATCATTCTGTGCTATAATAACTGTGAGACGCTGCTCTGTGCGGCGCTCCCCCGAATTTTATAAGGAGGCGTAAAATGAAAAAAACCGTTCTCAGAAAATACGCAAAGCTGATTGCCACCGTCGGCATTAACGTTCAGAAGGGTCAGGAGGTCTTTGTCTCCGCTGAGCTGGATCAGCCGGAGTTTGTGCAGATGGTCGTGGAGGAATGCTACCGCGCCGGTGCAAAGCGCGTTGTGGTGGACTGGAGCTACAGCCCGCTGACCAAGACGCATTATCGCTACCGCACGCAGCGCAGCCTCGCGCAGATTCCCGCCTGGGAGGAAGCACGCTGGCAGCACTATGTGGATGAGAATCCCTGCCGCATCTATCTGGTCTCTGAGGATCCCGACGGACTCAAGGGCATCAATGCAGAAAAGATGGCCAAGGCTGCACAGGCCCGCTTCAAGGTCATCCGTCCCTACCGCGAGAAGATGGAGAATCAGTATCAGTGGTGCATCGCTGCCGTTCCCGGCGCTGCATGGGCCAAGAAGCTCTTCCCGAAGCTCTCCCGCAATCAGGCAATCGAAAAGCTCTGGGAGGCCATCCTCTCCGCCTCCCGCGTTGACGAGGATCCCATTGCCGCATGGAACGCGCACAACACCGATCTGGCTGAGCGCTGCGCCTACCTGAACAGCCTGAACATTGAGACGCTGGAATACCACAGCGCCAACGGAACCGACTTCCGCGTCGGCATGATGGAGAAGGGTCGCTTCCATGGCGGCGGAGACACCTCCCTGCGCGGCATCTACTTCAACCCCAACATTCCCACCGAAGAATGCTTTGTCTCTCCGAAGCGCGGCGAGGCCGAGGGCATTGTCTACTCCACCAAGCCCCTGTCCTATCAGGGTCAGCTCATTGAGAATTTCTCCATCCGCTTCGAGGGCGGCAAGGCTGTCGAGGTACATGCCGAGAAGAATGAAGCCCTGCTCCGCCAGCTCATCTCCATGGACGAAGGCGCTGCCTATCTGGGCGAGGTCGCGCTGGTTCCCTACAGCTCTCCGATTCAGGAGTCCGGCCTGCTCTTCTACAACACCCTCTTTGACGAGAACGCCGCCTGCCACCTCGCACTGGGCAAGGGCTTTGCCGACACCATTGAGGGCTTTGAGAATCTATCTCTGGACGAATGCCGCGAAATGGGTCTGAACGATTCCATGGTACACGAGGACTTCATGATCGGCGCCGAGGATCTCAGCATCGACGCACACACCCGTGACGGCCGTACCGTTCCCATTTTCCGCAACGGCAACTGGGCATTCTGATTGCCCCGCCTGTTCCATCTCCCCAATATGAAAGGACGCGCTGCATCTCACCGATGCAGCGCGTCCCTGTTTCTGTTATGGATTGCGCCGGGATCAGAGCTCCAGCGGCGCATAGATCGCCGCCAGGCGGCTGCTGACGAAGGGTCTGTCCGAGGAGCAGCCCAGGTAATCCTTGCCCAGCAGGTCAAAGAGGTTGCCGCGCAGCTTCAGCTCCGGCAGACGCCCGACCAGTTTCCCGTCGCGGTAGAGGTAAGCGGTCTGCACCGGCGTTGCGAAGTCACCGGCCGGCGTAATGTCGCCGCCGGAGGCCGTGGCAATATAAACCGCAGGCTGACCATTCAGCAGCTCATCCAGCGTGCCGGTGGACTGCACCGACAGCGCGCCGGGATACAGCGCCGGCACCGCATCATAGTCCCCCGCTGCGCTGGCCGTCAGCTCTGCGCCATACTGCGCCGCATTCTTCTTGTCCGCAGTGCCGCGCACCAGAACGCCCCGTTCGATCAGCGGCAGGCGGTCATTCGGCAGTGTCGTGCCCTCATAGTCAAAGAAGACCCGGTAGCTCTCCGCATCGCGGTTGCT
This sequence comes from uncultured Oscillospiraceae bacterium, assembly GCA_964465395.1. GTDB lineage: Bacteria > Bacillota > Clostridia > Oscillospirales > Oscillospiraceae > JAZOXB01. The sequence goes on along the minus strand of CAYXIN010000041.1, from coordinate 10,763 downwards.
CAGAAGGGTGAACTGCTCTGAGAAAAGCTGTGTGCCCTCCTTGCCACTGAAGAGCGATGCGCCCTTTCTGAGGTGCTGGATATTCAGATGGTTTCCGACCATACCGGCGATGCTGCCGTCCGCAAGCAGGCTGGGCAGGCGGCCCTGCGGCAGTTCCACGGGGGTCTGATGTGCTCCGAGAATCGCGCGGGCAGAGGCCAGAACCGCCTCCGGCTGCAAGCTGCGACCGCTCCAGGAAATAAAGGTGTCGAAGATATTGGCCGATTTCTCATCCTTGACCGTCAGAGCAAAGGAGACCTCGCGCTGCACATCCTCCAGGCACAGGCCCAGGTCATTCTTCAGGCTGATTGTCTCCTCGGTTGCATAGACCTTGTTTGCAAGAATAAAGTCCGGGAATTCCTTCCGCAGTGTCGCCAGAATCGCTTCTGTCTGCGCAATCAGCTCGTGCTCATCGGGCAGCTCGCCCAGCGTCCGCGTGCGCACCGGCCCGGCAGTCGGTTCATAGGGATAGGGAACCGCCGTCTCCAACGCCTGCTCTGCCTGCTTCCAGGTTTCCTCCGTTGGCTCACCCAGCGTGCCGGCAATGCCGATGCAGCCATGGTCATAAACGCGGCAGCCAGACTGGGTCACATTCTTCTTGCGCACGGAGTCCAGGGCGCCATTGACAATATTCAGGGCGATTTCTCTTGTTTTAACCTGATATAATTCCTTCACCATTGTTTGCTGCCTCCTTACTGTACTGTAATATCCCGCACGCGCAGGTACGGGCCGCCGTCAGAGACGCGCAGGGGGAACTGCTCCATCTTGCCGCAGCCGCCGAAAGCGGAGGAATGGAGCTCCGTTTCTGCCGTTGCGCCATCGATCTTGCCCAGCGTCTCCATCACATTGCCGGAAATAACGCTGACCAGCAGCGGCTCGGCAAGCTTTCCATCCCGGATGCGGTAGGCACGGTTGGGCGCGATGGTGAAGGTGGACATACCCGAGCCATGCTTATAGTCTGCGATGTAAATACCACCCTCTGCGCCGCGCAGCAGCTCCTCCAGAGAGTCCTTTCCCGCACCGATGTAGGTCGCAGTCATACGGACAATGGGCTCATAATTGAAATCCAGCGCGCGGGCGTTTCCGGTCAGCTCCTCATCCAGCGCGGCAGCCGTAACCGCCGAATGCAGGCGACCCGTCAGAACGCCATTGCGGATCAGATAGGTTTCCGTGGCACGGGTGCCCTCGTCGTCATAGGGGGTGTAGCCGGTTCCCTCCGGGATGCCGGAGTCGATGATATTCAGGCCCTCCCAGCCAACCTTTGTGCCAATGGCCCACTCGCGGCGCATGGTTTCCGAGCCGAGCATAAAGTCCGCCTCACTCTTATGTCCGAAGCTCTCATGGGCAAACACACCGGCAACCTGCGGCGCAAGCACGACCGTATAGCTGCCCGGCTCCACGGGTCTGGCATGTCTGGCGAAGTCCAGCTCAGTCGCGATACCGCTGCGCAGCTTCTCCGTCTTGTCCAGCATCTCGTCAAAGCGCTGGCCGAACAAACGCTGGCCGCCATGGAAGGGGCGCTCCCCTGCGTTCATTGTATAGCCCAGATGCATGCCGACATGCTGATAATCATACTCGATGTCTGCACCCAGTGAGGAGATGAAGTGACGCACCGTGTGCTTATCCCGGTAGAGCGCGCGCGAAACGCTGATCTCCGGCACCTCACGCAGCAGCGGCAGATAGGACTCCAGCGCTGCCAGCTTTTCCGCATTCGGCACCCGGCGGATATCGCACGCCTCGAAGCGCATCACGCGATCCACATGCACCTGGTAACGGCGCACGACCGGATTCTCCCGAATGGCGGGATTCGGCGTTGCCATCGCGCTCAGGCTGTCAAGCTCCTGCTGCAAGTGATCCAGCGCCGTCGTTGCGCAATAGTACCAGCGCTGACCATCATAGACGCGAAGGAAGGCACCGACGGTGCTGCGCTGCTTGTTCTCGCGCAGCACGCCATTTTCAAAGTCGATCTCGGTTTCCGTAACATCCTCTATGCGGACGTCCGCATAAAGATTCTCTGGAAATTGAAGCATTTTCTGACCTCCTGTATCTTTTTCTTTATTCTATCAACAGATCCCTGTTTTTGCAAGCATCCGGCAGTTTAGATGCGGAAATATTTTATCAATTTTCCGTTAAACCGGCTTGACATCGTAACAATGTTATGCTATGATCCTTTCGTAACAATGTTACGAAAGGAGGCGGCAGATGGACACGCGCAATCTGATCTCCAAAAAGGAGCTGCTGCAAAAATACGGAATTTCCTATGGCGCCCTCTATCGCTGGAAGCGCATGGGGCTGATTCCGGAGGACTGGTTTCTGCGCAAATCCACCCCGACCGGACAGGAAACCTTTTTCTACCGCGAGCAGATTTGCCCGCGCGTGGAGCTGATTCAGTCGCGGCGCGATGTGTCGCTGGAGGCTCTGGCGCAGGAGCTTCATGGCCCCGTGGTCTGCAAACCGCTGCGACGGCTGGTTATCACCGACCGCTTTCATACGCGCGGCTTTGTGCTCGATGACCTGGTGCAGGTTCAGCTTGTCGAGGGCGAAAACAGCATAGATCTGCTGGACTATTTGAAAGGAGAAGAACTATGACTACAAATAAATCGAATCTGACCAGCTCCGGCTCCATGAAAATTGCCGGTGGTGAATATGCGGACATTCGTGTCAGCGCCAGTCTGAAATCCGAGGGCGATCTGTCCTGTGACAGTCTGCACTGCTCCGGCTCTGCGAAATTTGAGGCTGCGCTGCGCTGCGCGGGCGAGGTCGCCTGCTCCGGCTCCATGAAGGTCGAGGGCGCGGCACAAATCGACAGCGGCAGATTCTCCGGCAGTCTGGTTTGTGAAAAGGGCCTCCAGGTGGCGCAGGCCCTGCGCTGCTCCGGCTCTGTAAAAATCGGCGGCACGCTGCATTGCGGCAGCATCGCGCTGAGTGGCTCCTGCAAGATTGTCGGCGCGCTCACGGCGCAGACTGTGGATTGCAGCGGCAATCTGGAAGTTAACAGCGGTGTCGAGGCCGAGCAGTTCTCCAGCAGCGGTCGTCTGGACATTCACGGTCTGCTCAACGCGGATCACATTTCCATTGAGCTTAACGGTTCCGGAGAGGTTGAGGATGTCGGCGGCGGCGTCATTGCGGTGCGACAGGGCCCCTGGAACCGCCGCGGCGGGAAGCTCGAGGCGCACAGCATTGAGGGCGACAGCATCCATCTGGAGAACACGCAGGCGCGCATTGTGCGCGGGCGCGACATTTATATTGGCAAAGGCTGCGAAATTGAGCGCGTGGAGTATTCCGGCAGTCTGAATATCGTGGATGGCCTTGTCCGCGAACAGGTGCAGGTGCTCTGATCTTGATTTCTGATGATCTGAATTCCGCGTGCTGCGCCGACTCAGGCAATGCAGCAGTATGCGCGGTCGGCCGTTTTCTGCTCTGAATGCATATTCTACGATTGGAGGGCATTGCTTTGCGGTATTTTTATCTGTTTGCGTCGTTTTTCTCCGAGCTGCTCAGCGCGTGTGCACTGGGTACTGTGGTGGTCTGCGGTCTGCTGTGTCTGATTTTCGCCCTGCGCTGTATGCGCAGAGCCGCCAGAGTTTGCGGCATTCTTGCCGCCGCAGCGCTCTGTCCCCTCTTGCTCCTGCTGCTCTGATCCGACGCAAAAAATTGCCACGGCTCGAAATGAGCCGTGGCAATTTCTGTTTTTTATTCGCCCGCGCCGCGCAGAATGTAAATCTGCGGCAGCAGCATGGACTTGTTGGTATCGGAGGTGTAGTTCATAAAGCGCGGTGAATTGACATTATAGAGCAGGCGGCCATAATCGGTATTGGCGCTGGCAACCGTCGCGTTTCCATCGGCGTCAATGCTGATGGTCCACAGGCTCTCGCCGTTGCCCTTCAGATTCAGCGCCTTGGCTGCTGCGGTGCAGACCGTGCCCTCGCTGGTGGTCAGCGTCCAGCCGTTGGTGGCATCGCCGCCCAGAGTGATAACAATCGCGCCCTCTGCCGTCAGGCTGCCATCCTCCGCAAAGGTAACGTCCGCGGTCGTGAAGAATTTTCCAGTGCCAATGGCTGCGGCCGCGACATGATTCGCCTCGGAAACCAGGATGATCCGGTCGCCGGCCTTCAGGCTTCCTGCGTCGGTGAGCTTCTCAAAGCGCTGTGCGGCAGGCTTTTCTTCCTCCTTCAGCGTATAAAGCTGCATGGCGAAGGTTTCCTCGTTCTCCTCGCTGTAGGTATAGGCGGAGTAGTTGCCGTAGCTCGTCCACTGGAGATACTTGCCGTTCTCATTGACCACATAGACGCACTGCTCCGTGCTTGCGGCTTGCAGCGTCCAGGCATCCTTTTCCTTGTCGTAGGGAATCGAATTGAAGTCGCCGTCAATTGAAAGCTTCTGTCCCTCTGCGTTGACTAGATTGAAGCCCTCACTATCAGCCATAACCGTCCAGACAATCGCCGTTTCCGCCGTCTCGATGGTCTGCTCGCTGATGGTCACATCCACACCGGCCTTATAGAAGTTCTTGACAATCTCACTGGACAGCGCCTTGTTCTTCGCCGCATTGACGATGATAACCTGATCGCCTTCCTTGAGCGTGTTGGTCAGGGTATAGGTCTTTGCCTCCGGCGTAGGCTCCGGCTCTTCCTCGCCGCCCTCTGCCGCGATAACGTAGAAGCTCAGCTCAAAGAGCTCGTTGTTCGTGGACTTGTCATAATAGGCGCTCCAAGTGTCGTAGGTATCCTGATACTCGATGTAAGCGCCGCGCGCCACGTTGCAGACGTAGTGCGTGTCAGCAGCCGTGCCGTCGGAGATCGTCCATGTGCTGTTCACGCTGTCAAGCGGCATACTGGAATAAGACTCCTGCATACTCAGCTTCTTGCCCTCGTAGGAGAAGGTGTAGTTCTCACCCTCCTTGCCCACCGTCCAGACGATGGTGCTGTCGCTGTTCTCCAGCTTGCCCTCTGCCGGGGCAACCGTCACTGCCTTGTTGTAGTAGCCGTTATACTCGCCGGACAGCGCCTTGTTCTTCGCCGCATTGACGATGATAACCTGATCGCCCGCCTTGAGCGTGTTGGTCAGGGTATAAATCGGGGGAATTTCCATCTCCATGCCGCAGCCGTCGCAGGCGCCGTCGCGATCCGCATCGACGTGCTCACCGGTCGCCTCAAGGATTTCCTTGTAGCTGTCGCCGCATTTGGTGCAGGTATAGATGATGTAGCCCTCCTGCACACAGGTCGGCTCCACCCGCTGCTCGGTATACTCATGGGGGTCGCAGATGCCACTCTCGTCCGGCTTTTCGGAGAGAATGGTGATGCGGCCTTCGCCATAAATGCTGCTGTAGTCCGCGCCCAGCACGGAATTTGTGCCCTCAATCGTGGGAACACCGTCAACCTGCGGGAAGGACATGGCGTAGTTGGCCAGAACCAGATAGTCCTCCATCACATAGTCCTTGACGTTGACCGCGCCATCAAACATGGCAAAGCCATCGCCCAGATCGCGCAGCGTGTAGTTGTAACCGGCCAGATTATAGGTCGCGCTCAAATCCAGCGGCGCGCCGCCGACCGTCACGTTCTTCACACGGTAGCCATTCGTGGGGCCGCCAATCCAGACGCCCTTTTCGTCCTGCTGGACGCTGGGCTCGATGTAGGAATGAATCTCATAAGTAATGCCGGAAACCTGGAGGAAGCCACCGCTCTCACCCACACCGACATTCTTGGCGCCCCATTCGAGCGCATCCAGGAGCTGCTGGCCGGTGACCGTGATGAGGCAGGCCACATTGCCAAAGGTATGCACATTCTTGGTGCTCTTGTAGCTCAGCTCACCCGCAGGCATATTGGCGCGGATACCGCCGCCATTCATGATGGCGCAATCGACCGCAAGCCCCTCGGTCACATCAAAGAGATAGTAGAGGGCATCTGCGGTAAAGTCGCCCAGATTCGTCTCGCGCGAACGGATGAGGCGCGTATTCTGCTCATCCACATCGTTGATCCGGAAATCGACCGTATTATCCGCAATCTTCACGCCCAGCAGCGTATCGACCTCCTCCATCCAGGCATCCCGGATAGCTGCAACCGCGGGGTCGCTGCCGGTATAAGCATCGATCAGCTCCGTGGTAATACCATTCTCCGAAAGGATCATGCGGCCAATAGCGTTGAAGTATTCGCCGGTTTGCGTGAGGAGCACCTCGTTGCCGGCCTTGTCGAGAACCGTTCTGCCCTCCACGGTGGAGTGGGAATGGCCATCGATCCAGGCATCCAGACCGGTGGTGTTGGCAATGACCTCCTCCGAGGTCCAGGGGCGCGAGGAGGGATCATCACCGCAGTGACCGATGGCGATGACAAAGTCCACATCCTCCGCTGCGGCCTGGTCAATGGCGGCCTGCACATCGGCATAGAGCGCCTGGCCATCGTCGCCGCCGGAGATACCATAGATATAGTTGCCGTCCTCGTCCATGAAGTAGGCCGGGGTGGACTTGGTGAAGGTCTCCGGGGTGGTCACGCCGACAAAGGCAACGCGGTAGTCGCCAACCTCAAAAATGCGGTAGGCATCCAGCACGCGCGCACCGGCGACGCCATTGCTCTCGTGGTAGAAATTGGCGGAGACATAGGGGAATTCGGCCTTGCCGATCAGCTCCAGCGCACGGGCCATGCCATAGTCAAACTCATGGTTGCCGAGGGTCGCCAGATCGTAGCCTGCGGCATTCATGAGCCGGATGATCGTCTCGCCGTTATCCATGGAGCCATAGGCCGTGCCCTGCACATGGTCACCGGCATCCACCAGCAGAACGCCGTCGGACTTCTGCGCCATCTCCGTCTTAAGCGCGGCAATGGAATCATAGGACAGCGCCTTGTCAATGTAGGTGTGCACATCATTGGTGTAAAGGATGACTGCGCCATCCACTGCGGGCAGATAACCGGCCAGCAGCGCAATCAGCTTTGCAAACTGCGCGCGGGTGGCGCGGCCGTTGGGCTCCAGATAGTTCTGCGCGCCATGCGGAATGCCGTGCAGGATTTCCTCTGCCAGTGCCCAGTCCATGGCTTGCGCAGCCCAGTCGCTGATGGCCCCGGCATCCGGGAAGTCGCAGTCGGCCTCCGCGCTGGGGCAGTCATGGTAGCGCCAGAGCATGGTAACCAGCTCCTGGCGGGTAACATGCATTTCCGGCGCAAAGCAGCCGTTGCCCATGCCGATGGCAATCTGCATATCCTCGGCCCAGGCAATCGGCGCAGCGTACCAGTCCTGCGTCAGATCGGTGAAGCTGGCAGGCTCCTGCACGGCAGGCGAACCGGCCAGGCGGTAAAGCACCGTCACAGCCTGCGCGCGGGTCAGCGCGGCATCCGGTGCGAAGGTGGTATCTGACATACCCTCCATCAGGTCGTTTTCATAGACATATGCGACATACTCTGCGTACCATGCAGTGTCCGCGATGTCTGTGAAGGAGCCGATGTTGGCTGCGAAGGCCGCAGGAACAACGCTCATCATCAGGGCCAGCACCAGAAGGCAGGCCATGATCCGTTTACATGCGTGCTTCATGATAAATCCTCCTCATTTTCAAACGGGCAGAAGCGCCCAATATGATGATATTTGTATTCTATCAGCTTTCCTGTGGAACTGCAAGGCCAGCCGGAAAGATTTTTTGTTCTCCCGCCGGAATTTCCACCCGGCCGGCTCTTGACTTTGCGGCGCATTCCTGCTATCATAATGGTTGATTTCATAACCTTATCGAGAGTGGTGGAGGGACCGGCCCAATGAAACCCGACAACCTGCGTCAGCAAGGTGCCAATTCCGGCGAGTGATCGACAGATGAGGACACAATCCACTTACCCTGTCGAGAGAACAGGGTATTTTTTGTATCGAAAGGTTTTGAATCAAACGGAATTCTAACGAAAGAAAGGACAAAACCAACGATGCAAGAACGTATTTTCACCTCGGAATCCGTCACTGAGGGCCATCCCGACAAGGTCTGTGACCAGATTTCCGACGGCGTCCTGGACGCCATTCTGCGCTGCGATCCCACTGCCCGCGTTGCCTGCGAATGCGCCACCACGACCGGCATGGTGCTGGTCATGGGCGAGATTTCCACCAACTGCTATGTGGACATCCCCCGCGTCGCCCGCGAGACCATCTGCCGCATCGGTTATGACAACCCCTCTGCCGGCTTCAACGGCCACACCTGCTCCGTGCTCACCTCCATCGGTGAGCAGTCCGGCGATATCGCCATGGGTGTTGACCGCTCCTACGACCAGGACGACACACTTGGCGCCGGCGATCAGGGCATGATGTTCGGCTTCGCCTGCGACGAGACGCCCGAGCGGATGCCCGCCCCGATCTCCTATGCCCACGCTCTGACCAAGGCTCTCAGCGCCAGCCGCAAGAGTGGTGCCCTGCCCTGGCTGCGTCCGGACGGAAAGAGCCAGGTCTCCGTGCAGTATGACGCGCAGGGACAGGTCAGCCGGATTGATACCGTCGTTGTCTCCACCCAGCATGACGAGGCCATTTCCATTGCCGATCTGCGCGAGGCCATTGTGGAGGAGATCATCCGCCCCACGCTGCCGCAGCAGCTTCTTGACGCGCAGACAAAATTTTATGTGAATCCCACCGGCCGTTTTGTCATCGGTGGCCCCGCCGCCGACTCCGGTCTGACCGGCCGCAAGATCATTGTGGATACCTACGGCGGCTATGCCGCGCATGGCGGCGGCGCCTTCTCCGGCAAGGACCCCACCAAGGTGGATCGCAGCGCCGCATATATGGCCCGCTACGTTGCCAAGAATCTGGTTGCCGCTGGTCTGGCGCGCAAATGCCAGATTGAGCTGGCCTACGCCATCGGTGTGGCGCAGCCGGTTTCCGTTCTGGTCGATACCTATGGCACCGGTGTCTGCGACGATGACCAGCTCAGCGCGCTCGTGCGCCGCTGCTTCGACCTGCGCCCGGCCGCAATCATCTCCGCGCTCGACCTGCGCCGCCCCATCTATCAGCAGCTTGCCGCCTACGGTCACTTCGGCCGTCCGGAGCTGGATCTGCCCTGGGAGCGCACCGATGCGGTGGAGCGTCTGCTGGCCCTGAAATGATCCCCGCGCCGGGGTAAGGCCCGGCTTTTTCCCAGAGTTGGATTATAATTTTTTACTGTTCTTTGGAGGTGCTTTATGAAGCTGTCCCAGAAAATCGAGTCCTGCGTTCTCTCCCCCATCCGTAAATTCTACCCCTACTCCCGCGCGGCAGAGGCCCGCGGCATCAAAATCCATCCTCTGAACATCGGTCAGCCGGATATTCCCACGCCCCCCGTGTTCTTTGAGGCCATTCAGAACTACCATCAGGATGTTCTGTCCTATGCGCCCGCCCCCGGCATTCCCATGCTGATTGAGGCCATGCAGGGCTACTATGCGCGTCTGGGTGTCAAGCTTGCAAGCGATGAAATCATCATCACGACCGGCGGCAGCGAGGCGCTGCTGATGGCCATGCTCTGCATTCTGGACGAGGGCGACGAGGTGCTCATTCCGGAGCCCTTCTACCCCAACTACCGCACCTTCATCCAGATGGCCGGCGGCAAAATCTGCCCCATCCCTACCACACCGGAGAACGGCTACCGCTATGCCACCCGCGAGCAGATCGAGTCCCGCATCAACGAGCGCACCAAGGCTATCGTGATGATTAACCCCGGCAACCCCACCGGCACCGTCCTGACGCCGGAGGAGCTGGCGCTCATCGGTGACATTGCCCGCGAGCGCGGCCTGTACATCATTGCCGACGAGGTCTACCGCGAGTTTATCTATGACGGCGGTGAGCTGGCAACTGCCGCCACCCTGCCCAATCTGGAGGAGAACCTGATTCTCATCGACTCCGTCTCCAAGCGCTTCAGCGCCTGCGGCGCGCGCGTTGGCGCCGTCATCTCCCGTAACAAGGACTTTATGGCAGGCATCACCAAAATCACCCAGGCCCGTCTGTCTGTTGCCACGCTGGAGCAGATCGGCGCCGCCGCCCTCTATAATCTCGAGCCCGATTACTTCACCGCAACACGCGACCGTTATCGCCGCCGCCGTGACGTCTGCTACCAGAAGCTGCTCCAGATTCCCGGCGTTGTCGCGGCTGAGCCCAAGGGTGCCTTCTACATGATGGCCAAGCTGCCTGTGGACGACACGGAGAAGTTCCAGATGTTCCTGCTCACCGAGTTTGAGGACAAGGGCGAGACCATTATGTTTGCGCCCGGCAGCGGCTTCTACGCAACCCCCGGCGCAGGCCGGAGCGAGATTCGCATCGCCTACGTCCGCCACGCGGAGGAGTTGGAGCGCGCGATGGATCTGCTCCAGATCGCCATTGAGCGCTACAATAACCGCTGATTCTCTGTTGCGCAGCGGCCTCCCTGCCATGCGCTGTCCGTAAAAACGGCACTGCAAAGCAGGCAATTGACACCAAAACCGCCCGAACAAAAATGTTCGGGCGGTTCTTGCATAGCCGGTAGATTTCTTCATCATTCTCTGATATACTTTTGATCGAAGCATAAGGCAAATTCCAGTTTATCTATTTAACCCTCCAAAACCCTTGTATTTTCAAGGAAAATCGGCATTTTAATACTCGTCCCCTATGTATTTTCCCTTGTTTTTGCCCTTATGAGCCGAAACAAGGGAAATTTTTTGTTTAGGCTTATCGGTCCCACTCATATGCGAGCTTTGGTCCTCCATCAAAAGTAATTAGACCACAATATTCAAATCCTTCACGTACAAGAATATGCTGCATTACTTTGTTTT
>CAYXIN010000040.1:0-16809 GCA_964465395.1 uncultured Oscillospiraceae bacterium | reverse complement strand
TGCCGTCGATGAAGATGTACTCATAGTCGCCGGCAATGCTGGTCATGGGCTCGTTTCTGTATCCTTTCTTCTCTGTTATATTTATCCACACGGCGCGCCGTGTTAGATACACTGAAGCTGCTGAAAAAACGGATGGCACACCCTCCGCTCAGACAGGCGGGATGCTTCGCCAATGTCGGATCGTATCAGAGACCGGCAAGTCAGCAAAAAATAGCATAGTACAACGGACGCAATTTGTCAATTATTCCCAAATGAATCTGGATTTGAGGCGAAGTATTCGACTAAAGCAGCGGTTGCGGACGGAGACAACCATCGCTGTCCGGTTGGATTTATTATGCATAAAGAAATGCGCGCGCAGTAGGAGAAAGAATTGTGACAAGACTTCAATGTGACTATTAACATTTAGCTTTAAGGGAATCTGCTTGCATGTGCAGCCGGAGGGGGTGTCCTGCCTTACAATTGCAGAGCCCTCCGGTTGCCAAAAAAAATTTTCACGCGCCGAGCAGGGCGGTGCAGAGCCATGCCGCTGCGACGGGCAGCGCACCGCAGAGCACCCAGAGCAGCGGCCCTGTAAGCTTTGGACGCCGGCTGCCGACGCTGGAGTGGGCTGCCAGACGCTCTGCCTCCGACAAAAGCGCGGCGGCGTCCACGCCCTGGCTATCCCGTGTGAAAAAGATCGCCTGCTCAAACAGCGGCGAGTCGCAGGCGCGCACAAGCACGACCTGCCGGGTGGTACCTTTGACCATGTGCATCCCTCCTGCCAGAGATTCTCCCAGCTTTTGCGGGACTTCATACCGGAAAGCGCACATCCGTCAGGCATTTGCGCAGAAGTGCCAGGGCGCAGCGCCCCCGACGTTGACAAATCCGGCGAAAACGGGTAAAATAGAAGAAAAAGGACTGGAGGGCTGCCCATGCTGAGCGTTGTGATTCCCGCCTATCGCGAGGAGGAGACCGTAGCTGCGGCTGCGCGCGAGATTCATCGGGTGCTGGACGAGGCGACGATTGCGCACGAGTTGATTTTTGTGGACGATGGCTCTGCGGATGGAACCTGGGCGCAAATTCTGCTTGCGGCTGAGCAATGCGCGACGGTGCGCGGCATCCGTTTTTCCAGAAACTTCGGCAAGGAGGCGGCGATTTTTGCAGGGCTGGCCCAGGTGCGCGGCGACTGCGTCGCGGTGATCGACTGCGATTTGCAGCATCCGCCGGAAAAGCTGGTGGAGATGTATCGCCTTTGGGAGCAGGGCTTTGAGGTCATTGAGGGTGTCAAGGCCGATCGCGGGCAGGAGGGTCTGCTCTATCGCGGCTGCGCCAGGCTGTTTTATGCCCTCATCAGCCGCGCAACCCGCATCGATATGTCACGCGCCTCGGATTTTAAGCTTCTGGATCGCAAGGCGGTCAATGTGATTCTTACCATGCGCGAAAAGCGCGCCTTTTTCCGCGCGCTGTCCTCCTGGGTGGGCTTCCGGACGGCGGAGGTGTCCTATGAGGTGCGCCAGCGGACTGCGGGGCAGTCCAAGTGGTCTACGCCCGCGCTGATGCGCTATGCGCTGTCGAACATCACCTCGTTTACAGCGGCACCTCTGCATCTGGTGACGGTGTTCGGCCTCATCACGCTGCTGGTTTCGCTGGTGCTGGGTGTAATTGCGCTGGTGCAGAAGCTGATGGGCACGGCGCTGGGTGGCTTTACAACGGTGATTATTCTGCTGCTTTTCCTCGGCAGCCTGATTATGATCAGCCTGGGGATCATTGGCTATTATGTCGGCAGCATTTATGAGGAGATTCAGGATCGCCCCCGCTATATTGTGGCGGATTCCTGCGGCGAGGAGGCAGCATGACCATACGCCGGATTATGCTGGATGTGGATGATACCCTGCTGGATTTCGGCGCAGCGGAGCGCGTTGGCATCAGCAGAACCTTCACCCAGTTGGGGCTTGAGCCGACACCGACGCTGCTGCGCCGCTATCGCGAGATCAACTGCGCGCAGTGGGAGGCCTTTGAGCGCGGCGAGTTGGAGCGCAGCGAGGTGCTGACGCGGCGCTTTGTCTGCCTGTTTGATGAGCTGGGGCTGGACATCGATCCGCAGCGCTGCGAGGAGATCTACCGCGGCTGGCTGGGCGTCGGCCACTGGTTTGTGGAGGGCGCGCAGGAGCTTCTGGACTATCTTGCGCCGAAATATGAGCTTTATATCGCGTCAAACGGCGTCGCAGCCACGCAGTATTCGCGCCTGGAGAGCGCGGGCATCGGGCACTATTTCAAAGAAATTTTCATTTCCGAAACAACCGGCCATCACAAGCCGGAGCGCGCCTATTTTGACTATTGCTTTGCCCGGATGCCGGACTTCCGGCCGGAGGAAACAATGATTGTTGGCGACAGCCTGACCAGCGACATCCAGGGTGGCCGAAACGCGGGAATTTATACCTGCTGGTTTAATCCGCAGCACAAGCCGGGGCGTCCCGGTCTGCGCCCGGATTTTGAGATTGCGGCGCTGAAGGAGCTGGAACGCATTCTGTAGCAAAAGCACCCCCATGGGGCGCTCTGTGGAATCATCCACAGGGGGCTTTCCATGGGGGTGTCTGCTTATTGCTGGATTAGAAATCGAACTTTGCCGCCAGTCGTGCGGGCGGCAGCCGCAGCAGCCGCAGCAGAGAAAGCACGGACAGCAGAAGATGGAACAAACCGATGCACAGAGCGATGCCGCCTGCGGCATACCAGGGCAGCTGCAGCGACACCTGCACTGAGGGCAGCGCATTCAGCACGGCGATGACCAGCCAGGTCAGCGCAGCCGCGGGCAGGGTGCTCCGGCAGAAGGTCAGCGCGCTCTCCAACGCGAAAATCTGAACCAGCTTTCCACTAGGGATGCCCAGCAGACGATAGACGCCGATCATGCCGATGCGCTCGTGGACTCTGGAGCGCTGGAGCAGGTAGAGCATGACCAGTGAGATCAGAATGACGGTCAGCGTGACGACGGTGCGCGCGTCGAGGCGTGTCTGCGTTGCGGCGCGGTACTGCGCCCAGTCGTTGCTGTACTGATCGGTGACGAAAACCTGTAGCTTGTTCTCCAGCGCTTCGGGCAGGCTGGAGGCAATCACTTTCATGGCTGCCTTATCTTCGCAATAGAGGTAGAAATGATTGGTCAGCATGGATTGCAGGCGGTTTTCCAGATATTCATCCGCGACAACCATGGAGGCGTAGGTGTCGGCCTCAAAGGTATAGCGGATGGTATAGGCCTGCTTGCTGTTGGTGTTATAAATGCCACCGACCTTGTCAGCATAGGAAATACCGGCGTTGTTGGTCACAATGGCGCACTCCTCAAAGCCAAGCGACAGATCGTCGAAGCCGCCCAGCTTTTGCAGCTCAGACAGGGGAATGACCTCGTTGCTCGCGGCGCCAATCGAGGCCAGGGCTGCGGGAGAAAGGAAGATGTCCGGCTCGCCGCAATCACTGATGCCGACAATTGTGGCGGTATAGTGCTTGCCCAGGTAGGTCATGGTCTTGTCCAGGAAGAAGGTGATGTCGTGGATGCTGTTTTGGATGATGCCCTCCTCCTGCATGCAGGCCTCCAGCACCCAGCGGTCTACCACGATTTCAGTCGGGCTTTCCGGCATACGGCCGTAGATGAGCTGTGTCTCATCCAGATAGTCCAGCGGCACATAGCTGAATTTTGGGAAGGTCATCGACACCGTACCAAGCTGGCGGAAATGCGCCGTGGAGTAGGTTGCGGCGATGGAGACACTCGGAATATAGGAGAAGGACTCTCCGCTGCTGTTCAGATAATCCAGATACTCCGGCAGCATGGTGCGCAGATCAGGGATCTCCACACCCAGGTGCTCGTTGCGGGTGATCTCAAGCGCCAGAATGTGCGAATCGGTGGTGACGAAATCATGCGGATCGATGGTTGCAATTTCCAGATAGTCGGCGGCCGTCAGAAGCGTCAGAACGGTCAGTGCAACAAGGAAAATCCAGATACCAATGCGGCGCAGGCCCTTTTCGTGCGTGAGGCGGCGCGCCTCCTGCCAGAGCATAGCGGCAGAAAGTCCCTTTCCCGCGCGGCATGTGGGAGCCTCGGATTCCGGTATGGGGATGTTACCGCCCTGCTGCGTCTCCAGACGCAGCAGGGGGCGTTTTCCCTCGCGCAGCTCCGGCGCCTCGGTCGCGGTGGTGCAGGAAATGCTGCGCCCGTCGTCGAGCTTCAGAATGATGCGATCCTTCAGCGCAAGCAGCGTGAGCTGCACCGGCGGCGCGTCCGGCTGACGCAGAAGACGCAGCCGCAGCCCATCCGCTTCCGCGCTGTGCTCCTCAAAATCTCCGGCGTAGAAGGCGCCATCCTCGGCCGGCAGCGTACCGCGCTCCCAGTCGGTGCAGTCGGCGCTGACGCGCCCATCCTCCAGGGTGATGATCCGGTCAGCGAAAAAGCGCGCGATGTGCTCCTCGTGCGTGACCATGAGAACCAGACTGTGGCGGGAGATGCGGCGCAGGAGCGTGCAGATGTTGATGGTGTTGGCGCGGTCGAGATTGCCGGTCGGCTCATCCGCGAAAATGACACGCGGCCGACGCGCCAGTGCGCGGGCGATGGCCACGCGCTGCTGCTGACCGCCGGAGAGGTCGCTGACATTGCGGCGGGCGAAGCGCGCCATATCGACTGCTTCCAGAGCTTCTTTCACGCGGGCAAGCTTCTCCTGATGCGGCAGATCGAGCGCATGGAGCCCCAGATAGATGTTGTATGCGACGCTGTGCTCCGGAAGCAGATAGAAATTCTGGAAAATGTAGCCAAAGCTGCGGCTGCGCTCGGCCTCCGTTTCGCGGCTGCCGCAGCGCAGATGGCTGAGCGCCTCGGTGCTGACGGTGCCGGAATCGAAGCTGTCCAGACCGCCGATTGCGTTGAGCAGACTGGTTTTGCCGCAGCCGGAGGCGCCAACGATGCAGACGAAGCCGGTGTCCGGCAGCGTGATGGAAACATCGTGCAGCACCTGTCGATCGCGGCGGGCGTAGGTTTTGTTGAGCCTGGATACCTGAATCATGTTACGACACCTCCTTCAGATCGGGCTCGACGGTGGCGAAGGGATAAACCTGGCGGCGCAGACTGCGCATCATCCAAAGTGCGGTCAGCGCACTGGCCAGCAGATGCACCGCAGACAGCAGCGCAGCATAGGAAAGCGGCAGATAGCGCATGATTGAGACAATGCGCGCAACGCCAAGCTGCGCGCCAAGCAGCAGCGCGGCCAGGGCAAGAAGCTGGCCCAGAAGTGTGAAGAAGAGCATCTGCCAGAGTACAGAGGCGGTGGCGGTTTTGCAGTTCAGGCCGATGTTGCGCAGCAGACGATAGCTTTCGGTTTCCGTGCCAAACATGGCGCGCAGAACAATGACCTGCAAAATCAGAACGGCCAGCAGCGCCAGCAGGCAGATGCGGAGGGTCTGCATCCGCTGCGAAGCCAGCGTGGGGTCAATCTCGGTCGAGGACTCACGGAAGGGGGACAGGCCCACATAACCGGCCTCCTCGATGGCATCCAGCACGCGGTCGGTGTAGGCATAGTCCGAGATGGTCAGAGAAAACTGGTCACCCCAGACATCGGGGAAAAATGTGTCAAAGTCCATCTGCCCGCACTCGTAGTAGCTTGTCAGCGTGGAAACATGCGCGCCGACTGCGGTCAGCCTGGCATAAGAGTCTGTGTAGGGATTGCGGATCGTCGCCTCCGGCCGGTAGAGCTCGGCGGCTAAGGGATCCTCATCCTGCATATAGGACAGAACCACCTGGTAGAGGGCAAAGGACTCGTCATACTGCGCGGCTTCGATGTGCGCCTCCTGCGCCTGAAGCGTGGTGGAGGGCAGCCAGATGCTCTCGGTTTTGCCGAGAGGATAGGGGGTGATGCCGCGGCCTATGTCTGCGTGGAAGTAGAGGCCGGAGCCATAGTCCGTGACACCGACGACCGTGACCTGGCGGAAAATATAGGTGGAGGGCGTCCAGTTTTTGCGATCCTGGATGTAGATGGGGAAGGTCTGGCCGATGAGACTTTCGTCACCGGTGGCAACTACCTCGTCAATATTCTCCGGCAGACGGCCGGCGGTCAGAAATGCGGCATCCGGGTCGGAAAACACAGGTACGGTCTGCATAAAGACGGCGGTGTTCTGAAAGGTGACGGCGGCAACCTGCTCATAGATGATGTCCACTATACTGCCAATGTTGTGCAGGAAATACTCATTGCGATAGTCCACATTCAGACGCCAGGCGCAGTAATAATTCCGGAGATAGCCATAGCGCTCAACGGACTCCACATGGGGGATGGCGAGAAGGGTATCCAGATCCTCCTGCGTGAGGATGGAGGCATCCTCCTTCACAACGACAATCCGGCGCTGGTCGCCGTTTCGGAAAGCGGTGTTGTCATACAGACGCGTGGAGGTGTCATCCAGCGAAACGATAAAGGTGCCAAGGAAAGCAAAGACGGCAAAGGCGGTGAGCGCAAAGAAGCAGAGCATCATGATGGCCCAGACCGGGCGGGAGCGAAGCTGCACACCGGCCACATAAAGACCAAGCCGCCGGGAGCGCGCACTGCGCGCGGGTCTTGTGGGGAGGGAGGGCTGCGTCGGGGCGGGGCGCAGAGTGGTATCTGCCGCAATCTTACCATCCTGGAGGACAATGTGGCGGGTAACATAATCCTCCGCCTCGGAGAACTCGTGGGTGATGAGAATTACAAGGCGTTCCTTTGCGGCTTCGGCCAGCAGTGCGATAATTTTGGCGCTGTTTTCGGCATCCAGATTTCCGGTTGGCTCGTCGGCCAGCAGGATGGGTGCCGGCTTTGCCAGCGCGCGGGCGATCGAGAGGCGTTGCTTCTGGCCGCTGGACAGGCGCGCTGCCCGGAAGAATGCCATAGCTTTGGGAGATGAAGCTGATTTGCTCGAGACGATAGCGTTCCCAGTCCTGTCCGTCATAGTGGGAGGTGGGATGGTCGTTGAGCAGCAGCTCACCACTCTCATAGGGCAGAATGCCGCCCAGAACATGCGCAAGCGTGGATTTGCCGCTGCCGCTCTCGCCGGTGATCGCCACAAATTCGCCTGCGTCAAAGGACAGATTCAAACCATTCAGACCAACGACCACAGACTGCGTGCCGGTGTAGTACTTGTAAAGATTTTCCAGGGTCAATAGAGCCATGCAGCTCCCTCCTTTCTGTTCGTTCCGAAGGACTGCAGCGCCGCGCGCGCAGCCTTAGGTCTACATAATATTATAGATTGGAAACTTGAGAAAAGCAAGTGAAAACTGAACAATTTGTTAAAGCTGTCGGAATGTACAAAAAAGTGCATCAATATATATATATATATTGATGCACTGCGTATATATTTTGGACGTCTTAAGCGTCAGCTCTGTGCAGGCTGTGGGAAAGCGGAAGATAGACCGCGCAGGACAGCGCAGAGCCGATCAGCGCCGTGATGAGCTGCGGCAGGGAGAAACTGGCTGCCGCTGCCTCCAGCGCGGGCGCGGGCAGACCGGAGCCGGGGCCAAGCTGCGGCAGAATGCAGCAGCAGATGATGCCCCAGAGAAAGAAAAATTTCACCACGGAGCCGATGGCCATGGAGACGGCCATGCGCGCGGGAAGCTGACGCGGCGCGCGGCGCGTGGCGAACCAGACCGGCAGCACCAGCAGAAGATTGCCGACCATGACGCAGGGGAGAAGAAGCGGCATCGCACTCATGACCGGGCTGCCGGTGATGAGCCAGGCGGTCAGCGGCGCAATGACGCTGAGGGCCGCGCCGCTCCAGACGCCGCAGGAGAGTGTTGCCAGCAGCAGAACCGCGTTGACAACGGAGCCGGTGATATAGACGGAGAGATTCTTGAAAAACTGGCTGGCGATACACAGCGCTAGCAGCAGGGCGGTACGGCAGAGCAGGCGGGTGCGGTTTTGCATGATGGGGAGCCTCCTTTTTTCTTCAGTATAGCGCATGGGCTGGCGTTTGGCAAGCAGAAAATGCCCCGGATGCGGCTGCATCCGGGGCAAGGTATTGGTTCTGAATGGGCTTAGCCTGTGATGATGCGGCAGGCGCCCCAGTAGTGCGTGAGGTAGTAGCCGCTTTGCAGGCTGTCGATCACAACGCCGCGCGAGGGGTTGGCGGCATGGATGAAGATGCCGTCACCGAGATAAAGACCCACATGTGTCACGTTGCGAATGCTGCTGTTGGTGTGGTTGTAGCCGCTGTAGCCGGAGAAGAAGACCAGATCGCCGGGACGCAGATCCTCATAGTCCACATGCGTGCCGTCGAAATACTGATCCTGCGCGCCGCGCGAGAAGGAGTA
Organism: uncultured Oscillospiraceae bacterium; assembly: GCA_964465395.1. Taxonomy (GTDB): domain Bacteria; phylum Bacillota; class Clostridia; order Oscillospirales; family Oscillospiraceae; genus JAZOXB01. The sequence goes on along the minus strand of CAYXIN010000040.1, from coordinate 8,528 downwards.
GCCAAAGTGACGGTAAACATACAGCACAAAGCCGGAGCAGTCGAAGTAGTTGGGGCCATTGCCGCCATAGACGTAGGGATAGCCCTCGTAGCGCTTGGCGAAGGCCAGAAGCTCCTCGATGATCTCGGGCTCCTCATAGAGGTCGCCGTCCGGATGATCCTCCGTCCATGCGACGGTGAACTTGTAGCAGCGCAGGAAGATTGCCACGGCCTCCTCAATGGTGGTGGCATTCTTGGGATAGAGGTAGGAGCCGTCGCCATTGACTGCGCCGATATAAATCAGCAGACGCGTGGCCGGCTGCGCCCAGCCATCGACGCGCTTGCCGTCCTTGTAGCTCGACAGAGAAATCAGAACGGAGTCTGTGCGCGGATAGCCGACGACACCCATGAAATTGGACATGATTTTGAAGAATTCCTCGCGGCTCAGGCTGCTGTTGGGGTGGAAGGTGCCGTCGGGGTAGCCATTGATGAGCCCCAGCTCGTAGGCCAGGTTCACGTCCGGATCGCTACAGTCGGAGAAATAGCCGGAGCCCTCCGGTGCAGCGGTCACGCCGGTGGCCTTCTGATAGGCAAGGGCGGCGATGGCGCACATTTCGGCGCGGGTGATGTTGGCAGACATGTTGCAGTTTGCCATGCGCGCGGGGATCAGTCCCAGCTCGTCCATGGCGGCAACCTCGCGGATTGCCCAGGAGCTGATGCCGGAATAGCCGCTGCTCTCAAGCTGGAAGCTGTCGGAGCTGAGCGTCTGGTCGTTGATCCAGTTGCACATATACTTGTATGCGCGGAAGAACATCAGGATTGCTTCCTGACGGCTGGTGTTGCTCAGAGGATCCAGGCGCGTGCCGTCGCCCTGCACGATGCCGAGCGTGACGACCACGCGGGCAGAGGTCAGCGCATAGTCACTGATGCGGCCGGCATCCTGGAAACGCGAGAGGGAGACCAGCTCCAGATCACCTGCCGTCCAGTAGGCGGCGCCCATCATATTGTGGACAATTTTGAAGAAGTCCTGCCGCAGCAGACTGTTGTTGGGGCGGAAGGTGCCGTCCTCATAGCCGGCCACGATGCCCTGCTCATAGGCAAAGTTGATGGCTGCGTCTTTGGTGTCGCTGAAATGGCCGGTCGAATCGGGGTAGGGCTCCATAGCCAGCAGGTGGCCATAAACCAGAACGGCCATCTGACACATTTCGCCACGCGTGATGGGGCGGCTCATGTCTGCGCTTTGCAGGGAGGCGGGCAGGAAGCCCAGCGCATCCATCTCTCTGACCGCTTCGGCAGCCCAGTTGGAGACGCCGCTGTAGGCGGCTGCTGCGGGAATGCAGGAGGCCAGAAGACACACACACAAAAGGATACTGACAATTCTCTTTCTCATAGCTTTTTAATATACCTCCATAGTCGCGGGGGATTTCAGAGGGACTCAGAAATCCCGAAGTTCAAGCCCCACCGGGCAGTGGTCGGAGCCGTGGATTTCATGATAAACCGGTGTGGCTTCGATTCGCGGGCGCAGGCGGTCGGAAACCAGAAAATAATCAATGCGCCAGCCTGCGTTGTTGACGCGGGCTCTGGCCCGATAGCTCCACCAGGTGTAGACGCCGGTTGCATCCGGGTGGCGGAAGCGGAAGGTGTCTGTGAAGCCGGCGGCCAGAAGCGCCGAGAATTTTCCGCGCTCCTCGTCGGAGAAGCCTGCATTTCCACGGTTGGTTTTGGGATTTTTCAGGTCGATCTCCTGGTGGGCTACATTCAGATCGCCGCAGAGGATGACGGGCTTCTGCGCGTCGAGCGCGCAGAGATAGTCGCGCAGGGCGTCCTCCCACTGCATCCGGTGCGCAATGCGGCGCAGACCGTCCTGCGCATTGGGGGTGTAGCAGGTGAGAAGATAGAAGGACGGATACTCCAGCGTAATCAGACGACCCTCGTGGTCAAGCGCGTCCACGCCAACGCCATAGGTGCAGCGCAGCGGCGGGTGCTTTGTGAAGATGGCGGTGCCGGAGTAGCCCTTTTTCTCCGCAGAATACCAGAACTGCGTATAGCCCGGCAGCTCCAGCGACACCTGCTCCACCTGCGCCTTTGTTTCCTGCAGACAGAAGAAGTCTGCGTTCAGCGCGTGAAATTGCTCCAGAAAGCCCTTGTCCAGGCAGGCGCGGATGCCGTTCACATTCCAGGAAATCAGTTTCATGAAATCGCTCCTTTTTTGTTCCGTCTATATAGTAACAAATTATTACAAAAATTACAAGCCCCTGCACAAAAAAACTCGACGAACTTTGCGCGCCGCGCCGCAGGGGAACGGGAAAATAACCTGTGCAACTTGCATAAAAATTGGCACAATTATTTTACGATATTTACGAGGGAAAAGCGTTGAAACTTCAAAATCCCTCTGCTATACTTGTTTATGGCAACGCTGCCCCCTGTGGTATGACGCCGGGATGCCAAGTGTGTGCAGCGAGCCGTTCACCATCGTTGCGCAGCCTTTTGCGCAACAGAATACAGAAAGTGGAGGTATTTATGGGAAAGCTATTTAACCTGAAGCAAAATGGCACAAAGGTTTCAACCGAAATTGTTGCCGGTCTGACGACCTTCTTCGCAATGTCCTACATCATTGTTGTGAACCCCAGCATTCTGGGAGCATCCGGTATGCCCTGGGGCGCGGTATTCCTCGCGACGATTATTTCGTCCATCATCGGCACGCTGGTCATGGGTCTGGTGGCCAATGTGCCTTATGCGCAGGCACCCGGCATGGGTCTGAATGCCTTCTTCACCTATACGGTCTGCTTCGCGATGGGCTTTACCTGGCAGCAGGCGCTGTCCATGGTCTTCATCTGCGGCCTGGTCAACATCGTCATCACGGTGACGAAGCTGCGCAAGCACATCATCAAGGCCATTCCCCTGAGTCTGCAAAATGCCATCGGCGGCGGCATTGGCATCTTTGTGGCCTACATCGGCTTCCTGAATGTGAAGGCCGGAGACGTTCCCTTTGTCAATTTCGGCGGTGGCGTTCCGGCGCTTTCCACGCTGAATCAGCCGGAGTATCTGGTGTTCCTGATCGGTCTTGTGCTTGTGGTGGTGCTGCTGCTGCTCAAGGTCAAGGGCGCGATTCTGATCTCCATTGTGGTGACTACCCTGATCGGCATTCCCTTCGGTGTGACGACGCTTGGCGAATCCACCTCCTTCACGGAGGCGTGCAGGGACCTGCCGACTACCTTCCTCGCCGTGTTCCGCGAGGGCGGCATCGGAAGCCTGTTCAGTGACCTGTCCAAGCTGCCACTCGTTTTGATTACGATTTTTGCATTCTGTCTTTCTGACACCTTCGACACCATCGGCACCTTCATCGGCACCGGTCGCCGCAGCGGTATTTTCAGCGAGGAGGATGAGAAGGCAATGGAGTCCGGCGCGGGCTTCAAATCCAAGATGGATCGCGCCCTGTTCGCGGACGCAACCGCAACCTCCATCGGCGCGCTGATTGGCACCTCCAACACCACGACCTTTGTCGAGAGCGCTGCCGGCATCGGCGCCGGTGGACGGACGGGCCTGACCTCTGTGGTCGTTGCAATCTGCTTCGCAATTTCCGCCTTCTTTGCCAGCTTTGTCAGCGCGGTGCCCGCAGCGGCAACATCTCCGGCGCTGGTTGCGGTTGGCGTGATGATGCTCTCAGCCTTCAAAGATATTGAGTGGACTGAGCTGGAGGAAGCAGTTCCGGCCTTCTTTGCCGGTATCTTCATGGCAATCTGCTACAGCATTTCCTATGGCATTGCCTTCGGCTTTATCTTCTATGTGATTGTGAAAATCTGCAAGAAGCAGATTAAGCAGATTCATCCGGTGCTCTGGGTGTCTACGGCGCTCTTTGTGCTGAATTTTATTCTGCTTGCCATTGCGGGCTAAGATCCATCGGCGTATGCAAATCCCGGCCAGAGTGTAGCTTCGGGGCCACCGGCAATTGCCGGTGGCCCCTTTTTTGACGCGAAAAAGCTGCCGAAACGCAGGTCGCGTTTCGGCAGCATCAGCGGTGCAGCGATTATCCAATGATGCGGCGGGCACAGAGATAGCAGCCGGCATAGTAGCCCTCGGAGAGGCTGGAGATGCAGACGCCGGTTCCGTAGTTCTCCGCGTGGATAAACTGATTGTTTCCAATGTAGATGCCAACGTGGAAAGCGTAGTTGCCGCCATAGCCGAAGAAAACCAGATCACCGGGGCGAAGCTCGCTGCGGCTTACGCTGTAGCCGTTGGCAAGCTGTGCGGTCGCAGTGCGGTTGATGCTGATTCCGAACTGGCGGTAAATATACTGCGCAAAGCCGGAGCAGTCAAAGCCGGAGCTGGAGGTGCCGCCATAGGAATAGGGGCAGCCCAGATAGTTCATGGCGTATGTAGCAAGCTGCTGCCCCACGCTGGAGGAGCTGCTCGTGACGGTGGAGCTGGAGGAGGACGTGGCGCTTCCGGAACTGGAGGAGCTGGCGTTCCTGCGTGCGTAGACGGCGGCGCGGGTGGCGGCGATTTCTGCTGCGGGGTCCACATTACCGGCCAGCACAGCCGTGGTCATGCCGCTGTTGCCCAGCGGCCGCTCAAGCTGTGTAATCAGGTCGCTGCGGACGTAGCCGGTGGCGTAGCCATAGCGAACCTTATACCAGCCGTCCGCGAAGCCGACGATTTCAACGGCGTCGCCGCTGGAAATCTGCGCAACCAGCTCGGCGTCTGTGCTGGGCTCAGTCCGGATATTGACAACCAGCATTTCGGCCGTTGCGGTGCCAAGGCTCACGCGGCCATATTCGGCCAGATCGAGGTAATCGCTGTGCATATAGCCGACCTGCTGATCGTAGCTGACCAGATACCAGTCACCGACCTGACGGATAATCATAACGTAGTCGCCGGAGGCGGCGGTGGCCAGAACCTCGGCTCTGGTGCTGGGCTTTGCCCGCAGGCAAAGCCCGCTTTCGGACTCAACGGTGCCAATATTTGTGGTGAGATCTGCCGCAGCAGCGCAGGTTGCCAGTGCAATAAGGAGCACCAGCAGCACGGCCGCAGCCAGAAGCAGGCGCAGGGTGCGTTTCATTCCTATTCCTCCCGGGAAAAATTATTTTGCGCTCAGAGCGCGCTCAAGCCACACACAGCCAACATCCAAAGCGGTGTAGAAGCCATCCTTTTCGCTCTTTTTAACGACGCGGTCGCGGGCCTTCACATCCGGCGCAGTGCGCTGAAGCTGAACGGAAACCCGCGTTGCCAGATTTAAGTCCTCGAGCTTTTTGGTCTCCAGAATTTGCAGCATGATGATGTACTCATCTGCCATGGAGCCGTAATAAATCAGGTTGTCCTTGCGCATCAGGGGACGTCCCTTGTATTGCAGGACTTCATTTTTTTCGGGCATAAGAACCTCCAAAATAAAATGTAACCAAATTGTAACACATCGATACGAATTTGTCAACGGTTTTTTCTGTTCCGGGAAAAACTGTTACAAAAGCTGTAACCAATGCGGCAACCGGTCCGGGGTAATGCGGGGGATGGATGTTGTTTGGTGGGAGGAAAGGAAAGAACGGGGGGCTTTCGCCGCCGCGAAAGCCCCCTGCCAGAGATCAGTCGAAGAGATAATGCCGGACAAGCTCCTGAAGCAGCTCGTCGCGATCCAGCTTGCAGATGAGGCTGCGAGCGTTATTGTGATTGGTAATGTACGTCGGATCCTCAGAGAGAATATAGCCGACGATTTGGTTGATGGGATTATAACCCTTTTCGGTCAGGGAACGGTAGACCTGCGAGAGGGTCTGCTTCATTTCCTCGTTATTGTCTGCGGGAACGGTAAATTTAATGGTATTGTGCTCCAAAACGTCCGCCTCCTTTTCTTTTTCTTTATCATATCGCAAGTCGGAGACAAAGTAAAGTGAAAATCCATGAACATTTTGGAAATTCTTTCCGCAGACGTGCTCAGCGGAGTTTGGCGCCCAGCTCGGTTTCCAGTCTGGCCAGCACAGCGGCGATAACCTGGTCGGAGTCCGTGTCGGTCAGCGTGCGGTCATCCGCGCGGAGGGTGAGGCTGAATGCAACGCTCTTCTGTCCGGCGGCAATTCCCTTGCCTCGATAGATGTCAAACAGCTTCACGCTGCGCAGCAGCGCCGTGCCTGCTGCGCGGATTGCATCCTCAAGCGCAGCGACGGTGACATCCTCGTTACACACAACAGCGATGTCGCGGGTCACAGCGGGGTATTTGGGAAGCGGCTGGTAGATCGCCGGCGGAGCCAGCAGGGTGCTCAGAGCGGTGAAATCCAGCTCTGCGGCATAGACCTCCACATCCATGCCATAATTCTGCGCCACAAGCGGATGCACCTGGCCAAGCACACCGACCTCTATACCATCCACATAAATACTGGCGCAGCGGCCCGGATGATAAGAGGGATGCGTTGCGCAGGCGTGGAAGCGCGCCGGCTTGACCTGCATCCCGCGCAGGATTGCCTCCAGCTCACCCTTGAGGGTGAAGAAGTCAACACCCGGCCCATAAGCGCCGAGCATCAGGTGGCGCGGCTCATCGGGCAGTGTCTGACCCTCGCGGGGCAGATAAACCTTCGCCAGCTCATAGAGCTTGACGGCGGCGTTGTGATAGCTGTAGTTCCGCGCGAGAATCGACAGCATCGAGGGCAGCGCGATGGTGCGCATGGTGGAGGCATCCTCACCGAGCGGATTCTGGATGCGCAGCGCATTGCGCAGAGGAGAGTCCGGCGCAAGCCGAATCTGGTCAAAAACTGCCGGAGAGACGAAGGAGTAGGTCAGGATTTCGCTGAAGCCGAGGCTGCGGCAGAGCGCACCGGTTTTGTTTTCCAGCACCATGGTGCCGGTATAGCCGCCTTCGGCGGTCTGGCTGCGGAAGGAGGTGGTTGGAATTTCGTTGTAGCCGTAAAGACGGCCGACCTCCTCGGCAATGTCTGCGGTCTGCACCAGATCGGGGCGCCAGGAGGGAACCTGAATGCAGCGGTTCTCAACCGGGATTTCGAGGCGGCGGAGATAGTCTTCCATCGCGGCCTCGGAAATATCCGTTCCCAGCAGCGCGTTGATGCGCGCCGGCTCCAGCGGCAGGGTGCGCGGGGCAGGAATATGATTGAGAATATCAATGGTGCCGTCCATCACCTCACCGGCGCCGAGCAGCTCGACCAGCTCACAGGCGCGGTTGAGCGCGGGCAGTGTCAGCATGGGATCCAGATTCTTCTCGAATTTGCCGGAGGACTCGGTGCGCATACCGAGTGCGAGTGCGGTCTGGCGGATGGAGGTGCCGTTGAAATTGGCGGATTCAAAAACGACGTCTACGGTGTCTGCGACGATTTCGCTGTTTTCGCCGCCCATCACGCCGGCCAGACCGATGGGCTTTTCGCCGTCGGCAATGACCAGCATACCAGGGCTCAGGGTGCGCAGCACGCCATCGAGCGTGGTGAGCGTTTCGCCCGGAAGCGCCTCGCGCACCACAATCTGGCGGGAGGAAATGTAGCGGTAATCAAAGGCGTGCATCGGCTGGCCGTATTCCAGCATGACGTAGTTGGTGATGTCCACGATGTTGTTAATGGGGCGGATGCCGTTGGCGCGCAGGCGTCGGCGCATCCAGCGCGGCGAGGGGGCGATTTTGACATTGCGCACCATGCGGGCGCTGTAGCGGTTGCACAGATGGACTGCGGGAACCTCGACATCCAGCAGCTCCATCAGATTGCCCTCCGCGCCGCCGCGCACCACGGGTTCATGATGCTTCATCGGCAGATTGAAGGCTGCGGCGGCCTCACGCGCCAGGCCGATGATCGAGTAGCAATCGGGGCGGTTGTTGGTGATTTCAAAATCCACCACCGTGTCGTCATTTCCGATGACGCGGTTGATGTCATCGCCGGGCTGACAGTCCTCGTTGTTGAGAATCCAGATGCCATCCTCAATGGCGTCCGGACAGTCATTCAGTGTCAGATTGAGCTCCCGGATAGAGCAGAGCATACCGCAGGAGCGCTCACCGCGCAGCGTGCCCGTTGTAATGTGGACACCGCCGGGCAGCCAGGAATCGTGCTGCGCAACCGGCACAAGATCACCCTCCTGCACATTCTGCGCGCCGGTGACAATCTGGATGGGCGCGTCTGCGCCGACATCAATCTGGCAGACCCACATGTGGTCGGAGTTGCTGTGGCGCACGATAGAGCAGACGCGGCCAACCACGACATTCCGAATTTCGGCGTCCAACCGCTCGTAGGTTTCGACCTTCTGACCGGCGACGGTCATCACCTCCACAAATTCCCGGTCGGGAATGTGCGAAAGCTCCACAAACTCCTCGTTCAGCCATTTTCTGTTCAGCTTCATTGGTCGTACCTCCTTAGAATTGGGACAGGAACCGGATGTCGTTGTCGAAGATCAGGCGCAGATCGTTCAGACGCAGGCGGCCCATTGCCATGCGCTCCAGACCGATGCCGAAGGCAAAGCCGGAGTATTTCCCGGAGTCAATCCCGCAGCCCTCAAGCACACGCGGGTGAACCATACCGGCGCCAAGCAGCTCAATCCAGCCCTCGCCGTGGCAGGTGGAGCAGACCTGCCCATTGG
>CAYXIN010000039.1:3654-16851 GCA_964465395.1 uncultured Oscillospiraceae bacterium | reverse complement strand
GCGCTTTACAAGGCTGACCGCGTGCAGCGCGGCCATAATTTTGTGATTGTGGACGAGGTGGACTCGATCCTCATCGATGAGGCGCGTACCCCGCTGATCATCTCCGGCAAGGGCGAGGAATCCACGAAGCTCTATGAAATGGCGGATTTCTTCGTCTCCGGCCTGAAAAAGCGCGTCTTTGCCTCCGTGGATGAGAAGGAGGAGCATGACGATCTGGATTGCGACTATTACATCGACGAGAAGGCACGCACGGCCAACCTGACGGCTGCCGGTATTGCCAAGGCGGAGAAATACTTCGGTGTGGAGAATCTGGGCGATATGGAAAACAGTACGCTCAGTCATCACATCAATCAGGCCATGCGCGCACGCGGCATCATGAAGAAGGATACCGATTATGTGGTCAAGGATGGTCAGGTCATCATTGTGGATGAATTCACCGGACGTCTGATGTATGGTCGGCGCTACAACGAGGGCCTGCATCAGGCGATTGAGGCCAAGGAGGGCGTCAGCGTTGCCAGCGAGAGCAAGACGCTGGCCACCATCACCTTCCAGAATTTCTTCCGCCTGTATGCCAAGCTTTCCGGCATGACCGGCACGGCTCTGACCGAGGAGGAGGAGTTCTCCGCGATTTATCGCCTGGATATTGTGGAAATTCCCACAAACAGACCCGTGGCGCGTGTGGATCATAACGACGTGGTCTATCAGACCGAGGCCGGAAAGCTCCGCGCGGTCATCGCGCAGATTCGCCAGTGTCATGAGAAGGGGCAACCCGTTCTGGTGGGCACCGTCTCAATTGAGAAATCTGAGCTGCTGTCCAAAATGCTCCGGCGCGAGGGTGTGCCGCACACGGTGCTCAACGCCAAGCACCATGAGAAGGAGGCGGAGATCGTTGCGCAGGCGGGCAAGCTTGGCGCGGTGACGATTTCGACCAATATGGCCGGCCGTGGCACGGATATTATGCTTGGCGGCAATGCCGAATATATGGCGCTGTCCGACCTGCGGCGGCGCGAGCTGCCGGAGGAACTGATTGCGGAGGCCAACTCCTACGCCGAGACGACAGATCCCGCCATTCTGGAGGTGCGCGCGGCCTACAAGGAGGCCTATGCGCGCCATAAACTGGACACGGATGCCGAGGCGCAGAAGGTGCGCGAGGTTGGCGGTCTCTTTATCGTGGGCACAGAGCGCCACGAATCCCGCCGCATCGACAATCAGCTTCGCGGCCGCGCCGGTCGTCAGGGAGACCCCGGCCAGACGCGCTTCTTCCTCTCTCTGGAGGATGATGTCATGCGTCTGTTTGGCTCCGAGCGCGTCAAGGGCATGATGGCAACGCTGGGGGTGGATGAGGATACGCCCATCGACGCCAAAATACTCTCCAATGCCATTGAGAATGCGCAGAAGACGGTGGAGAGCCGCAACTTCCAGACGCGTAAGAGCGTTCTGGAGTATGATGACGTGATGAATACACAGCGCACCGTGATCTATGAGCAGCGGCGCAAGGTGCTCGACGGCGAGGACCTCTCTGCGACCATTGAGAGCATGATGCAGTATGTGATCGATTCCGAGGTGGAGGATGCCTTCGGCCGCGAGGGTGGCCCGGATCTGGCTGCACTGCGGGCAAAGCTGGAGGGCATCTATTTCCCGAAGAATGCATTCCAGCCGACAGAGCATATGAGCCGGGCGGAGGCAACGGAGCAGCTCACTACGCTGTTCCACAGCACCTATGCCGCAAGGGAGCAGGAGATCGGCAGCGAAAAGCTTCGCGAGATCGAGCGTATTATCCTTCTGCGCGTTGTGGATGAATACTGGATGGATCATATTGACGCCATGGATGACCTCAAGCAGGGCATTCGCCTGCGGGCCTATGGCCAGACGGATCCGGTCGTGGCCTATAAGCGCGAGGGCTTTGAGATGTTTGAGGGCATGATTAACGCCATCCGCGAGGAAACGGTACGCCGTCTCTTTATCTTCCGCCTGCGGACGGATGAGGAAATGCGCCGCACGCAGGTGGCCAAAATCACGGCAACCGGAGCGGTCGGCGGCGACAAAACGGTGAAGCAGCAGCCGGTGGTCAAGAAAATCAAGCTGGGTGCCAATGATCCCTGTCACTGTGGCAGCGGGAAGAAGTATAAGCACTGCTGCCGCGATAAGGACGAGGCGGCCGGATGAGCTTCTATGTCAGACGTCAGGGAACGCTGGAGTATCTGGGCTCCACGCTGCTGGATGCGGCGGCGCACTGCTTCTCTACCCGCTGTGGCGGGGTCAGCACCGGCCCGTTGGAGAGCCTGAATCTGGGCGTACACCGGGGGGATGTGCCGGAGCGTGTTTATGAGAACTATCGGCGTCTGGGCGAGGCTCTCGGCTTCCGCCCGGAGCAGACTGTTTTTACGCGGCAGACGCATACCGCTGTGGTTGAGCGTGTCGGACGCGCAGACTGCGGACGCGGCCTGCTGCGCGAGGTGACGCAGCCGTGCGATGCGCTGATTACCAATGAGCCCTGCGTGGTGTTGACGGCATTTGCGGCCGACTGCACGCCGATTCTGCTCCTTGACCCGATCCGGCGGGCAATTGGCGCGGTGCATTCCGGCTGGCGTGGCACGGCAGCCGGCATTGTGGCCCGCGCGGTGGGGGCCATGCAGCAGGAGTTCGGCTGCTGCCCGGCGGATATCTGCGCGGCCATTGGGCCCTGCATCGGTCCCTGCTGCTTTGAGACGGATGCCGATGTGCCGGAGGCCATGCTGACGGCGATGGGCGAGCAGGCGCGTGACGCAATCCGCACAAGAGGAGAGAAATTTGATGTGGATCTCAAGCTGCTCAACGCAATCTGGCTGCGCCGCGCCGGTGTCAGCCGCATCGACATCAGTACAGACTGCACTGCCTGTCAGCCGGAGCGCTTCTGGTCGCACCGGCGGGTGGGCAATGCGCGCGGCTCACTGGCTGCGATGATTATGCTGAAAGGAGAGAGCGCATGAAGCGCCTGCTGCTTGGACTTTGTGTGGCGCTGCTGCTCTGCGCCTGTGTGCCGGTTGAAAAGCCCGCGCAGGAATCGCAGGAGACAGAGCCGACGCAGGCCGCTGCGCCGGAGCCGGAGGCTCCCTCGGCGGACTTCGGCATGAGCTATATGCCGGAGTATGGGCTCAATCCCTATACATGCAGCGCGACGATCAACCGCGCGCTGTTCTCACTGCTTTATGAGAGCCTCTTTACGGTCTCCAATCAGTTCCGGGCGGAGCCGCTTTTGTGCGAATCCTTCACTGCCTCCGATGATGGGCTGACCTATCAGTTTACACTTGCCGCCGACCTGCGTTTTTCGGATGGAACGCCGCTGACGGCAGAGGATGTGGTAGCCTCTGTGCAGGCTGCGCGCGAGAGCGAATTCTATGCCGCCCGTTTGACGCACATCCAGAGCCTTCGTGCGGAGGGCAGCACGGTGGTTGTGCTGCTGGATACACCCTATGAGAATTTCTGCCTGATGCTGGATGTGCCGATTGTCAAGTCCGAGACGCTGGCACAGCCGCAGCCGGTTGGAAGCGGCCCCTATCGGCTGAGCGGCAGCAGCCTTGTCCGCAATGCGCACTGCCAGCGCAGCAGCACGCTGCCCCTGGCGGAGGAGACAATCCGGCTCTACACGGCGGCGGATCCGACCGAGGTGCGTGACCATTTTGAATTCGGCGGCACCGACCTGGTCTACTGTGACCCCAACTCTGCTGCGGCGGTGGGATACCGCTGCGACTATGAGGTCTGGGAGGTTCCGACCACGGTGATGCACTATATCGGCTTCAATCTGACCAGCGGATATTTTGCCAATGATACGCTGCGCGCTGCGGTGACTCTTGCGATTGACCGCAGCAGCCTGCGCAATCATGTCTACGGCGGCTATGCGCTGGCGGCCTCGCTGCCCTGCTCGCCGCAGTCAGACCTCTATGAGCATTCGCTCTCCTATGATTATGATTACGATCTGCGCGCCTTTGAAGCGGCGGTGCATAATTCCGGTGTGCTGAATGATCCGACCTATCAGGAGCACAGCGGCATTTTCCTGGTCTGCTCGCAGGATCCCGTCCGCGTGGCGGCGGCCCGCGCGGTGGCAGAGGTGCTCAATGCGGCCGGTCTGCGGCTTACAGTCAGCGCTCTGGATCGGACGAGCTATGATAAGGCGCTGCAAAACGGGGACTATGATCTCTTTTATGGCGAGGTGCGCCTGACGGCGAATTTTGACCTGTCGGCCTTCTTCTCAAAGGGCGGCGCGCTGAATTTTGGCGGCATTTCGGACGCAGGGCTGGCGCTGCTGTGCACCACCTCGCTGGAAAATTCCGGCGATTATGTGGAGCTGTGCAAGCAGGTGATGGATATGGGCGCCATTTGCCCCGTTGTGTTTAAAAGCTATGTTGTCTGCGTGTCGCGCGGACGCCTGACGGCCATGACCCCGGCGGTGGACTGCGTTTTGCATAACTCGGCCAATGCGCGAAGCCTGACCGATGCAGAGCGTATGCCGGAGCCGGATGAGACAGGGGCTTCGTCTGCGGATATGCCGACGGAGGAAGAAACAGAGCCCTCTGCATCCTAGCCAGCCGGCAGGATGTTGGAACAACGGTATATACATATTGTTTATAATGTATTGCGGACAGGAAAGCAGTGCTGCGCAGCAGCACTTGAGAAAGGCTGGCTTACCCATGAACTATACCTTTGTGCATGGCCCCTTTATGCTGATGGAAACGGCAGCAATGGTCAGCAGATATGTGAACAACCTCTCCTTCAGCTCGGTTCTCTACAAGCTGAAGCTGCGTTCCGGCGGCAATGTGTCGGAAAAGCGTGTGCGGGTGTTCAAGCGCCTGCAGGAAATCGTCGAGGAGGTCTGCGCCGGTCTGAACCGGGATGACCCGGCGCTGCGCCGCTACTTTCTGCAAATCAATGCGGAAAGCCGCGACATGTGTGTAGCACACGCGATGATCGTCTCCTTCTGGTCGCTGGATTGCGCGGATTTGCGCGCGGGCGCGCAGTGCATCTGCAACCGTTGGAGAGAGGCGCAGCGTCGCGGCTACTGGCTGGGGCCGCAGGCCTATGCCTTCTTCTCCTTGCAGGATGGCCCCGGCTGCCCGGGTGATCTTTTCGACCAGGTCAGTGCGATGGAGCTTCCGGCAGATTTTCAGATGAAGCTTTATGGCGCGCTGCGTCATTTTGACGAGAGCATGGAGGAGATTGTGTCGATCCTGGAGCCGCTGAGCGAAAGGCTGGAGGCAATCTACAGACAGGAGGCCTGGCTCTTTGAAAGTGTGGAGGAGGAGTGGCAGGAGATTTTTTGCAAGCAGCCGCCGGAGCGCTTTATGCAGTCCTTCCTGAAAGATGGCGTGCCCTGGGACCCGAATAAGGAGCTGCGAATTGCCATCTCCATGATGTATGCCGGTCGCCTGCTCTATACCGATGAGCAGAAGGCACCGCTGGGCATGGACTACGAATTTATGTATATTGGAAGCGGTCTGCCGACTACGAGCCTGAAGCGTCCGCAGGAGATGGATCTGGACAGCCTGGCGGCGACGCTGCGCTTTCTTGGCGACCGCAAACGGCTGGAGCTGCTGCGGCGCCTGCTGGATGAGCCATCCTATGGCATGGAGCTGGCGGACAGCCTCGGCATGGACCCCGGGAATATGTCCCGCACATTGGCGCAGCTCTACAGCCGGGGCTTCCTCAGACAGGAGCGCGAGGACACGCGCCTGTATTACAGAACAGACCGCGCGTCGATCCTGTCCTTCCTGAAAATGGTGGAGGCGATCCTGCTGACCGGCGCGGAATAAAGCATAATACAGGAGGCGCACGAAAGCCCGTGCGCCTCCTGCTTTGCATTGCAACAGCTTTTTGAGAAAAAGCGAAAAATCGCACGCGCCGCAGTTGACAGCGCCGGAAGTTAATGGTATGATTGTAAATATAAACAGCCCAATTGTTCGAAAATACAAACAGGGCGCTTTGCGGTATCTTCACGGTGCAGGGCTGTGTGGATATAGATTAAACTGGTAAAATGAAGAAAAGGAAGTGTAGTGAATGAAACACACCCTGAGCAAACGCATTTTGTGTCTGCTCCTGGCGGCTGCAATGGTCATGGGCTTCGCTCTGCCGGCCAACGCAACGCACGCGCATGACACAGGGCTCAGCTTCACGAAGGTGGACACTGACCTGTCACTGGACAAGATGGGCCAGGCCGCTGCGCAGACTGAGCAGCTTCCCCTGTATGAAGATACGGACATGGTTCGTGTCTCGATTCTGCTGGAATCGGCCTCCACGCTGGAATCCGGCTTCTCCACGCAGGATATCGCGACCAACGGCCTGGCGATGGCCTACCGCGCTACGCTGCAGGAGGAGCAGATGCTCCTTACCGACAGCATTGAGCGTGCGCTGGACGGCGAGCTGTACGTTCGCTGGAACCTGACGCTGGCAGCAAACCTGATCTCTGCCAATGTCGCTTATGGCGATATTGCGCGGATTGAGGCGGTGCCCGGCGTTGCAGAGGTCATCATCGAGACGCGCTACGAGCCCTGTGTCGTAGATCGCGAGGAAGAGGATGCGCCCACTATGCAGACCTCCACGTGGCAGGTCGGCGCGCGCACGGTCTGGGCTAATGGCTATACCGGTGCGGGCAGCCGTGTTGCGGTGATCGACACCGGTATCGACACCGATCACCAGTCCTTCTCCGCCAGTGGCTTTGAGTATTCCCTGCAATGCAATGCTGAAAAGGCCAACATGAGCTACGAGGCGTATGTGCAGTCGCTGGATCTGCTGGATAAGGAAGAAATCCTCTCTGTGGCGGATCAACTGAACATTCCCAATGTCAACGCAGACCGCGCCTATAACAGCACCAAGATTCCCTTCGGATATAACTACATCGACGAGAACTATAAAGTCATGCATGACTATGACTCACAGGGCGAGCACGGCTCTCACGTTGAGGGTATCGCTGCGGCGAATGCCTACATTCCGCAGCGCGACGGCTCCTTCGTCGAGGCAGTGGACACGGTCGGTGTGGCCGGTATCGCGCCGGATGCGCAGATCATCTCCATGAAGGTCTTCGGCGTCAACGGCGGCGCCTACGACTCGGACTATATGGCAGCCATTGAGGACGCCATCGTTCTGGGCTGCGACTCGGTCAACCTGTCGCTGGGCTCCAGCTCCGCCGGCTTCTCCTTCAACGCGACCTATGAGAAGCTTCTGGCTGGCTTGCAGGAAACGGATACGGTTGTCACCATCTCCGCAGGCAACTCCTATGGCTGGGATGAAAACATCAGCCAGAAGGGACTCTATGTGGAGGATATCCGCTTCCACACCGGCGGCAGCCCCGGTACATACACCAACTCCCTGGGCGTTGCCTCCGTGGACAGTGCCTCCGTGTCGGAAGATGGCACTTATGAGCAGACGCCCTATCAGACGATGTCCGATTTCTCCTCCTGGGGTATTCCGGACTCTCTGGAAATGAAGCCGGAGATCACAGCGCCCGGCGGCAACATCTACTCGGTCAACGGCGCAGTTGCCGGCGGCAAGAGCTATGAGTCCATGTCCGGTACCTCCATGGCGGCGCCGCAGATGGCTGGCGCGGCCGCAGTGATGGCGCAGTATATCCGCGACAACGGGCTGGTCGAGAAGACGGGCCGCTCCGTCCGTCAGCTTTCGCAGAGCCTTATGATGTCCACCGCGCTGCCGCTGCTGGAGGAGGAGACAAATTATTACTCCATCCTCAAGCAGGGTGCCGGTCTTGTGAAGCTCGACGATGCCATTGCTGCCAGGAGCTATATCTTCATGGGCGAGGATGCAACCGCCACCTGGATGGATGGCAAGGTCAAGGCAGAGCTGGGCGACGATCCCGACCGCACCGGTCTGTATACCTTCAGCTTCTCTATTCACAACTTTGCCGAGACGGATACGACCTACCGTCTGGCCACCCAACTGTTCACGCAGGACAGCGACGGCACCTATCTCTATCAGAACACCACCCCGCTGAGCGCAGATTTCAGCTATAAGATTGATGGCGTGACCTATACAAACGAGGTCGTGGGCATCGATTGCGACCTGAATGACGATGGCCTGACGGATACGGCTGATGCGCAGATCATTCTGAACTACGCAGCGGGCCTTCTTACGGAAATCGCTGAAATTGCGGATGTGGACGGCAGCGGCACCGTCGATGCCTATGACGCGCATCTGCTGCTGGCCGGTCTGCAAACCGGCACCTTCACCGTCGCTGCGGGCAGCAGCGTCACCGTTGCGGTGCAGGCACAGCTCACCGGTGAGCAGATGGCTGCGCTGAACGAGACCTATCCCAACGGCGCCTATATCGAGGGCTTCGTGCTGGTCAATCCGGAGACGGATGCCGAAGGCACTGCCTGCGATTCCACGCACTCCATCCCGGTTCTCGGTTTCTATGGCTCCTGGACCGATCCCTCCATGTTTGGTGTCAGCTACACCGAGCAGCTCTATGGCGACAGCAGAACGGCCTATGTCGGCGCTGCGGAGTCCAACGAGCTGGTAATCAACCGCGCGGGTACCGCCTACTATCAGATCGGCAACCCCTATGCACTTGAGGACAGCTATCCCGAGGGCAGAGCGGCCGTGCGCAGCGAGGATGTGCTGGAGAGCTACCGCGCAACGCTGCTTCGAAATGCGGCGGCTTATGTGACCCTG
This sequence comes from uncultured Oscillospiraceae bacterium, assembly GCA_964465395.1. Taxonomy (GTDB): domain Bacteria; phylum Bacillota; class Clostridia; order Oscillospirales; family Oscillospiraceae; genus JAZOXB01. The sequence continues at coordinate 8,193 of CAYXIN010000039.1, read as the reverse complement.
ATCCGCGACGCATCCGGCAAGGTGCTCTACCAGTCCGGCTCTGCCAATGTCTATGGCGCTTATTATTATACCAATGGCGGCACATGGCGCAACACCGACTCCAGCGTCAGCCTGGGTCTCCCGGTCAAGACGCTTGGCCTGAAGGAGAACGACCGCTTCACGGTGTCTCTGGTTGCCGTGCCTGAGTATTATGTGCTGGGTCAGACGGTTACCATCGACCGTGTGATCGAGCTGCTGGATTCCGGCGTGCTGGGCAAGGGTGCAGCCCTGACCAGACAGATGGTCGTGGATAACACGGCACCGGAGCTGGTTGCGGTTTCCCGTGGTGCAAACGACGCGAATCAGCTTGTGGTCAACTGCAAGGATAATCAGTATGTCGCGGCCATGAGCCTGAGAAGCCTGGACGGAACGACGACCTACGCGACGGCGGTTCCGCAGATTTTTGACGATCCCGGCGATCTGCAGGTGGTGACCATGGATCTGAGCGGCGTTAAGGCCGGTGAGACCTGCCTGCTGATTCTGGGCGACTATGCCGGCAATGAGTCGGCCTATGAAGTGACCCTGAATCTGGAGGAGCCCGGTCAGGGCGGCGACTCCGGCACAACCCCCGGCGGCAAGGGCGGCAGCCTCTTTGCCTATTCGCAGGCGCAGGGCGCCTGGATCAGCGTGGATGTCAACGGCGCAACCTATGCGAACGCAGGCACCAGTGGCGCAAGCATCGTTGCTGCGGAGTATGTTGACGGCTACACCTACATGGTGACCGCCGATGGCGGCCTCTGTGTCGCGCCGCATAGCAACCGCAGCGCCATGGTGAAACTGGCGGATGTCAGTGCCTATGGCATTGAGGATATGGCGCTGAGCTACACGGACAAGAAGCTCTATGCGCTGGGCGCAGACAACACCATTTATACGGTTGACCTCTATTCCGGCGAACTGACCAGCGAATTCACGGTTTCCGTCCTCAACTCCAGAAATGAGACCTGCAACTGGCTGCGTGGTCTGGCGATTGACGACGAGGGAACCTTCTATGTGATTGCCGACGGCGGCTCGAAGTATGAGTTCGGTGTTCAGGCATTCCGCTTCACGCTGGATATGGTTGTCGATGGCGCGATTACCGATCTGGAACCCTTTGGCACCGGCTATATCGGCGGCTACTCCGACAAGGGCCAAACTCTGGCGTGGGATCATGAGAACGACCGCCTCTTCTATTATGGCTGGGGCAGATATGACATTGACACCCTTGGCTGGATCAACATCAGCGGCTCCTCCTGGACGCTTGGCGGCCTGTCCGCTGCTTCGGCTGATCTCAAGTTGAAAATGTCGGCTGCCTACTTCGTTGGCAGCAAGATTGGCCTGATTGAGCAGGCAACGCAGGCAGAATCGCTGCAGGTCAACGTCAGCGAGCTGAAGATGATGCCCGGCTCCACGGCGACGGTGCGCACCACCCTCACCCCCTGGACGCTTCAGGATCAGAGCCTGAGCTGGGAATCCTCTGCGCCGGAGATTGCGGCGGTGGAGAATGGTACCATCACGGCCCTGACTGCCGGTACTGCGACCATCACCGTGACGACCAATGCCGAGCCGCACCTCCAGCAGACGGTTGAGGTTACGGTTAACGACCTGCCTGCGGTGGATCTCTATTCCTTCCTGATGGATGTGGATGGTACCTCCCTCTGGGTCAGACTCAACAGCAGCAGCCCCGAGAGCTGGCAGACCGTCAGCTATGACGATGGCGGCGCGGCCTATGGTGCAGTTCTGCTCAAGAATGTGGTCTATGTCCACGATTCGAGCAGCATCTATGCCATGGATCCGGATATGTTTACCAAGTATTATGTCTGCGACATCGGCAGCTACTATGCCTGGCCGGATGCCGCAGCAGCAGAGGAAGTGGACGGCTTCTTTGACCGCATCGTCGCTCCCTGCAACGGCGGCAGCGGTATTGCCGTTATCAACCCCTACGAGGCGACCGTCGTTGAGTACGCGGACGCTGCTGTCCTGGGCGGCGACAGCCTGGTGACGATGGCCTTTGCCGGTCTGTCCTATGTTTCGGTCGAGGCGGACGGCGAGACCTACACCGATTGCCCGGCCTATACCTACTATTCTGTTGCCGAGTCCGGCAGCATCTATGAAATCGTTCTGGCGGCTTACCCCGCCGAGGAGGAAAGCTACGACTTCTCCATCCGCAAGACTGCTGTTGCGCCCATCAAGCTCAGCGGCGCGGGTGAGCTGGAGGATTCCTTCGCTTCCTCGATCTATGATGCCGAGTCCGGCTGCCTGGCGCTGATGTCCTATCAGAAGAATGACTCCACCGCGCGCCTCTATGCCATCGAGCCGCAGGGCGGCGCAACGCTGGAGCTGGGCAATGTTGGCGACGCTGTCTGGCCCGCCTACTCGCTGTATCAGTATCAGGAGCCCGCGGACCTGACCCTGCGCGTGCGCACGCAGAGCATCAGCACCTATGTTGGCGATGTGGAGCAGATCACGGCCTATGCGGTTCCCGCACGCTTCCAGGGTGGTGTGACCTACACCTCCAGCGACGAGAGCATCCTGACGGTGGACGCCGAGGGCCGTGTGACCGCGGTGGCGCCCGGCGATGCGTCTGTCATTGTGGAGACTGTGGACACCAATGCGGCTGGTGAGACGGTCAGCCAGGAGATTCCCGTCCATGTTGAGGACGTCGTGAAGATCGACCTGACTGTCAATGCCAAGCTCGAGCTGAGCGAGGACGGCAGCAACTGGGCAAGCATCCAGACGAACGATATCAAGAACCCCTCCATCGTGCACTATGACCATGCCTATCTCTATGGCGGCGGTGTGCATGACAATGTGATCTACGGCGGCGACAACAAGGCATACATCGACTGGAACTACTGGGCAGTTGTTTCCAATCTGTATGTGATCGAGCCGGAGTATGATTATGACATTACCCCCGGTGGCATCGTCAGCTATCAGCAGGCCCCCTCCGACATGTCCACCATGCCGGCTCTGGAGCTGCGTTATACCGATGACGATGGCAATACCGCAACACTCATTGCGGGCGATATGCCGATCTATGTTGACCTGAGCGAGGAGCTCATCATGTGGAATGTCCACGAGCTTGGCGCGGTCGCGGATATCTCCGGCTGGAATCTGGCCGGTGAATTCGAGGGTACACTGGGCACCCTGGCCTTCATGGGCATGACGAAGGTCATGAAGGATGGCCAGAAGCTGGACGCCTACTCCTATGCTGCGCTGACCGACAGCGGCAATCTCTATAACATTGTCATTGTTCCCACGGTCGTGCGCGACGATGATGGCACATATGCAGTGGACTATTCCTGCGACTTTGAGAAGGTTGGCAACGTTGGCCTCACCTTTGCAAGCGCAACGCAGATGAGCATGGTCTATGTCAACGATGGCGTCAACAATGGACTGGTTGTTGCCTACTATGAGGATACGGCTGAGCTCTACTACGTTGACATCGAAGTGGACATGCTGGAGGTGAAGCTGACCGGCGGCAAGATCGGCTCGATCGGTGGCGCTTCGACCATCACAGCCCTCTACCTGCCCGAGGAGCTGACGGTGAATGCGGTCGCTCCTGAGCTGATCCATGGCGAGATTGAGACCATGCAGACCAACGCACTGGTTGGCCCCGATCCCAGCCTTGTCTATGACTACCAGCTTGCGGATGACACTCTGGCAATTGGTGGCGCGCTCAACGCGGTTCATGCACAGGTGCAGACCGACGAGAGCGAGGATGGCACGGTCACGATTGCTGTCACGGAGGACGTGACTGTAACCGACGGCCTGCTGGAGATCACCTATGATGCGGAAAAGCTGACCTATGTCGGCACGAGCGCCTCCTGCCTCACCGCGATTCGCGAGGAGGAGGGTAAGCTGATTCTGGCCTATGCCTCCGGCAGAGAGCTTCTGGCTGGCAAGACGCTGGCGCTGCTGACCTTCGCGGTCAGAGAAGACTATGTCCAGACCGAGATTTCCATCCGCACCACCCATCGCAACAATGAGAGCGCGGTTCAGGAGGCAGCGACGCTTGTCGAGGTCACCTATGAGCTGGGCGGACATGCCTACGCGCTGGCTGATTCTGTGGATGCGACCTGCACCGAGGACGGCTACGAAACCTATACCTGCGCCAAGTGCGGCCACAGCTACACCGAAACCCTTGCGGGCACCGGCCACAGCTATGCCGCTGTTGTCACCGAGCCGACCTGCACGGAAATGGGTTACACCACCTACACCTGCGAAGGCTGCGGCCACAACTACAAGTCTGATTATGTCAACCCGACCGGCCACCACTTCGGTGACTGGGAGACGGTGAAGGAAGCCACCTGCACCGGCAAGGGTCAGGAGAAGCGCACCTGCGTCTGCGGCGAAGCGGAATATCGCGACACCGATATGACGGCGCATGACTATGAGACGACGGTGACGGCACCGACCTGCACGGAGATGGGCTACACGACCTACACCTGCGCAGACTGCGGCCATAGCTACAAGTCTGATTATGTCAACCCGACCGGCCACCACTTCGGTGACTGGGAGACG
>CAYXIN010000039.1:0-3554 GCA_964465395.1 uncultured Oscillospiraceae bacterium | reverse complement strand
GTGAAGGAAGCCACCTGCACCACCAAGGGGCAGGAGAAGCGCACCTGTGCCTGTGGCGAGACTGAGTACCGCGACACCGACTGCATCGCGCACAGCTATACGCGCCAGACTGCGGAGCCCACCTGCACTAAGGCCGGCTTCATCCGCGAGGTTTGCAGCGAATGCGGCGACAGCTATATTGTCGAGATTCTCGAGGCCACCGGCCACAGCTACGAGGCCACTGTAACGGCACCGACCTGCACCGAGCAGGGCTACACGACGCATACCTGCCATTGCGGTGACAGCTATGTTGACAGCTATGCCGATGCACTCGGCCACAGCTACGGCGACTGGGTCGTGCTCCGCCAGGAGACCTGCACTGAGGACGGCGAGCGTGCGCATGTGTGCGAGCAGTGCGGCCACAGCGAGAAGGAGGCCATTGCTGCCTGCTGTCCCAGCGAGGCATTTACGGATCTGAGCAATACCGCATGGTACCATGAGGGTGTCTGCTACGCGCTGCGCAATGGTATCATGAACGGCATGGGCGACCGGATCTTTGCGCCGAATGAGGCCATGACCCGCGCACAGCTTGTCCAGACGCTCTACCGTATCGCCGGCAGCCCCGACGTAACGGATATGGAGCAGCACTTCACCGATGTGGCGGACGATAGCTGGTATGCCGAGGCTGTCATCTGGGTGGTCAACAACAAGGTGGTTCAGGGTGTCTCCGAAACCAGCTTTGCGCCCGATGCACAGATCACGCGTGAGCAGCTTGCGACGATTCTCTATCGCTATGCCGGTGAGCAGAAGGTGGAGGAGGATCATCTGAAGGACTTCAAGGATGTCTCCACCATCAGCGCCTACGCTGTCGATGCGATGAACTGGGCGGTTGCCAGCGGTCTGATTCAGGGCGTTGGCGAGAACAGACTGGCACCCGCCGAGACTGCGACCAGAGCGCAGGTGGCGACCATTCTGATGCGCTTTGTCAGAGAGTAATCCCGCAGCGTTCTGCGCATTTGTCTGACAGATAAGCAAACAAACTGGCCGGGGCTCCTTCGGGAGCTCCGGCCTCTGCTGTGCCAGGGGTCTTGCCGGTCTATGGCGAAAACGCCCGGATTCCGGCGGAAAGTATGGCATTTTTTGCAGGAAAATACGAAAATTTTTCCAGAGCGCAGCTTTCGGTTGACGAAACGCTGCTTTTCGGCTAGAATAGCTTTGACAGTTCGAAACCATCCTGTCGTAAAACAAAACTATGGAGATGTGAAAAATGAAGCATTCTGTTCGTGAGCTCGTCTGGGCAGCGGTGCTCGCTGCGCTGTATATTGTTCTGAGCCTGTTGCAGGGCCTTCTGCTGCCGGGAACGACATCCATGGCGATTCAGTTCCGTGTGGCGGAGGCGCTGTGCGTTTTTGCGCTCTTTACCCCGGCGGCTATTGCCGGGCTGTCAGTCGGCTGCCTAATTTATAACATGACGGTTGCGGGCGCGCTGCCCCTGGACTTCTTCGTCGGGACGGCTGCGACACTGATTTCAACGCTGCTGATGTATCGCCTGCGCGGTGTCCGCCTGCGTCGTCTGCCGCTGCTGTCGCTTCTGATGCCGGTGCTGTTCAACAGCATTTTTGTTGGCGCTGAGCTGACGATTTTTGTGGCGCAGCTTCCGCTCTGGCTGAATCTGCTCTATGTTGCGGTTGGTGAGGCAGCGGTTGTGCTGCTGCTGGGCACAGCGCTCTACGTTACCCTCAGCGCGCCGAAGCTGAATCGTGCGCTCTTTGGAGAGCGCGCATGAAAACGCGACGTCTGGCGCTGTGCGCGCTGCTTGCGACGATTGCGCTGACGATTTTTGTGCTGGAGGCGCAGCTTCCGCCACTGCTGCCGCTGCCGGGCTTCCGCCTGGGGCTGAGCAATGTGGTGACGGTTTTTGCGCTTTTTGCGCTGGGGCGCAGGGATGCGTTGGCCATTGTACTGCTGCGTATTGTGCTGGGCATCTGCTGACCGGGCAGGGCTCAGCCATGCTCTATGCGCTGGCCGGCGGGCTGCTGAGCTATGCGTCCATGGCCCTGTTGCGCCCCTGCCTGCGGCAGTCACAGATGTGGGTCTGCGGCGTGGTGGGCAGTCTTGCGCATAATCTGGGTCAGATGGCTGTGGCGCTGCTGCTGACCGGGACACCGGAATTTCTGTATTTTCTGCCGCCCCTGCTGCTGTGTGCCATTGGAACGGGGCTGTTTACCGGGCTGTGTGCCCAATTGCTGCGGCGGTGTTTCCGCCGACTTTGATCTCTGGAGGCTGAGGGTTTATGCTGGTATCGAATGCGGAGCGCGCGCGGAAGCTGCTGGAGCGCAGCGATTATACCTGTGTTTTTTGCGACAATCAGCGGGTGCTGACCAGTAAGCTGCGCGGCATTGCGCCGCTGCTGGAGCGTCCGGATGAGGATCTGCGCGCAATGGCTGTTGCAGACCGGATTGTCGGACGCGCGGCGGCGATGATTTTTATTCACTGCGGCGTTGAGAGCGTCTTTGGCGAGGTTATGTCCCGTGGCGCGCTGACGCTGCTGCGGAAACACAATGTGCAGGTATCGTATGGAACACTGACGGATACGATCTCCAACCGCGAGGGGACAGGCCCCTGCCCCATGGAGCAGGCGGTTGCGACGCTGACCGCTCCGGCGCTGGCGCCGGAGATTCTGCGTCGCACCCTGGACGCGCTGCGCGGCGGACAGACGGCGGAAAAATGATGGCTGCGCGCCATCCATAAAAAGAACAAAAAGCAGCGGAAGAAATCGCAGGATGTGATTTCTTCCGCTGCTTTGCTTCTGTCTGCGCCTTATTCGCCGCCCTGGGGCTTTGCGGCGGGCTTGCGGCGCTTGTGATAGTGACGGTAGTGCTGCCTGGAGGGCTTTGCGGCGGCCTCAGTACCGGGCTGCGCTGCTTTTTCCGCAGTCTTTTCCGGCACTTTTTCAGCCGTTTTTTCGACAGCCTTCTCCGGCTGCTTGTCTGTGCGCTCCGTATTCTTCCGGCGCTGGCGGTTTTTCGGTGCGGCCTTTTCGCCCTCTGTGGCGGCGGGCTCGGCGCCCTTTGCGCGCGGGCGGGACGGATTCTGCTGCGGCTGCTTTGCGGGCTCGGACGCAGTCTGCTCCGGCTTGCGCCCTGCGCGGCGGCGCTTGCTGCGGCCGGCCTCGGCGGGCTGCGCGCTGAGCTGCTCACCGCGATACATCACCGGCTCCAGATAGGTGGAGAAGCCGGGCTCATCCTTCGGCTTGGCGGCAGGATTGCCGGAAATGGGCGCGTAATCCTCGGGAATCGGCTCGTCGGTCTTTCTGGCCTTGCCGTTGCGCAGAACGCAGATGTCGCAGTTCTTGTGGCAGACGATGGTGTCCGGCTGTTTCTCCAGGCGCACGCGCACGCTCTGCTTGAGCAGATTGACGTCGGTGACGGTGCCGCGGCCATCCGGCGTGTCCACGAAGGAGTCGGCCTTCGGACTGGTGCGCAGCAGCTCCTCATAGGCCTCCTGCTCATACTTCAGGCAGCACATCAGGCGGCCGCAGGTGCCGGAAATTTTTGTGGGGTTCAGGCTGAGAT
>CAYXIN010000038.1:0-16924 GCA_964465395.1 uncultured Oscillospiraceae bacterium | reverse complement strand
ATTCTACCATAGGAGGTCTCTTTTTTCTATTGTCCGTTTTTACTGGACTTGTGCAGAGAGATCCGGGGGATTTTTTTATTCTAGCACAGAATGCAGACAAAGTAAAACCCAAAATGTGTCGAAAGGCTTCCCCGGCGCATAGCGTGGTGTGAGGCGCAGAGCGCCTCGGGAAGGAGAAAGGATATGGCGCGTTATGTGGATAAATACGGAGGTTCCTCCATTGCCGACGCGCGGCGGCTTTATGCTGTGGCACGAAGAATTGCAGCGCTGCATCGGCAGGGGCATGAGGTCATCGTTGTGCTTTCTGCGCAGGGGGCTACGACTGATGCGCTGCTGGCCCGTGCGCAGGAGATCGACCCGGACTGCCACGGCAGAGAGCTGGACGCACTGCTGTACACCGGTGAGCTGGTAAGCACTGCGCTCTGCGCAATGGCGCTGGCTCGGCTTGGTGTCCCGGCGATCAGTCTGAACGCATGGCAGGCCGGTCTGCGGACGGACGCTGCACACGGCAGCGCGCGCGTGCTTGCACTGGAGGGCACGCGGATTGAAGACGAGCTGCAACGCGGGAAAATTGTTCTGGTGGCCGGGTTTCAGGGCGTCAGCGCCGCCGGAGATGTGACGACACTCGGGCGTGGCGGCTCAGACACAACAGCGGTGGCGCTGGCGGCGCTGCTCCAAGCCGACCACTGCCGTATTTTCACCGATGTGGACGGCGTTTATAACAAGGATCCACGGAAATATGCGGACGCGGTAAAGTACAGCCGGATTTCCTACGATGACATGCTTGCGCTCTCGCGCAGCGGCGCCAGAGTGCTGCATGATCGCTGTGTTGAGCTTGCAAAGCGCTACCAGATTCCGCTGGAGGTCTGCTCCAGTTTTCAGGATTTGCCGGGAACGCTGGTCGGCACGCTGTCCCTCGCCTGAGCAGGCCGGTTTTTTTGAAAAAACCGGCGAAAACGCCTTGTGCTGGACTTCAATATTTTATATAATAACGATATACCAGCACAGGGGTGATATTTATGCATTTTTCAAGTTCCATGCTTCAGCGCGCCGATCTCCCGCAGGGCTTGCCGCGGGAAGCCCTGCCTGCCCTACTCACCGCGCTGGAGACTGCCGATGGCGCGCCATGTGCCGCCACCGCTGCGGCACTGCGGCCGCTGCTTGCACGCTATGCGCCGGAGCCGGAGAACGGCTGGCTTTCGGCACTCTATCAGATGTTGACAGACGGGCTGTTCCCGGATCCGGAATATCAGCGGCCCGGCGAAGCGGTATGCGCAGCGCTGCATCTTCTGACGCAGGTGCTTGACCTTCTGTTTTCCTGCGAGGAGGGAGATTTTGATCCGCTGACAAAGCTCCTGCCCTTTGACCCCGCGCTCTGCGGGGGCAGCCGTGTGCGGGAGGAATACCAGCGCTTTGAGCAGGCCATTGCGCAGACCCATTTTCTGACGACCCTGCGCCTGAGCCGGGAGCTGATGCCCTTTGACTCGGCCTCCCACACCATCGGCGTCCGCAATCAGGCGGTTCACATGGCGCTGCTGGCGCGCGAGGCCGGACTGGAGGTTGATGTGCCACTGGTTGCCGCAGCAGCGCTTTGCCACGACATCGGGAAATTTGCCTGTCGCGGCGAGGATGCCGCACGCATCCCCTATCTGCATTATTATTACACCTGGCAATGGCTGACCGAGCGCGGCATGGAGGCCATTGCGCACATTTCCGCCAATCATTCCACCTGGGATCTGGAATTTGAGAATCTGCCAATTGAATCGCTGCTGCTGATTTATGCCGACTTTCGCGTTCGCGGCGTCTGGGAAAACGGACGCGAGCACATCCGCATTTATTCTCTGCGCGAGGCCTACAACATGATTCTTTCCAAGCTGGCGGATGTCACGCCCGCGAAGCAGAAGCGCTACCGTCTGGTGTATTGCAAGCTGCGCGATTTTGAGTGCTTCCTTGCAGACCACGGTGTGGGCTGTGACCTCGGCGATCAGAAGCCCCGGAAGATTGACCAGCGGGATATTTCACTTTGCAGTGCGGAAGACGCGCTGTCGGTTCTGCGCAATATGAGCTTCGAGAGCAATATCCGCCTGATGCATACCATCAGCGTGGATGCCTCCTTCGATCAGCTTCTCGAGCAGGCGCGCGGCGAGAAGAATTCGCATCGGATTCGCACCTATCTTCAGCTTTTTAACGAATACAACACCTATATGTCCCGCAGCAACAAGCAGAAGCTTCTCGCCTTTCTCTATGAGCTGTTGATGCATCATGAGGGAGACGTCCGCCGCGATGCCGCAACGATTATGGGTCGCGTTCTGGCCAACAGTGGCCCGAAGTACCGAAAGGAGCTGCCAGCCGGTGCACCGAAAACCGCAATGGCCCCGACCATGCTGGCGCTGCTGGATGAATCGCTCGCGCTCTGGGAGAGCTACATCGACCTCTGTCTGCATCCCGACCACAAAATTGCGCAGAAATATGCCTACCGCATCTCCAACTCTCTGAAAGCAATCTGTGGTGCGCTCTTTTCCTCCTGTGAGGCACAGTTGGGAGTGTCATTGGCGCGGCCGCTTGTCAGCAGGCTTGCTCAGCTTCCGGCCGATTCGTGCTTCGCGCTGCTGGACGCGCTGAGTCATGTTCCGGTTTCCTATATAACACCGGCGCTTTTTGCGCAGATTGCGCCGCGTCTGCTGGAGCTGGCAGCCCGTCCGGAGGCGCACTGGCAGCTTGTTTCGCTCCAATGCCTCTGGCATCTGCGTCAGCTTGCCGATCCGGCAACGCTCTACACCGCCTGCAAGCTGCCAACCGACTCCCGGGCTGTGCAAGCTCTACAGGCCAAGCTTTTGAACGAGCGGCAAATGCCGCTCAGTGATGCGGATGTTTCCGTGCTTTATCTGAGCAATCTAAAAAACGCTGTACACTGGACAGTCAAAAATGCGCAGATTGACATGCTCTGTGCTGATCTGCTTGACCATCCGGAGCATGCCTTCCACACCGCCATGCATCTGTCCAATATTCTCTCGGTCAGTGAGCATCTGCCGGTTCGTGAGCATGCGGGTCAGGCGCTGCTGTCTGTGGCAGCCAGCCTGCGCGTGGATCAGCGCAATGAAATCACCGTTGATCTCATGCGTGAGCTGGAGGGCGGCCAGGAGCAGATCAGCCGTTTTATTCCGGACTATATCGGCCCGCTGGTCTGCACGCTGCCGGATAAGGAAATCTGGGAGTCGATTGATTTTCTGGAAAAGCTGCTGCGCGGCAGCGCGCAGCAGCCGGCGGGACTGGCATTGCGCACCCTGGGCGCCCTGATTGCCGCACTTCCTGAGGACGCCGATGAGCTGGTCGATTACTGTCTGGGGCTGCTGCTGGTCGGCGTCGCGCACTATCATGCCTCCATCCACCAGAATGCGCTGAGCGTCCTCTGCCATGGCCTGATTGCCAACGAGCAATTGCCGCAGAAGCGGCGCGAAAAATGCTTCCGGAAAACCTGCAAGAAGCTTCTGTCACTTCTGGCTGAGCCAAGCGAGGGGCCGCTCACCTTTTTCAACCGGGCGGCCATGCTCAACCATCTCTACCGCTTTATGGTGTATCAGGAGGTGGCCTTTGGCCCCATGCACTTCCCCCCTGCCCGGCCGGTGGCGTTTTTCCCCGGCACCTTTGACCCCTTCTCCGCAGGGCACAAGGCCATTGTTCGTGAGATTTGCAGCAGAGGTTTTGAGCTCTATCTTGCCATCGACGAATTCTCCTGGAGCAAGCGCACGCTGCCCAAGCTCCTGCGGCGCAAAATTGTTCAGATGTCCATCGCAGATCAATGGGACACCTACGTGTTCCCAGATCATATCCCGGTCAATATTGCATTCCCGGAGGATTTGAGAATGCTGCGTCAGCTTTTCCCGCAGCGCGCCGTCTCCCTCGTTGTGGGCAGCGACGTCATTCGCAACGCCTCCGCCTACCGCAAGGATGAACCGGACTGCGCGGCGCAGATGGATCACATCATCATTCGCCGCCCCGCCGCCGAGGAAGCTGCGCAGCCACCTGTGGAGACGATGCTGCGCGGGCGTGTTCTCTCGCTGTCGCTGCCCAGTCCCCTTGAAAACATCAGCTCCACGCGCATTCGCGACTACATTGACAAGGATCTGGATATCACCGCTCTGGTTGACCCGATCGTGCAGTCCTATATTTATGACTATGGTCTTTATCTGCGCGCACCCATGCTCAAGCGTCTGCTGACGCTTGAGGATCGCTGTTTCCGCACGGTGGATGACGCGCAGGCGCTTCCGGCAGAGCTGTTTGAATATCTTTCGCATACGCCGCAGCCGTCGGCTGTGACGCTTTACGCGCGCGACGCACGCCAGCCGATCGGCTGGGCCTGCGGGCATACCCTCAGCGTTTCAGACCTCTATGCCGATTTGCAGGATGTCGAGGCCTGTGCCGCCGTGCGCCGCTACACCTCCGGTAAGCTTCTGATGATTGACCGCGTCAGTGGCGCCGGTGCGGATGTCCACCGACTGCTCAATGAGCTTCTGGTTCGCAGTCTCTCCGGCGATCACACCTATGCGCTGTGTCATTACGACTCCGGCGAGCCTGCGGTGCGGGCCGCACTGGAGGAGCTTGGCTTCGTACACATTTTGCACACAAAGAATCTCTACTGCGTGGATATGCGCACGCCCATGGTTCTGATTCAGGATGTTGCGCTGTCGATCAAGGAGCCGCATCGCTCCGCGCCGGAGGTTCGCGCCGCAATTGCGACATCGCGCCCGCGGCTGCGCAGAGCCCTGACCGCGCTCTATCCAGGAAAGCTGCTGCTCTGCTTCGATGCGGAGATGCTGAATCAATCGCTGATGCTGAAGGTGCAGCGACACAATATGCGCGAGGGCATGGCCGGGCATCTGGGCAAGCTGATGTGCGTGCCTTATGGGAAAATACTCTCCGATTCGGTCGTTCCCAACACTGTGATGAAAACGCTGCATGTGGACAAGTCCTTCGCCCCCGATGGCAGCAGCTTCTCCATCGTGGAGTACCCGGGCTACAGTTCACTCAGCACGCAGGTGCGCACCATCAAGGCATTCCGCCGCCCGGCCATTCTGGTCGATGATCTGCTGCACAATGGCTACCGCATTGATAAGCTCAACCCGATCTTTGTGCAGGAGGGCTTGGAAATCAGCCGGATTGTTGTGGCCATTCTCTCCGGCAGAGGGCTGGATCTGATGCGCAGACAGGGACGTCCGGTTGACTGCGAATACTTCATTCCCAATCTGCACTACTGGGCGACGGAGAGTCTGCTCTATCCCTTCATCGGCGGCGACTCCGTCAGCGACCGCGAGACGGTTGGACGAATGCTGCCCTCGGTTAATCTGATTATCCCCTACTATTACCCGAGACATTTTGAGGACACCACCGACGAGGCACTGCGCGGTCTGAGCAAAACCGCGCTGGAAAATGCGCACACGCTGTTGCGCGCCCTGGAAGCAGTCCACCAGAAGCAATTCAGCACCGCACTTGTGCTGCGCCGTCTGGGAGAGGCGCTGGAGCATCCGCGCCTGCCGGATCGCGGCTCCTGCCTCAATTATGATGACACGAGGACTGCATCTGCTTATCTGGAGGACGATCTGCTGCAATGGGATCGTCTCCGTCCAAGAGGAGGAAGAATTCATGGAGCTTAAACAATGGTGGGGCTACTGCCTCTGCAATCTGGGCGGGCAGTTCCCGCCGGATGCCGTTGCGACCGAAGATCTGTTTGCGCCGCTGGTTCTGCTGGTTCAGCGTGATCCGCAGCGCACACGCGGCTGCTTTGCGGTGCAATCCTTCGAGGAGGTCTCGGAGGATGAGGGGCCATCCCTCCTGCTTCCGGCTGCCGCCGCGCCGGAAACGGATGCGCTGCGCCGCTTTATTGCCGCACATGGTGCAACCGTGCTCAACACAGCCTTTGTCCGCGCCTATTCCTGGCTGACGGCGCCACGCCGTCGAAACGGGCTGCGGCTTACTCTTGTCGGTCTGGGTGATGTTGGTGGCACACTCCTGACCGCGCTGAAGCTGCTTGGCGATACGCTGGCTGAGCTGCGGATTTATGATCCAAACGAAGCACAGTGTCAGCGCTACGCGCTGGAGCTCAATCAGGTGCTTGGCCGCCCAACGCCGCGGGTGGTTGCTGCAACAGCAGAAACGCTCTTTGACTGCGATCTGTTTCTCTTCACCGCCTCGCGCGGCGTTCCCCCCGTCGGCGCTGCGGTGCAGGACGTCCGTCTGGCGCAATTTGCGCGTAATCGCGAAATGCTTCGCAGCTATGCGCAGCAGGCACGCGACTGTGGCTTCAACGGACTGTTCTGCCAGATATCTGACCCCGTGGATCTTCTGGCGCGCACGGTCTTTTGGGACAGCAACACCGACGCAGCAGGTCATTTTGATGCAGCCGGTCTGCTACCGGATCAGATTCAGGGCTTTGGCCTTGGCGTGATGGCTGCACGCGCTGCATATTACGCCGAAACGGACGGCATTCCTTTTCAAAATGGCCGCGTTTTCGGCCCGCACGGTGCCGGGCTCATCGTTGCCAACGATCCGCTTGCTTACGATCCAGGCGTCTCTGCCCACCTGACAGAGCGGACGGTCAAGGCCAATCTTGCTGTCCGCGCGCTTGGCTTCAAGCCCTATATTGCACCGGCAATCTCCTCAGCCGCACTGAGCATTCTTCAGCTTCTGCGGGGTGAGACACACTATGGCGCAGTTCCAATCGGCGGGGTTTACTGGGGCTGCCGCAGCCGCTTTACGACGGCGGGTCTTTGCATCGAACGTGAGCCCCTGCACCCGGCGCTCTTTGCACGAATCGAACAGGCTTATGCCGAACTGGAGGCCTTTGATTATGTTGTACCTGCTGAATCCCAGCACTAACCCGCGTCTGCGGGCCGTGCTTGCCCATGCGCTGGACGGCATCGCGTACACTACCCTCGCGGAGGATGCCGACCTGCGGGGGAAACGCATTCTGATGGCCGTCTCCTGCGACGCTTCCGGCATGGACGAACCAACCCTGCGTCTGATTCGCCGTCTGCGTGCTGCGCCTGCGTGCATGGAGGGCAGCGTGGGCTCTTTGATTGTCGATGGCTGCACGGAGCTGTACACCAAGCAGCTTGCGCAGGATCTGACCTTTGCCGCCAACAGCGCAGGCTGCCTCTTTCCCGGCAAGCCACTGCTGGAGGGTACCGGCTCGCTGTATAACCAGCACATTCTCGCCGCTAAGGAGGGACTGAGCTGGGAGGAAACCTATCTGCACCGCGCAGTGCAGCTAACGCACCGGCTGCTTGGCTTTCAGGCACCCCGCTTTTCGCGTCCCAAACTGCTTGTCCTGCACGCCTCGGAGCGCGGACGCTCCGCTACGCTCTGGCTCTGGCAGGAGTTGCAGCGCAGACTCGCGTCCTGCATGGACATCACGGAGGTTTCCCTGCAAAACGGCACCATCCACGACTGCCGCGGCTGCTCCTACAGCGCGTGTCTCCACTTTGCGCAAAACGGCTCCTGCTTCTATGGCGGCGCGGTATCAGAAACGATTTTGCCCGCCATCCGCGAATGCGACGCGATGCTTTTTCTTTGTCCCAATTATAACGATGCGGTCGGGGCAAATATTACGGCGCTTTTTAACCGTCTGACCAGTCTCCTGCTGCAAACCGACCTTTACCAAAAGTATCTCTATGGAATTGTCGTGTCCGGCTATTCCGGCAGCGATCTGGTCGCCCGGCAGCTTCTTGGAACCATGTGTCTGAACAAAACCGCGATGCTTCCGCCCCGCTTCTGTCTGCTGCAAACTGCAAATGATCCGGCTGCCGTGCGCGCTATTCCGGGCATTCAGGAAATGCTGGATCAGTTCGCGGCGCGAATGTGCAGTGCGCTGTGCAACACCTGAGAGAGTTTGTTGCAGGTATTTGACAGAATGCCTCCTTCGCGCTATAATACAGGCAGGTCACTGCGCCGGAGCAGTACCGGACAGGAGGTTTTTCATGAATTCAAGTTCCCTTCGCGCGCGCATTGCTGCACGTTTGCCGCAGCTTGTGCTGCTGCTGTGTCTCCTCCAGCCCTGTCTGGACATGCTCTCCTACTGGCTGGATGCCGCCGGCTGCTCCAATACGCCAACGCTGCTGCTCCGTCTGCTCCTGCTGGCCGCAATGGTGCTGCTGGGCTTTCTTCTCTCCACACGCAGGCGCTACTATTTTATTCTTGCCGCGCTGCTGCTGACACATCTGGCCGGGCATATGCTGCTGTGTATGCAGATCGGCTATCTGGATCCCATCAGCGATCTGACCAATCTGGTTCGAATCTACCAGCTTCCTCTGATTACGCTGAGCTTCTGCACCTATCTGCGCTGCAATGCGCGCTGTCTGCGCACGATTCGTATCGGCTTCACCGCCTGTCTGACTCTGATTATTCTGGTTGAGCTGCTCAGCGTGCTGACTGCGACCAACCCGTATACCTACCCCAACAAGGAGCTTGGCATTCTGGGCTGGTTCTACTTTGCCAACGCGCAGAGCGCCATTGTCTCCATGCTGGTACCGGTCGCTGTTGCATTTCTGCTGGAGCGAAGCGGCTACCGCCCGGTGCGCTGCTTCCTGCTCAGTCTGCTGGCCTTTCTCGTGCTCTACTTCTTTGCCACGCGTCTTGCCTACGCCGCGCTGCTGGGTACCGCGTTGGCGCTTGCTGTCTCACTCGCACTGCTGAAATGGCTCTTTCGCCAGAAAACGGGCGCCGCTGCGCTGGCGCTGCTGCTTTGCGCGATTCTGGCCGTTGTTTTTCTGCCGCTGTCCCCAATGCAGAAAAACAGTGCGCTGGTGGCGCAGAATCAGGTCTACAAGCAGGCGGATGTGGATGCACTGGTTACGGCAGACACGGCCGCTGCGGAGGCCGCCGGACTGCATGGCGACGACCTGCGTCTGGCCTCTCTGCGCTCTGCCTACGAAAAATATCTGGCAGGCCTGACGGGGCGCTATGGGCTTGAGCGCACAGCGGCGCTTTACGACTACACGACCGACGTCAGCATCATTGCCGATGAGCGCCTGCAAAAGCTGAATTACTGCCGTCTGCTTCTTGAGGATATTCCGCTTGCACGTTATTTTGGGCTGGAGCTTGCGCAGATGCAATTCGCCGGAGAAATTTATGACGTGGAGAATGATTTTCACGGCATTTATTATCTTTGCGGTGGAGCGGGTCTTGTGCTGCTGCTGGTCTTCCTCGCTTTCTTTGCCTGGCGCATTGTGGCAGCGCTGCTGCGTGATTTTCGCCACACCTTCACCACGGAAGCGGTCGGCTGCGGCATCGCGCTGCTGTGCGGTCTGGCGCACGCATACTTTACGGCGGGTGTTCTGCGCCGCCCCAACACGACCTATTACCTTGCTGTCCTGCTGGCCGCTGCATGGGCAATGACGCGCAAAACGCAAGCCGCGCCAGCAGAAAGGAGCTGCCTATGATCTCCGCGCTTCGTTCGAAACTGACCAATCGACTCCCGCTGTTCACCTACCTTCTTTTTGTGCTGCAAATTGGTCTGGATGTCCTCTCCTTCTGGATGGCGCGTCTGGATCTGGGAAATACGCTCACGCTGCTGCTGCGTATGCTGCTGCTTGCCGTGACGCTGCTGCTCGGCTTCCTTCTCACCCACAGGAAGCGGTTTTACTGGATCGCAGCCGCTGTTGTTCTTTTTCTCGCGGCTGCGCATTATCTTGCCACCCGTCAGTATGGTATCTCGAATCTTGTTTCTGATTTCACCAATTATGTCCGTGTGATTCAGATGCCGCTGACCACACTCTGTCTGATGACCTTCCTGCGGGAAAACGAGGCGTGCTACCCCGCGCTGAAGCGGGGGCTTGCAAGCTGTCTGCTGTTGACCTTGCTGGTCGTGCTGCTGGCCATTGTGACCGGAACAGAGCCACACACTTATCAGGATGGCAGCGGCTATATCGGCTGGTTCAACAACACCAACTCCCAGAGCGCCAATCTGAGCGTGCTGGCGCCGGTTGCCATCGCATGGGTCTATAAGCGCCGCGGCATAAAGTCTCCGCTTTTCTGGCTCATTCTGCTTGGCAGCTTTACCGCCATGTTCGCGCTGGGCACCCGCCTGGCCTATCTCGGCATTGCTGCCACCGGCCTCGGCCTCGGCCTCACCCTGCTGATTCTCAATCGTCGGCAGTGGCGTCAGGCATTGGGCTTTTTTGCAATCGTCGCTGTCTTTGCCGGTCTGATTCCGGTCTCTCCTATGTCGCGGCATCAGAAAAGCTACGACAGCTTCCAGGCCGACCGGCAATCCAACATCAACAGCAAGCTGCCCTTTGAGGATCTTCCCTCCCTGACGGAGCCCGGCCTGACAGAGCAGGAGCTTGCCGCCCGCAAAGCGCTCTGGCTGGAGGCTCTGGAGCCCATATATGCCTTCTATGCTACCGATTTTGTTGAGATGTTCGGCGCAGAGAAAACCATCGAAATGTATAACTATTCCTACAATATCTACACCATCACCTCAACCCGACCGAAGAAGCTCCAGTTTGCGCGGCTGCTGATGCATGATTCCCCGCCCTCTGCGCGCCTGTTCGGGCTGGAGCTCAGCCGCTTCACTGTGGGGGAGAATATTTATGACGTTGAGAATGATCTGCACGGCATTTACTTCCTCTACGGCTACGCGGGACTGGCTGCGATGCTGGCTTTCCTGCTCTATTTCGTCTGGCTGATTCTGCGGGCGCTGCTCAAAAATGCCCGGCTCTACTTCACCTGGGACGCCGCTGCATGGGGCATTGCCTTTCTCATGCTGCTACCGCATATTTACTGTACCGCCGGAGTCCTGCGCCGCCCCAGTGCATCAATCTATCTGTCTGCAACGCTGGCCGCCATCTATTATCTGGTCAAAATCAGGCGTTACCAAAAGGAGTCCTGACCGTGCTACTGAGTATTATTATCCCGGTCTATAATGTCGCGGAATATCTCCAGGCCTGCATTGACTCCGTTCTTGCCAACAACTGCACGGACTGTGAGATCATATTGGTGGATGACGGTGCAACAGACGGCATCTGCCCGGCGCTCTGCGACAAAAACGCGGCGCAGCACCCCGATCTGATTCGCGTGATTCATCAGGAGAATCAGGGGCTTGGCGGCGCGCGGAACACCGGCATCGCTGCCGCGCTGGGCGAGTATCTGTTCTTTCTGGACAGCGACGACACCATCGCCCCCAACGCGCTTTCCTTTCTTTCTGCGGCCATTGCGCAGACACACGCTGAGATTTACTCCTTTCCGCTTCTGGCCTGTGACGGTGCTGGGGGACAAAAGCTGACGCCAACCTCCATCCTGGTTGATAGTCCCTTCACGCTGCGCGAACAGCCCGCCTTCCTTCTTGCGCTGCCTGCCGCATGTGCCCGTGTCTGGCGCACTTCCCTGTTCCAGCGCGCCGGGATTCTGTTTCCAAGCCGTGTCTGGTACGAGGATATCCGCACCACGCCTAAGCTGTTCGCGCTGGCCGAGAGCATAGTAACGCTGCGTGAGCCACTCTACCGCTACTTACAGCGCCCCGGCTCCATTATGCGCAGCAGTAATCTTGCGCGCAATCGCGAAATTCTGGACGCCTTTGCCGATTTGCTCTCCTGGTTTCGCGCACAGCAGCTCTTTGACACCTACCGCCATGCGCTTTGCCGACTCGCCATTGACCACGTCCTGCTGGCAGCCAGTGTACGCGTTGCCCGCATAGACCCCAAATCCGCCCTCCTGTCGGAGTTTCAGCAGTTTATGGTGCAGGAATTCCCAGACTATCGCGCAAATCCCTATTGCGCCGAGCTTTCCGGGCTGCACCGTCTTTTGCTGCGCCTGATTTCAGCGCGGCATTATCGTGCTGTGCGCTTCCTCTTCCGACTGAAGGGCAATTGATTATCCTGAAAGGAGTCCTTGATTTGTTCAGATTCCGCCTCCGCTCGGCAAAGGGCGCGCTGGTGAAGAACACCTTTATGCTGGCTCTGCTCCAGCTCTCAACCTATGCGCTGGGATTGATCGCAGTTCCCTATGAGACGCGCATTCTGACGCCCGGCGTCTATGGCGTCCTGGGTGTTGCTACGGCGGTCATGGTTTATTTTCAGTTGATTATCGACTTCGGTTTTCTGCTTTCCGCAACAGCCGATGTGTCGCGCAAGCGCGACGATCCGGAGGCCCTGCGGCATATTCTGACCACGGTCACACTGGCCAAGCTCCTTCTGGCCGCAGTCTCCGGTCTGATTCTACTGCTTCTGTGCCAGCTCGTCCCGGCCTGGCAGGGAAAAACGGGGCTGTTTTCACTTTTCTTTTTCTCCACGGTCTTTACCTCGCTGATGCCGGACTATCTCTACCGGGGAATGGAGCAGATGACCGCCATCACAATCCGCACCGTGGCAATCCGTGCCTTCTTTACGGCAGCTATTTTTCTGTTTCTGAAGGGGCCGGAGGATCTTTATGTTGTGCCGCTGCTGAATATCATCGGAAACGGCGTTGCCATGCTGCTGGCATATGTGGATCTGGCAAAGCGCTTCGGGCTGCGCTTCTGCGCTGTCAGTCTGCGTGAGGTTGGGCAGGCGTTGCGTCGTTCTTCTGTCTTTTTCTACTCCCGCATTGCAACGACCGCCTACACCTCGCTGAACACCATCATTCTGGATTTGTCCTCGGCTGGCGGTCTGGCCACTGGCTATTATACCGCTGCCGATAAGCTCATCACCACCGGCAAGAACTGCATCTCCCCCATTTCTGACAGTCTGTATCCCTACATGGCAAAGCACCGCGATTTCAAGCTGGTGCGGCGTGTGCTGCTGCTTGCAATGCCGCCGATCGCAGTTTTTTGCGTTTGCTGCTTCATCTGGGCAGAGCCCCTCTGCCGCTTTCTCCTTGGGGCGGAATATGGCCCGGCCGGTGCGGTGCTGCGCGCGATGCTGCCTGTGGGTCTGATTACGCTGCCAAACTACATTCTCGGTTTCCCAACACTCGGCGCAATGGGGCTGAATCAGTATGCAAACTACTCCGTGATTTTTGGCTCGGCTGTGCAGGCGGCGAATCTGCTACTGCTCTATTTTTCCGGCTACATGAATATGGTTACGCTTGCCCTGCTTGTTTCTCTGGCAGAGGCATCCATCCTGGTTTTCCGTATCTGCGTGATCTGGAAGCATCGGGACAGACTGAGCGGAAAGGAGGGCCATCCGGATGGGCTTTCGTAAAGCAGCCTCTACGCTGATGTGGGCTGCGTGCCGGCTCCTGCCGGTGCAACGCAACAAGGTCGTTTTCTCCAGCTATGGCGGGAAGGGCTTTGGCGGAAATCCAAAGGCGGTTGCGCTGGCGCTGCTGGACACCGGGGCTCCGCTGGATCTGGTCTGGCTGACGCGCGACACCAATATCGCTCTCCCGGAGGGAATTCGCCCCTGTCCCTTTGGCACGCCGCAGGCCGTTCATACGCTCTCCACGGCTGCCGTCTGGGTCGATGACAGTCGCAGCGGCGCGCGCTTCAAGCGCAGCACACAGTTCTATCTGCAAACCTGGCACGGCTTCGCCCTCAAGCATATCGAGCGCGCGGCCGAGGACAGCCTGCCCGCAAGCTATGTTGCGCAGTGCAGGCGCGATTCCTCCTTTATCGATTGCATTCCTTCCAACAGCGCGTTCATGACACGCGTCTATCGCGAGGATTTCTGGTACAACGGCGAGATTGCGGAGATTGGCTCCCCGAGAAACGACGTTTTCTTCCGCGATACCTCTGCGCTGGCGGCGCAGGTACGCAGCTTTTTCTCCCTTCCCGCTGAGCAACACTTGCTGCTTTATGCCCCAACCTTCCGCGCTGACGGCTCGACCGATGCCTACCGCATGGATATGCAGGCGGTTCTCTCTGCCTGTGCGCAGCGCTTTGGCGGGCAGTGGTCTGCCCTGATTCGTCTGCATCCCAATATAGCCGCGCTTTCCGATGGGCTTTTCCCTTATGACGGGCAAACTATTCTCGACGCCACGGCCTACCCGGATATGCAGGAGCTTCTGGCGGCTGTAGATTTGCTGCTGACCGACTATTCCTCCTCCATGTTTGACTATGCCCTCCAGGGGAAGCCCTGCATTCAATATGCAGCAGACATTGAAGCCTATCAGAAGGATCGCAGTTTCTATTTTCCGCTGGATGCACTCCCCTTCCCGCTGGCAACCACCCCCGATGCGCTCTGCCAGTGCATTGTCTCCTTTGACTCACAGAAGCAGCAGGAAACTTGGGCGCGTTTTGCTGAAGCACAGGGCTTCTGTGAGGATGGCCATGCCGCCGCGCGCTGCGCCGAACTTATTCTCTCACATATGAAAAGAGGTTCGTTATGAAACGTGTGATTACCTATGGCACCTTTGATCTGCTGCACTACGGCCACATCAATCTGCTGCGCCGGGCGCGCAGTCTGGGTGACTATCTGATTGTTGCGCTCTCGACGGACGAGTTTAACTGGAACGAAAAGCACAAAACCAGCTATTTCTCCTTCGCAGAGCGAAAGGCCATGCTGGAAGCCATCCGCTATGTGGATCTGGTCATTCCGGAGGAAGGCTGGGAGCAGAAGCGAACGGATGTAAAAAAATATGACGTGGACATCTTCGTCATCGGAGATGACTGGGAAGGGAAATTTGATTTTCTCAAGGAGCAGTGCGAGGTTGTTTATCTGCCGCGCACACCTGAGATTTCTTCTTCCAAAGTGAAGGCCGATTTGCACAAATAAGTGCGTTACAAAAGCAGGGCTTCCGGTTTGCGCCGGAAGCCCTGCTGCTCTTTCAGAATATAACAAAACAGAACGCCTTCCTCTGAAGCACGCTCTGTTTCTCACTCGCGAACAAACTGTATAATATCCTCCACACCGCAGTCGAGCGCATAGCACAGCGCGTCCAGCGTCTTTGTGCTGATTGCCTCTCCACGCTTCATGCGATGCAGCGTGTTGGCAGAAAAGCCCTGCTTGAAGATCAGATAGTATTCCGTGATCTGCTTGCGGTAAAGCGTTTCATAAAACGGCTTATAGCTAATCAAGCCCGTCCCCCCAACAAATTTTCCTCATTATACCATGCTCAACCTCTTGACAATACTCAATATATTGAGTATAATTGGAATACAGAAATAAAGGAGGGAAACACAATGCCACAAATCACTGATGTTTTTGCAAGTCCGGATGAGCGTCTGGTTGCAGTTCTCGGCAACAATGCGCTGCAAAGTTTCCTCTCAAGCGGTACCATTGGGAATGCATTTATCCTTCTGTCCGACAAGCGCATTTATTTCCGTGGCAGATGCCTGCGCCGCGTCGGGCGTCATTTCTCCAGCATTCGCGAGGATCGCACGGTCGATGTTGCGGATGTAACCGGCACCGGCTTTGTGCATTTCAATCATATCTGGATGAAGGTACTTGCCATCATTGCTACTGCCTGGGCAGCCTGGGGGCTGTTATTCATGGTTATTAATGCATTGACATCAACCCTTGAAGAATTTAATCCTATTGATCTTTTGGTATTTGCAATGCCAATCGTTCCTGTTTTCTTTTTCATACTCTATAAGATGACGCGCAGGAGTGTCTTTGAGATTGCCTTCGCCGGTGGCGGAATCGGTCTGGATGTCCGCAGCCTGAATGCAGCGGAGGCAGACTACTTTCAGAAATGCATCAAGCTCGTTGGCGACGATGTCAAGCGCAAGGAACAGATGTATGGTCACGGCACCAGCGCCGCCGCAGAGCTTTCGCAGTTGGCCGCGCTGGTGGAAAAGGGGCTTCTGACGCAGCAGGAATTTGATGAGCAGAAAGCCAGGCTCCTTCACCACGTTTAAAGCTCAAATCGAACACAGATCGCGCGGGATGCAGCAAGGGCGCTGCGTCCCGCGCTTTTTGCAGCGCCGCGCACAAAGCAGCAGAATTCCGGTATTTCCGGTGGCGAGGGGGCATAAGCTTTTCCGGAGGTGTTATCCTATGCTGTCCCATATCCTGCAAAGACGCCGACTGCTTCGCTGTGTGCTGATTCTTTTGCTGGCGCTGTGCCTGAAGCTCCTTCTGCCGCTCCCCGGCCGCACCGTTGGCAACTGGATTGCCGGCACCAGAGAAAACCGTGTCAGCGCAGCAATTGATAGCTTTGCTGCTTCGTTCGCCGCGGGCGAAGGTCTGCGCGATGCCGTCGAGGTGTGCTATGAATCCTGGCAGAGCTTTACAACGGGTTGATATCAGCCCTGGCTTTCTGGTTTTCCTCTGCGCATATTTCTACTTTGATCCGGCCGGTAGCTTTGCGCCGTTTCTGCTGGGTGTCACTTTGCATGAGGCCGCACATCTGCTCCTGCTGCGGCTTGCAGGCGCACCCGTTCAGAGGGTCTCTTTTTCGCTCTGCGGGGCCTGCATCCACACAGCACCCCTGAAACGGCGCTGTGAAATCATAGTTTCGGCCGCAGGCCCGGCGACAAACTTTCTGCTTTTTCTGCTCCTTCGGCGGATTCCAATTGCCTCGCTGGTCAATCTGTGTCTGTTCGCCTATAATCTGCTTCCCTTTTATCCGCTCGATGGCGGGCGCATTCTCCGCGCCGTGCTTCATACGCTGCTCCCGGATACTGCGGCAGAGCTGCTTGAGCGGATCGTCGCCGGTTTGTGTCTGCTTCTCCTGAGCGCGCTGGCGTGTTATCTGACCTGCGCGCTGCATGCCGGATTGTGGCCGGTGCTCCTGTGCGCACTGCTGATTGTACGGACAGCGGGAATTATCGGCCCTCAGCCTCTCGACTAGTGTGCCGGAGACAAAATCGAAGAAAAAAGCATTTGAAAAGCTCGGTGCTCATAAGACAGTAAAAACTGAATTTTGTGGAACAGGCATGATTTCGGTCATGCCTGTTCTGCTTTTAGCAGCTCGTCCACGGGGATAAAGCCAACGAGATCGTAGCAGATATGAATATTCTGCTTTCGCTTGCCGCTGGACTTATCCGGTGCTTCTACATAAACCGCCTTCA
>CAYXIN010000037.1:0-16970 GCA_964465395.1 uncultured Oscillospiraceae bacterium | reverse complement strand
TATGGATCTGATGAAGGCTCTGACCAGCCAGTACATGAAGGAAGAACTGCCGCAGATGAATGTCGGTGACACGGTTCGCGTTCATGTCAAAATCAAGGAAGGCGCACGCGAGAGAGTGCAGGCCTTCGAGGGCACCATCATCGCCCGCAAGCATGGTGGCATTGAGGAAACCATTACCGTCCGCCGTCTGAGCTATGGCGTCGGCTGCGAGAAGGTTTTCCCCGTGCATTCTCCCAACATCGTGAAGGTTGAAACCGTCCGCCGCGGCAAGGTTCGCCGCGCCAAGCTGTACTACCTCCGCGATCGTCTCGGCAAGGCTGCCAAGGTCAAGGAGAGAGTCTAAGCGCAGAAAGTATTCCCGATATTCTGCATGGAATATCGGGAATTTTTCGCAGCAAAATGGGAGTAAAATGGGAGTAAAATGATGAAATTCACCTTAAAAAGCTTTTTGACGCTCTTGGCCGGCGTTGCAGTCATCGTGCTGGTCACAGTTCTGCTGAGCCAATGTATGCTGGCAAAGCCGCGCTCCTTTGATCTGGATGCGCAGTCTGATTTTATCCGCGCCTACGAGCAGAGCACTCTGCCGCAGGAATTCGCCTGCCTGACGCAGCCGGTCGGCGCAATCGACAGCATGAAGGCCGCCCAGCGCGCAGCCGAATCGCTGTGGCTTCAGGTTTATGGGCAGGAAATCACGGAACAGAAGCCCTACGAGGTATACTATGACGCAGATGCAGGCGTCTGGTGTGTTTGCGGCAGCGCCACCTACTACCCCGCAGCCGATGACGATGGTATCGTCATGGCTCTGCTTGCAGAGGAATACGGTCGTGTCATTGCGCTGGGCCGTCTGCCCGCAGAGTAACAAGAACAAGGATTCTCAACAGCGCAGCCCCCGGCTTTCGCATAGCGAAGGCCGGGGGCTTTTTTCCGCGCGTGCAGCACACCCTCCGGCCTTTCGTCCGGAGGGTGTGCTGTTGGCATATTGAAGCCGCGTTCGTATGCGTCTCAGGCCAGAAGCGCAGCAATCGCTGCCTCCAGCTCATCGGTACTGAGTTCTTCTGCGCGTCCCGTATCGCAGGCATCGGCAACAGCAGGATCAATGGGAAGCTGCGCCAGCACAGGCAGATGGTACTGCGCCGCAATCTCTGCCAGATGGCTGGGTCCAAACAGGCTGTGGCGCCCGCCGCAATCCGGGCAGCGGAAATAACTGTAGTTCTCAACCAGACCGAGCACAGGAATCTTCATCATATTCGCCATTTTGACCGCCTTGGAGACGATCATGGACACCAGTTCCTGCGGCGAGGTGACAATAATGACCCCATCGACAGGCAGGGACTGAAAGACCGTCAGCGGCACATCGCCGGTTCCGGGAGGCATATCCACAAACATATAATCCACATCCTGCCAGATTACATCCGTCCAGAACTGCTTGACTGCGCCGGCAATGACCGGGCCACGCCAGAGAACGGGATCGCTCTCGTTATCCAGCAGAAGATTGATGGACATCACCTGAATACCGGTTTTCGTAATGGCGGGATAGAGTCCCTGCTCATCTGCACCGGCGCATTCACTCACGCCAAAGGCCTTTGGAATGGAGGGGCCGGTAATATCGGCATCCAGAATGGCCGTGCGTTTGCCTGCGCGCTGCATCGCGGTCGCCAGCATGGAGGTTACCGTGCTCTTGCCAACGCCACCCTTACCGGACACAACCGCAATAACCTTTTTCACGCTGGAGCGCGCATTCAGCTCTGCAAGCAGACTCTCCGGCTTGCGATCTGCGCAGCTTTCAGCGCATGTGGAGCAATTGCCGCTACACTGTTCACTCATGTTTTATCTTCTCCTTTTTGCTTAATTCTGTTATATTCTGATCCGTGGAAGCGATTATAATCCAAGCTCCGCAGCGGCATCTTCCCACTGCTGCATCAATTCATTGAGCTTTTCTTCGGCTGCGCGCCGTTCCTCTGTCAGACGCAAAAGTGCCTGGTAGTCGGCAGCAGCGGCCTCGAGCTGCATATCCAGCGAGGACAATTGCTGCTCCTGCAAATCAATGTCACGTTCCAGACGACGCACAAGCTTTTCCAGCTCCTTGCTTCCGCCGGAGGACTTCGGTGCTTTCTCTTTTTTTCTGCCTGCGGGCGTAGCGGCCGCTGCCGCCGCCTCATGCGCAAGAATCGAACGGTATTTTGCATAGGGGCAGGGAAAATCCCGAATGTGTCCATCTTCCAGATGCCAGACGCGCGTTGCAAACTTATCGACAAAATATCGGTCGTGCGACACAAAAATCAGGGTTCCCTCATACTCCTCCAGCGCATCCTCAATCCACTCCCGCGAGGCAACGTCCAGATGATTGGTCGGCTCATCCAACACCAGCAGATTGATCTTCTCATCGAGCAGCATACACAAACGCAGGCGGGACTGCTCTCCGCCGGAGAGCGTACCGACCGTTTTGAACACATCCTCCCCTGAGAACAGGAAGGCGCCGAGCCGATCTCTGGCCGACTGCGGCGTGCAATTCTCCTCATAGAGCATGGTGTCATAGAGCGTGCGCTCCGGGTGCTCAAAATGAATCACCTGCGGCAGATAGCCAAATTTGACAGACGGGCCAAAGCGGATTTTCCCCTCACAGGGCAGCTCTCCCAGAAGCGCGCGCAGAAAGGTCGTTTTTCCGGAGCCATTATCGCCCAGCAGCGCAATCCGCTCGCCGCCGCGCACGCTCAGCTCCACATCCGAGAAAAGACGACGCGCTCCAAAGGAGCGCCCCATCGCGCGGACGCTCAGAACCTCATCGCCATGGAATTCCTTTTCCCCGATTCGTGCGCGGAGCACCTTCTCCTTTGTGGGGCGCTCCGTCTTCTCAATGCGCTCCATTCGATGCTGAATGGACATGGCTCGCCGATAGAGCACACGATTGTTGATGCCCCAGCCCTTCATACGCTCCACCGTATAGCCAAGCTGCTTCAGCTTGGCCTGCTCCTGCTCATACTGTCGAAGCTGCCGGTTAAAGCGTTCCTGCTTTTCCTGCAAATAGAAGGTATAGTTCCCGCTGTAGAATTCCGCCTTGCCCGCATGGATTTCAATAATCCGGCTGACAACCTGGTCAAGGAAATAGCGGTCATGGGAAATGGTCAAAACTGTGCCGCGGAATTTGCGGATATACTCCTCGAGCCACTCGACACTTCGAAGATCCAGATGGTTGGTTGGCTCATCCAGCAGCAGAATATCCGTCTTTTCCAGCAGGAGACGGCCGAGATTCACCCGCGTCTTCTCCCCACCGGAGAGGCTGCCGAAGCTCTGCCCGCGCATCTCCGGCGGAATGCCAAGTCCATTGCAGATTTTATCCACCTCGGTATCCTGCTCATAGCCGCCGCCTGTCTGAAAGGCATTTGAGAGGCGGTCATATTCATTCAGCAGGGCTTTGGAGGAATGCTCTGTCAACTGCTGAGCCAGCTCCTCCATCCGCGCGCGCAGCCGCTCCAGATGCGCATAGGCCGTGCGCAGCACATGCTCAACCGTATAGTCAGCGGGATAGTTTGGAATCTGCGAAATCAGTCCAAGCTTTTTCCCGGAGGCGATAACGATTTCACCCTCATCCGGAAAGAGCTCACCCGTCAGCAGGCGGAACAGCGTGGTCTTGCCACAACCATTGCGTCCCATGATGCCAACACATTCGCCCTCATGAATATCAAACGTCATCCCATCAAGGAGGGTAGAGCCAACCTCAAAGGATTTGACCAGATTTTTTACTGAAATATCAACCATTGTTATCTCCGTACTGCTGCAAAAATTCCTCGCGTGTCATCAGAATATTCAGCGCATCCAGAAAGCCGTTGCTGCCAAGATGCTCCGGAAGCCGGAGTGCCTGCATACACTCCCGCCGCCGCGCTGCGCTGTCTCTGCCGCCGGACAGACCCGCAGCATAAAGGTCTGCCTTTGTAATGCGCGCGCGCGTCCCTTCGACCGCCTCAATGCCAGCCTGTTGCAGCGCGCGCAGGAGAACCTCCGGACGCATTCCTTCGACGCCGAGCTTCCCCTCCCTGCCGGGATGCGCCTTGCGGCGCTCCTTGCCCGAGACATCCGGAATATAGGCATGATAGACGCCCTCGCGGGGAAGCGCGCTTTTCAAATAGTTTCGTATCACAAATCCGGCGCCGTCGGAGTCCGTCAGAATAACCAGACCGCGTTCGGCCGCAATACGCCGGAGAAAGGCAAGCAGCGCCGGATCCTTCATAATGCCAAAACCGCGTGTTTCAAAAATGGGCGCATCCACAAGCTGCGCCAGGGCATTCTTGTCATATCGCCCCTCAACCACAATCGCCTGACGGATGCTAATCATGCTGCGCCTCCTCCGCCAGCGTCAGAAGCAGCAGCTCCAGCAGTCGTTGCGGTTCATCATAGGAGGTTTTCAGCCGAAGGTCACAATCTCGGCACAGCAGGACAGCTTTCTCGCAGAAGCGGTCAGAAAAGCGACGCGCCTGCGTCGCGGTTTTGTTCGCAGCGTAAGGTGCAATGCCGCAGAGCTCCGCAAGCTCTGCGCTGCTTCGGCCCTCACTGAGCAGCACTCTGGCGGCCCGCAGCCGCCGCAGATGGCTGCCCACCGCAGCCAGAACCGCAATCGGCTCCGCGCGCAGCTTCAACATAACATGAAGTCTCTGGAGCGCGCGCCCGAAATCCCCCTGTCCGATTGCATCGGTGATTTCAAAAACCACTGCCTCCAGGGTCGGCTCGACCACTGCGTCCACATCGCTGCGCGTGATTTCATCGTTTGCTGTGTAGGCGCAGAGCTTCTCAATCTCACCATCCAGCCGCGTCATGGACAGTCCGCAGCAGCTCAGAAGATAGGTTGCCAGCTCCGGCGAAGCAAATTTACCGGATGCCTTGAAATGGCGGATAATCCAGGCGCGCAGATCACTCTCACTCTGATATGCAAAATCTGCAATGACTGCATGACGCTCAATGGCATCCCAGAGCTTTTTCTTGCGCTTATCGGGCTTGAATTCCTGCGCGCAAAGCACCACGCAGCAGTATTCCGGCAGATCCGCAAGAAGCTGCGCAAGGAAATCACGCTCCGCTTCGGGAAGGGCAAAAAAATCAATCTCATCGAGCTGAATCAGCGTCCGCTCCCCCATCATCGGCAGCGCCTCGAGGCTGTCTGCAAAAGCCTCGAGGGAAAAATTCTCCGCCGTCAGACGATGGCTGTTGAAGTCAGCGGTGAGCGGGTCTAAAAGCTGCTTCTGAATTTGCGCCAGATAGTGCCGACACAGATAGTCCTCCTGCCCGCAGAGAATATAAAACGAGCGAAGCTGCTTCTGCTTCAGGTCACTTTTGAGCTGTTCGCTTCCGGCTGGAGTGCCGGATGTTTTTTTTGCCATAGCTTACCTCTTAATGATAATATCGCCATCGAGATCCGTCCGCCAGACCGATGCGCCAAGGGCGGCAATCCGATCAAGCACCTCCTGCGTCGGGTGGCCGAAATGATTCCTCCCGACGCTGATTACCACCGCATCCGGCGTCGTTGCCCACAGCAGTTCCTCACAGGTGGCGTACTTCGAGCCATGATGCCCCGCAACCAGCAACTCCAGATCCGGCAGCTCGTGACTGCGAAGCAGCGCCCGCTCCGCAGCGGCGTCCATATCGCCCGTCACAAGCAGATCATATTCCCGAACACGCAGGAGCACGCTCAGCCCGGTATTCTCATCGCCGGGGAGCGGCGGCGCAAACACATCGAACTGCCCGCCGGAAAAAGTAATTCTCACATCCTCGCGCACAAGCTGAACCGTCGTGTCATATGCCGCAGCCAGTGCAAGCACCGGCGCACGGTTTTCCTCCGCGATATCCGGCGCAAGCAGCAGTGAAACGCGAACGCGAGAAAGAAGCTGCGCAAGCCCAGCGGTGTGATCCGCATCGTAATGCGTAAGAATCAGCACATCCACCGTATCCACACCGGCTGAGAGAAGGGCGCGTGCGGCCTTCTCTCCGTCTGCATCTCCCTGATCGCCGCCGCAGTCGATCATCGCCGTGGTGCTGCCGCATTGCAGCAGAATGCACTGCCCCTGACCGACATCAAGCACCGTTGCCATCAGGCTGCCGGAGCGCGCAGAAGAAAAGAAAATCGTCCCGACCAGACTGACGCTCAAGCCAAGCAACAACAGCAGCGGCCGCCGCCCCCTGTTGAGCAGAAACAGCCCCAGCATGAGATAGCAGAGCAGCAAAAACAGGAGAACATACAGGCTGTCCGTATAGATTGCCGCATGGGGAAGTCCGCCAAGGCAATCCACGCCACACAAGATCAGGCGCAGTGGCCATGAAACGAGTGTGGCCAGCAAGGTGCCCAGCGGCGCATAGACCAGCCCCAGCAGCAGCACAAGCAGCACGAGCACAAAGCAGAGATTAATCAGCGGCAGGAGCAGCAGATTGCTCAGCGGTGCAATCAGAGAAATCTGTCCAAAATACAGAGCAGAGAGCGGCGTGGTCAAAAGCTGCGCGCCAAGCGTGGTGGCCACGGTTCCGGACAGGGTGGCCAGCAGACGACGCAGGAGGCGCGGCAGCTTTTTGGGCTTCGGCGTCAGCCGCGTATAGAGCCAGTTATAGATTGGCTGCGTACAAAGAAGAATGCCTGCAACGGCAGCAAAGGAAAGCTGCAAGCTGACATTCGCAATAGCCCACGGATTTTCCAGCAGGAGCAGTAGCAGCGCGGCGCCCAGCGCCGTAGGGGTATCCGACTCCCGCTTCAGAATCGGTGCCAGAAGAAGGAAGGTCTGCATCACCGCCGCACGGGTGACGGAGGGCGTAAAGCCAACCACTGCGGCAAACAGCCAGAGCAGCGGCAGCGCAACAAAGGCAATTAGCTGCCTGCGATGGCGCAGCAGACTGGACAGCGCGCTCAGGAGCACCGACAGATGCAGACCCGAAACGGCAACCACATGCGAAATGCCGCTCAGCGACATGCTGTTCTGCTGCTGATAGCTCAGGCCATCCTTTTCTCCCAGCAGGAGCGCAGAAGCAAGGCCAGCGGTATCCTCAGGAAACAGCGCGTAAAGGCTCTGGCAGGCTTTTTCTGCAAGATGCTGCGGCCAGTAGCGAAGTGGAAGCCGCGCAGCCTTCTCCACCTGAAGGCTGCCGCGCTGCCGGGCGGTCAGAGAAATATCGCGGGACTGGGCATAGAGGCTGTTCCAGTCCGCGCCATAGAGGACGCTGTCCACATCTGCCGTCAGAGTCACCCGGTCGCCCAACGCAAGCGTGTCCGCATCCACGTTGAGGCTGAGTCGAACTCTGCCGCCCCGGATGCGGGCCGTCGCGGTGCAGCCCCATTGGGTTGCCTCCGGCGTCTCACAGATTTCAGCCGCAAGGCTTTGTCCTTCGCCACACAGCGAACGCAGCGGCGCAATTCGCAGCGCCTCATAGCCACCGCTCCAGAGAAAGCCGATTGCCAATCCCAGCGCCACCAGGCGAGCCCGTTTGAGCAGCTTTCCCCGAAAGAAGCACAGCACAATGCCTGCGCAGAGCAGCAGCCCGCCCAGCAGCAGTCCCCACGTGCAGCGCAGAAGATAGACATGCAGCGCCGCCGCAGCCGCAAAGGAGAAGGCAAAAATTGCAAGCTTGCGCATGTTCTGACTCACTCCCTCCTGCTGTGGTGCAGCCTGTGCAGCCAGGCTGCACAGGCGATGCATTTCTTAAATATTTCTCAAATATCAGTTAAAGCTGCCCAGCGTTTTTCCGCCGAGCACATGATAGTGCAGATGGGAAATCGTCTGACCTGCCGCCGCGCCGCAGTTGGTGACAACCCGGAAGCCATCCGAGAAGCCCAGTTCTGTAGTAAGCTGCGCAATCACGGCAAAAATATGACCAATCAACGCCGCATTTTCCTCTGTAATGGCTGCCGCTGAGCAGAGATGCTTCTTCGGAATCACCAGAAAATGCTGCGGTGCAAGGGGAGCAATGTCATAGAAAGCAAGGCACAGCTCGTCCTCATAGAGCTTTTTGGAGGGGATTTCCCCGGAAATGATTTTGCAGAAAAGACAGTCGTTCATATGAGATACTCCTTACTGATTGGTTTGAAGATTTCTTGTTACAAAATTATCGACCAGCGCCAGCGCATCATCAAGACGGCTGGCATCCTTGCCGCCGCCCATGGCAGAATCCGGCTTGCCGCCGCCGCTGCCACCGCAGGCTGCGCAGATTTCCTTAACCAGAAGGCCCGCCTTGATGCCGCGCGAAACCGCATTCTTGCCGCACACGGCGAGGATGGTGATCTTCTCCAACCCGGAAGCCATCCGAGAAGCCCAGTTCTGTAGTAAGCTGCGCAATCACGGCAAAAATATGACCAATCAACGCCGCATTTTCCTCTGTAATGGCTGCCGCTGAGCAGAGATGCTTCTTCGGAATCACCAGAAAATGCTGCGGTGCAAGGGGAGCAATGTCATAGAAAGCAAGGCACAGCTCGTCCTCATAGAGCTTTTTGGAGGGGATTTCCCCGGAAATGATTTTGCAGAAAAGACAGTCGTTCATATGAGATACTCCTTACTGATTGGTTTGAAGATTTCTTGTTACAAAATTATCGACCAGCGCCAGCGCATCATCAAGACGGCTGGCATCCTTGCCGCCGCCCATGGCAGAATCCGGCTTGCCGCCGCCGCTGCCACCGCAGGCTGCGCAGATTTCCTTAACCAGAAGGCCCGCCTTGATGCCGCGCGAAACCGCATTCTTGCCGCACACGGCGAGGATGGTGATCTTCTCCCCCTGCACACTGGCCAGAACCGCAACGGCGTTCGGCACCTTGTCGCGCAGGAGATCGCCAAACTTGCGCAGATCATTTGCGTTGAGATCGCTCCGGATCGCTGTCAGCACCTTCAGGCCATCAATGTCTCTGGCGGAGAAAAGGATCTGGTCAAGCTGACCCGAGAGCAGTTTGTCCTTCATCTGCTCGAGGCGCAGCTTCATCTCCTTCGCCTCACCCATAAGGCTGTGGGCGCGCGTTACCAGCTCCTTCGGCGTTGTTTTCAGCTCATCGGCAGCCGTCAGGATGATGCGATTGAGGCTCTCCATCTGCTCGAGCACCTTCTTGCCGGTATATGCCTCAATGCGGCGCACACCGGATGCCACAGATGCCTCAGAGAGAATGCGGAAGGGGCCGACCTTTGCGGTGTTATCCAGATGGGTGCCGCCGCAGAACTCCAGCGAAAGCGCGCCCATCCTGACAACGCGGACGGTGTCGCCATACTTCTCGCCAAACAGCGCAGTTGCACCAAGCTTTTTTGCCTCCTCAATCGGGAGCACCAGCGTTTCCACAGACTCGCCATCGAGCACCATTTCCATCAGAAGATTATTGATGCGCATGAGCTCATCGCTGGTAACAGCAGAAAAATGCGTGAAGTCAAAGCGCAGATGATCCGGCTCAACCAGGGAGCCGGCCTGGTGGCAATGCTCTCCCAGCACACGAACAAGCGCAGTTTGGAGAAGGTGCGTTGCCGTGTGCGCGCGGCGGATCGCCTTGCGGCGCTCATCGTCATAGGAAGCGGTGCAGGAATCGCCCAGGCGAATGCAGCCGGAGACGACTCTGCCATAGTGCATATACTTGCCGCCCTTGTTTTTCTGGACATCGGTGACCTCAAAGCATCCCTGCGGCCCCTCAATCAGACCGTGATCTGCAACCTGGCCGCCCATTTCCGCATAGAGCGTGGTGCAGTCGAGGACAAGAATCGCCTCAACGCCCTCTGCGATTTCCGTGCGGGCTTCCTCGTCCGCGACGATAGCAAGCACCTTTGCCTGTGTGCTGCGCTGATCGTAGCCAACGAACTGCGTTTCCGGTATCTCCTGGCCAAAGTCGATACCGGCCCAGCCCAGATCGCCAAGCGCACGGCGCGCCTCACGCGCGCGCAGCTTCTGCTCCTGCATCAACGTCTGGAAGGCTGCCTCATCGACCTCCATTCCCTTCTCGCGCGCCATTTCAATGGTCAGATCAATCGGGAAGCCATAGGTGTCATAAAGCTTGAAGGCATCGCCACCGGCAAAAATCTGCTCACCCTTAGCCTGATGCGCAGCAAGCATTTCGGAGAAGATCCGCATACCGCCGTCAATGGTTCTGGCGAAGTTTTCTTCCTCCACACGCACCACGCGAATGATATAATCCGCGCGCTCACGAAGCTCCTGATAGTGTCCCTCATTTTCCTGAATGACTGTCGGCACGATCTCGCAGAGGAAGGGGCGATTCACACCCAGCAGCTTCCCATGGCGGGCTGCGCGGCGCAGCAGGCGGCGCAGCACATAGCCGCGCCCCTCGTTCGAGGGCAGCACGCCATCGCAAATCATGAACGTGGCGGCGCGAATATGGTCGGTAATCACGCGCAGGGAGACATCCTTCTGCTTTGTCATGCCATAGCTGGCACCGGTCAGCTCTGTCACCCTGTTTGTAATATTCATTACGGTATCAACATCAAAGAGCGAGGGCACATCCTGGCAGGCAACCGCCAGGCGCTCCAGACCCATGCCGGTATCGATATTCTTCTGCGCAAGGTCGGAATAGTTGCCGTGCCCGTCGTTGTCAAACTGAGAGAACACATTATTCCAGATTTCCATATAGCGGTCGCATTCGCAGCCGACTGTGCAGCCGGGCTGCCCGCAGCCATATTTCTCTCCACGGTCGTAGTACACCTCAGAGCAGGGACCGCAGGGGCCGGAGCCATGCTCCCAGAAGTTATCTGTCTTGCCAAAGCGGAAGATACGCTCAGCAGGAATGCCGATTTCCCTGTTCCAGATTTCGAAGGCTTCCTCATCCTTTTCGTAGATGGAAGGATAGAGGCGGCTTTCATCCAGGCCAACCACTTTGGTCAGGAATTCCCAGCACCAGGCAATCGCCTCATGCTTGAAATAGTCACCAAAGGAGAAGTTGCCCAGCATTTCAAAGTAGGTACCGTGGCGGGCCGTGTGCCCGATGTTGTCGATGTCACCGGTACGAATGCACTTCTGGCAGGTGCAGACGCGGCGGCGCGGCGGCACCATCTCACCCTTGAAGTAGGGCTTCATAGGCGCCATGCCGGAGTTAATCAGCAGCAGCGACGCATCATTTTGCGGGATCAGAGAGAAGCTTGGCAGGCGCAGATGTCCCTTGCTCTCAAAAAACGAGAGAAACATCTCGCGCAGCTCATTGACGCCGTAGTGTTTGGTTTGCATGTTCGTTTTCCTCCGAATAAAAAATAGACCCCGCCCCCGGACATAGGGGCGAGGAAACTCGCGGTACCACCCTAATTGACATTCACATGTCATCTTGGACATCCGGTAACGGGGATGAGCCGTTCCGCTCTCGCGGACTGCTCGGAAGTGGCTGCCTGCATTTCGTGACGATGGGGCTTGCACCACTCCCCCACTCGCTGTCGTCCTCTGTGCAGATTGGCTTCGTCAACGCATCATTGCAATATATTTTAACAGGCTTTTTATATTTTGTCAACGCTTTATCTGCAAAAGATCTCCCTGGTGGAAGAAAAATCACAGTTTTCCGGCATTTGCTTGCCTTAGGCGCCGCTTTATGATATGTTTAATATTGAAGGAGGGATCACAATGCCAAAATCGGAAGGACAAAAGCTGAAACTTCTTTATCTTCTGGACGATCTGCGCAGCAATTCCGACGAAACACACCCACTGCAAACCAGCGTGCTGCTTGCGCATCTGGCTGACAGAGGCATTCACGCAGAGCGAAAGAGCCTCTATGATGATATCCGCGCGTTGGAGGAATATGGCGTCCGCATTGGCCGCAGGCATGGGCGCAACGGCGGCTATTATGTGGAAAACCGGGATTTTTCCCTCTCTGAGCTGAAGCTGCTGGTCGATGCCGTGCTCTCCTCGCGCTTTCTGACCTCACAACAGTCGATGCTGCTCATCCGCAAGCTGGCCGCGCTCTCGAGTACGCATGAAGGCGAGCTTCTGCGCCGACAGATTGTCCTCGCCGGCCGCCCAAAGACCGAATCGGAGGACGGATTTCACAACATCGATGTACTTCAGGAAGCAATCGCCGCAAATCAGCAGGTTCGCTTCCGCTATTTTGATTGGGGTGTTGACCGCCAGAAGCATTTCCGGCCGCAAGTCTATGTTGCCAGTCCCTATGCCCTGCTTTGGGACGACGAAAACTACTATCTGATCGCACACAGCGCGCGTCACGGTCTGACGCACTACCGGGTAGACAAGATGGCCGAGCTTTCGCTGACCGGTCTTTCCCGTATCGTCACCGAGGAGACGCGCCGCTTTGACCCGGCCGCCTACTCCCGCGAGGTTTTCGGCATGTACCGCGGTGAACGGATGCGCATCAGGCTCCGCTTTGAGAATGCGCTGGCCGGCGTGGTAATCGACCGCTTCGGGCGGGACATTATGCTTCTGCCGCTGGATGCAACACACTTCTCCTTCACGACCGACATTTCGCTCTCACCCAATTTTATGGGCTGGCTTGCAAGCTTTGCCGGTCGCGCGACAGTTCTCTTTCCGCCCGCAGCCGTTGCAGCCTACCGCGAATTCTGCCGCAGCGCGCTGGCTGCAATTGATGACTGAGAAACAAACACAAAAAACTTCCGCGCGCGCCACGGGCCGGTTTCCGGCTTCATGCAGCGCACGCGGATCAATTTGCAGAAATCACACAGACTGATGCTCTGCCAGCCATACCTTCATCTTGGTCTTGGCAAGGCTGGAAATCGTCTCCTGCGGACAGGGCGAAGCCGGGCCGCCGTTCTGATAGACAAAGTAAAGTCCTTCCGGCGTCTGGAAAAGGATTTCCTCATAGCCTGCCGGATCGCCATAGAAGCCGACGGTGCGCTTGTAAACCACGCTTGCGGTTTCTGTGTTGTATTCGCGCTTACGAATAACCTGCTTCATGATACGCCTCCATTTTTCAAAAGCAAATTCTTTTGCGTTTTTCTCTATTATACCAGTATTCCTTTTGCCTTTTCAAGCACAATACCTTCCGAAGTTTTTGCGCAAAGCAAACGGCATTTTTGTTATGGTGCACAAATTGAAGATTATATTTTGTGCATTTTGCCTTTTCTCCTGTATTTGCCGCATAAAACAGAATCAGGAGGCCTGGCCTCCTGATTCTGTTACGACCGGAACTATAAGCCGGGTTCTGTAATCGACAGCCATCTATCTCGACGTACCGTTACCGGCACGCTCAAGCCACCTCCCCGGAGACGGTCGGGCCAACCATATGTCTCCTCCACGGTGTTGCTCCGGATAGAGTTTACAGCATCACGACGTTCCCGTGTGATGGGTGAGCTCTTACCTCGCCTTTCCACCCTTACTGCGGAAAAACCGCAGCGGTATATCTCTGTTGCACTTTTCCTGAAGTCGCCTTCGGCGGGCGTTACCCGTTATCCTTGCCCTGTGGAGCCCGGACTTTCCTCATCGCCGGGCCTTTCGCCCCGGCAACGCGACTGTCCGTTCCGGTCGCAGAAATATTGTACTTTATTTTGATTCGTTTGTCAAATGCATTGAAATATTTTTCCTTTCCCGCTATAATATCTAATGAACCAACGAAAGGAGGTTTCATATTTGAAACAGAACGCCTATTTTGAACGCCTGCGTGGCAGAGATGTCCTGGTTCTCGGCCTTGGTGTCAGCAACCGCCCGCTGATGCGCCTGCTGCTACAGCATGGCGCCCATGTGACCGGTTGCGACCGCACGCCGCGTGACCGCGCCGATGCGGAGCTTCTTGCCTTTGAAGCGATGGGTGCAACACTCCGTCTGGGCGAGGATTATCTCTCCGATTTAAATGGCGATGTTGCATTCCGTACCCCCGGGCTGCATCCGGCGCTTCCGCAGATGCAGGCGCTGCGTGCCTCCGGCTGTCATATTACCAGCGAAATGGAGGCATTCTTTGAGGTCTGTCCCTGTCCGATCATCGGCGTGACCGGCTCGGACGGAAAAACCACCACCACAACGCTGATTGCGCAGATGCTCCGTCAGGCCGGGCGTCATGTCTGGCTGGGCGGAAATATCGGCACACCGCTGCTGGACCGGGCAGATGAAATGACACCGCCAGATCTGGTTGTGCTGGAGCTGAGCTCCTTTCAGCTCATGCACTTCCCCTTCAGCCCGCACATTTCGATTGTCACCAATCTGGCCCCCAATCATCTGGATATTCACCGCGATATGGACGAATACGTTGCTGCGAAGCAGAATATTTTCCTGCACCAGCACGCCGATGATACACTGATTCTGAACCACGATAACGCTATCACGCGTGCCTTTGCTGCGCAGGCCACGGGTACCGTCCGCGAATTTTCGCGTCTGGAGATGCCGGAACATGGCGTCTATCTACAGAATGATACCATTTTCCGCACCTCGCAGCCGGTTTTGTCGCGGCAGGATATTCTGCTTCCGGGTCTTCATAATGTTGAGAACTATATGGCTGCCATGCTCGCTGTCGAGGGGCTGGCCAGCGATGAGGATATCCGCTCTGTCGCGCGCAGCTTCACCGGCGTCGAGCACCGGATCGAGTTGGTTCGTTCGCGGCATGGCGTGCGGTTTTATAATGATTCCATCGCTTCCTCGCCCAGTCGGACGATTGCCGGTCTGCGCAGCTTTACGCAGCGGGTAATTCTGATTGCCGGCGGCTATGACAAGCATTTGCCCTTCGACGAGCTGGGCGTCGAAATCTGCAAGCATGTGAAGACGCTGGTCTGCACCGGTGCCACCGGCCCCAAAATTGCAGCCGCCACCCGTTCGTCCGGCCTGTCTGCACCGGAAATTCTGGAGGTGGACGATTTCTTTGCTGCGGTCGATGCTGCCACGACTGCCGCGCAGCCCGGTGACATTGTTCTTCTTTCACCCGCAGGTGCAGCATTTGACCGCTTTCAGAATTTCATGGTTCGCGGCAATGCCTTCAAGCGGCACATTCTGGAGCTTCCGGAATGAGCGCGCGCTGCACGGCCATTCTTGTCGCGGCTGGCTCTGCCAGCCGAATGCAGGGTATTGACAAGATTCTGGCTCCGCTGGATGGCGTTCCCCTGCTGCTGCGCTCCTTCCTGGCTCTCAGCGCCAGCGACAGCGTGGATGGCATCTGGATTGTCACGCGCGCAGACCTGATTCCTCAGGTGACAGACATGTGCAGCGCGCAACCAAAGCTGCTGGGTATTCTTGCCGGGGGCGCTACGCGCAGCGAATCCGTTCAGATTGGATTGGCCGCTGTGCAAGGTGAGCTGGTTGCGGTGCATGACGCAGCGCGCCCGCTTGTCACTGTACCGCTGATTGATGCGGCAATTGCGGAGGCAGCACGCTGTGGCGCGGCAGCTCCTGCGATTCCGATACATGACACGATCAAGATTGCGCATGACGCCGTTGTCTCTGGCACGCCGGATCGCAGCACGCTTTTTGCAGTGCAGACACCTCAGGTCTTCTCAACCTCACTTTTGCGGACAGCACTGGCGCGTGCCCGCGCCGCCGCACTGCCCCTGACGGATGATTGCTCTGCGGTAGAGGCGCTCGGACACTGTGTGCATCTGACAGACGGCAGCGTTGAAAATTTGAAGGTTACCACACCGATTGATCTGTGCCTCGCGGAGGCAATTTGGAAGGAGCGTGAGACAAATGCGAATCGGTCACGGCTATGATGTCCACCGACTGGTGCCGGGGCGCAGGCTGATTCTCTGCGGCATTACGGTTCCATACGACTGCGGACTCGACGGCCATTCCGATGCGGATGTGGCTGTCCACGCGCTGATGGACGCGTTGCTGGGCGCAGCCGCAATGGGCGATATCGGTCGTCTGTTTCCGGATACGGACGCGCAGTACAAGGATATTTCCAGTCTGCTCCTGCTTGAGCGGGTCATGCAGCGCCTGAACGCTGCTTCGCTGCGCGTTGGCAATGTAGACCTGACCATCATCGCGCAGCGCCCGAAGTTACAGTCCTTTATTCCGCAGATGATCGAGCGGCTTTCTGAGACAATGCAGCTCAGCGCCAGCCGGATCAATGTAAAAGCAACCACAGAGGAGCACCTTGGCTTCACCGGCCGCGGCGAAGGCATTGCCTGCCATGCCGTGTGTCTGCTGAACGAAGAGACAGAAGGAGGACTACACGATGTTTGTTAAAAATCAGGAGGAGTTTACACAGGCAGAGGTCGCCCCAACCTGGGAATCTCTGTGTCGCCAGGAATACACCCTGCGGCGCAAGCTTTTTCTTTCGCGTCTGCTTCCGCCGGTTGGTACGGTTATTTTTCTATTCAATCTGCTGATTGCAACCGCCAATTTTCTGGACTGGCTGTGTCCGGAAGCCCTGCGCGGGTATTACGAGGCACTGCCTGTTCTGCCATCCCTGGCGGCGCCCCTTTCCGCGCTGCAAACCGGCTGGGGCAGTATGCTGCTCTTTGTGGTCTGGTTCTGCTTCCTTTTGCCCGCAGCAGTTTGCGGCATGATTTTTGGCGCGCGGCTGCTTTGGGAGCATTTCAAGAGCCCGTTTCAGCCGCAGCCCCTCAATGGGACACCGGCGCACTGCGCCAAGGTGCTGAGCTATCAGGCTGAGTGCGTCTATCTGCTGCGCCGCAGCTTCCTGCGCTGGTCTATTTTTGCTGAGGCGGCGGTTGCCACTGCGCTGGTTGCGCTGACGGTTCTGACCGCCTGCCTGCGAATTGCTTCTGACGGCTCAACGCTTGAGCTGGCTGCGGGTCTGTTCGTCCTGCTGCTGAGCATATTCGTGCTGTACTGGCTCTACGTGGGCTTATTTGAGCTCTTTTCGCTGCTGCTGCGTCTGTTTTATCTTGCGCCCAGCCCGTGGAAATACTGGGCCCTTTATCACAGGATTGACGCCTACTGGGAAAGCCTCGATCCGGCTGAACATGACAGGCGTGAGCTTCAGGAACAGGCCAGACAAAACCGCCGAAAGCTCTTTGGTAGAAAAAAGGAAATTGCAGACGACGGGGAATAAACACCTTCGCATAAAAGTCGGACAGGCATTGAGCGCAATGGCTCAATGCCTGTCCTTTTATCAAAGAATACTTGAAAGC
>CAYXIN010000036.1:0-17154 GCA_964465395.1 uncultured Oscillospiraceae bacterium | reverse complement strand
GACCTCCGTTGAGGTGCATGTGCTTCAGGGTGAGCGCGAGATGGCCGCCTACAACAAGACGCTGGGCAAGTTCCACCTCGATGGCATCGCACCCGCACCCCGCGGCGTGCCGCAGATTGAGGTCAGCTTCGATATCGACGCCAACGGCATCGTCAACGTCAGCGCCAAGGATCTTGGCACCGGCAAGGAGCAGAACATCACCATCACCGCCTCCTCCAACCTCTCCAAGGAGGATATTGACAAGGCTGTCAAGGAGGCTGAGCAGTATGCCGCCGAGGATAAGGCCCGCAAGGACGAGGTCGATACCCACAACGCGGCTGACCAGGTCATCTATCAGACCGAGAAGACCTTGGGCGAGCTGGGCGACAAGCTCAGCGCCGAGGATAAGGCAGGCATCGAGTCCGCCGTCGCTGACCTGAAGGAGAAGAACAAGGGCAACGACGTGGAGGCAATCAAGGCCGCGACCGACGCCGTGCAGAAGGCCTTCTACGCCGTCTCCGAGAAGCTGTATCAGCAGAATCCCGGCGCGGCGCAGGGCGGCGCAGCACCCGGCGATGATGGCGTCGTGGACGCCGACTTCGAGGAAGTCAACGACTAATCAGACATGCACAGGGGCGGGACGTTCCATCCCGCCCCCGGCTTTGTTTTTATGACAGGCGGCAAATGGCCGCCGGAAAGAATGCAAATCACCAGGAGAGGGTGAAACCATGGCAAACGAAAATAAACGAGATTATTATGAGGTGCTTGGCGTTGCCAAGGATTCCTCCGACGCGGACATCAAGCGCGCCTACCGCAAGCTTGCCGCCCAATACCACCCCGACGTGAACCACGAGCCCGGCGCAGAGGCCAAATTCAAGGAGATCAACGAGGCCAACGAGGTGCTCTCCGATGCCGATAAGCGCGCGCGCTACGATCAGTTCGGCTTCGCCGGTGTGGATCCCAATTTCAACCCCAACGCCGGCGGGAACCCCTTTGGGGGCAATCCCTTCGGCGGCTTTGGCGATATTTTCAGCGACCTGTTCGGCGGCGGTACATCCGCGCGGCGCAACCCCAACGCACCCGTCCGGGGCGAGGATATCGGCGCGCGCGTGGAGGTCACCTTTGAGGAGGCCGCTTTCGGCACCGAAAAGGAGGTCACCGCCTCCCGCATCGAAAACTGCAACGAATGCAAGGGCAGCGGCGCTGCCGCCGGTACGCACGCCGAGTCCTGCCCGCGCTGCCGCGGCACCGGCACTGTGCGCACCCAGCAGAATTTCATGGGCATGGTCATGCAGTCCGACTCTGCCTGCCCCGATTGCCGCGGCACCGGCAAGATTATCCGCACCCCCTGCAACCGCTGCAAGGGCAAGGGCAAGGTGCGCCGCAATTTCAAGACCCGCGTGCGCTTCCCGGCCGGCATCGACGACGGCCAGACCCTCCGCGTGCGCAGCGAGGGCTGCGCGGGCAGCAACGGCGGCCCGAATGGTGACCTGATGGTCACCGTCTCGGTCAAGTCGCACCCGGTCTTTACCCGCCAGGGTCAGAGCGTCTATTGCGAGATGCCCATCTCCTTCGCACAGGCAGCACTGGGCGCGCAGATCGAGGTGCCGACCATCGACGGTCCCGTCGCCTACACCATCGACGAGGGCACCCAGACCGGCACCACCATCCGGCTCAAGGGCAAGGGCATCCCCTTTGTCAACAGCAAGAATCGCGGCGACCACTTCGTCACCATCGTCGTCGAAACGCCGACCCGCCTGACCCGTGAGCAGAAGGAGCTGCTGCGCAAATTTGAGGACGCCGGTTCCGACTCCAATCATCCAAAATTCAAGAAATTCAGCGAGCGCCTGAAGGACCTGAAAAAGCGCACCTAACCGGCCGCAGGGAGGAAACAACGATGACCTATGAGACGCTTCAGCAGGCGCTTGCCTGCGTTCGACAGATCACGGACTTTGTGCCTGCGGTGGGGCTGATTCTCGGCTCCGGTCTGGGCGCGCTGGCCGATGAGCTGGACGCCGTCGCGGTCGTGGACTACAGCCGGATCACGGGCTTCCCCGTTTCCACCGTGCCGGGGCACCGGGGCCGCTTTGTTTTCGGCTATCTGGGCCGGACACCGGTGGTCATCATGCAGGGACGCGTCCACTATTATGAGGGCTACTCCATGCAGGAGGTCGTGATGCCGGTGCGCCTGATGCGCATGATGGGCGCGCGCGCCCTGTTCCTGACCAATGCCGCCGGTGGCGCAAACCGCAGCTTCCGCGCGGGAGATCTGATGCTGATTACCGACCAGCTCATGTGCCTCGTGCCAAATCCGCTGATCGGCCCGAATCTGGATGAGCTCGGGCCGCGTTTTCCCGATATGTCGGAGATCTATGACGCGCAGCTTCGCTCAATTATTGTCAAAACCGCTCAGAATCAGGGCATTGACCTGAAGCAGGGCGTTTATTGCCAGTTCACCGGCCCGACCTTCGAGTCTCCGGCGGAGGTGCGCGCGGCCATCACGCTGGGCGCGGATGCCGTGGGCATGTCCACCGCCTGTGAAGCGGCGGCGGCGCGTCACTGCGGTCTGCGCGTGTACGGCATCTCCTGCATCACCAACCAGGCGGCCGGGCTTTCCGCCACGCCGCTGAGCCATGAGGAGGTCACCGAGGTCGGCAACGCGGTGGCGCCGG
The DNA here is from genome assembly GCA_964465395.1 of uncultured Oscillospiraceae bacterium. Taxonomy (GTDB): domain Bacteria; phylum Bacillota; class Clostridia; order Oscillospirales; family Oscillospiraceae; genus JAZOXB01. Next base: position 14,503 of record CAYXIN010000036.1, on the reverse strand, counting down.
TGTTCCGCGCGCTTGTGCGCGAAAGCATCGCCGCGATGGGGGAGGTGCTCTGATTGAGCCTGGAGGCAGTAACCCACGCGCAGAATGTCCGGCGCGAGGGCAACGCACTGGTCATTCTCGATCAGACGCGCTTGCCCAATGAGACGCGCTACCTGACACTGACGCGCGCGGAGGATATGTGGGAGGCCATCCACTCTCTGCGCGTGCGCGGCGCGCCCTGCATCGGTATTTTTGCCGCCTATGCGATGGCGGTGCTAGCGCATGGCATTGAGGCGCCCGATTTCCCGTCGTTTTATGAAGAATTTTGCCGCCTGAGCGCCTACCTGAACGCTTCGCGCCCCACGGCGGTCAACCTCGGACATATGCTCCGGCGCATGGAGCAAACCGCGCTGGCCCATGCGCAGGTCCCGCGCGCGGCGCTGCTTGCGGCGCTGGACGCGCAGGCGGCGGCCATTCATGCCGAGGACATCGACATGTGCCGCCGCATTTCTGAATTTGGCCTGTCGCTGCTGCATGACGGCGACGGCGTCATTACCCACTGCAACGCCGGGCCGATTGCCACCTCACGCTACGGCACGGCGCAGGGCCCCTTCTATCTGGCGCAGGAGCGCGGGCTGCGTCTGCACGTCTTTGTGGACGAAACGCGCCCCCTCTTGCAGGGCGCGCGCCTGACCAGCTATGAGCTGACGCGCGCGGGCGTGCCCTGCACGCTCATCTGCGACAACATGGCCAGCCTCGTCATGAAGCAGGGGCGGGTGCAGGCCGTCTTTTTCGGCTGCGACCGCATCGCCCGCAACGGCGACGTGGCAAACAAGATCGGCTCCTCCGGGCTGGCGATTCTGGCGCACTACTATGGCATCCCGGTCTATTCCCTCGGCCCCTCGACCACGATTGATTTTTCCTGTCCCGACGGCGCGCATATCCCGATTGAGGAGCGCGCGCCTGCGGAGATTAAGGAGCTGTTCTTTGAAAAACCCATGGCGCTGCCGGAGGTGCAGTGCTACAACCCCGCCTTCGACGTGACCGACCACAGTCTGCTGGCCGGCATCGTCACCGAGCGCGGGATTGCCCGGCCGCCCTTTGACGAGAGCTTCCGGGCGCTGTTCCCGGAGGAGATGTCCCGTGTATCAGAGCAGTCAGGAAGCTAAGGAGGCCATCCTCCTGGCGGGCAACCGCCTCTACCAGCGCGGCTTCGTCGCCGCGAACGACGGCAACATCAGCGCCCGGATGAGCGATGGCACCGTCTGGGCAACGCCGACCGGCGTCTCCAAGGCGGGGATGCGGGCAGATATGCTCGTGCGCCTCGCGCCGGACGGCACGGTTCTGGAGGGCAGCCGCCGCGTGTCCAGTGAGATTGCGCTGCATCTGGCGATTTACCGGCAGGATGCCTCCATCGGCGGCGTGGTGCACACCCACAGCCCGTGGGCGACGGCCTGGGCCGCCTATGGCGAGCCCTTCGACCAGGCGGTCTGCCTGGATGCGGCACTACAACTTGGCGTCGTGCCCTGCGCGCCCTATGCGCCAACCGGCTCGGCGGCGCTGGCCGAATCGGTTGTGCCGCTTGTGCCGGGGCACACGGCTGCGCTGCTGGAGCACCACGGTGCCGTCACCTGGGGCACCGACGTGGAGCAGGCCCTTTTCCGCACGGAATCGCTGGAGCACAGCCTCCAGATTTATGCCAATCAGCTTGCCTTTGGCCGGGTGCGGCTGCTCTCCGCGGCGCAGCTTGCGCAGTTGGAGCCCATCAAGGCCAAATATGGCATTCACACCCCGCCAGCCAGAGGGCGGGAATAATCAAAAGGAGGAATCTTATGGCCGAAACCATTTCCAAATCCGTTCTCAAGCGCCTTCCCGTTTATCTGAACTACCTTAAGGCTCTGCCAGCGGACGCGCCGGATCACATTTCCGCGACGACCATCGCCGCCGCCCTGAATATGGGCGAGGTGCAGGTGCGCAAGGATCTGGCAATGGTTTCCGGCAGCGGCCGTCCCAAGGTCGGCTACCCCCGCAGCGCGCTGACCACCGACATTGAGCAGTTCCTCGGCTACGACAACACCAACAACGCGGTGCTCATCGGCGCGGGCAAGCTCGGGCGTGCCCTGCTGGGCTACACCGGCTTCTCAGAATACGGTTTGAATATCGTCGCAGCCTTTGACGCCGACCCCGCCCAGGCGGGCACCGACGCCAGCGGGCGGCCGGTGCTGCCGATGCAGGAGCTGAGCAAGCTCTGCACGCGCTGGAATATCCTGATCGGCATCATCACCGTCCCCGCGCCCCACGCGCAGGAGGTCTGCAACTGCCTCATCGCCAACGGCATCAAGGCAATCTGGAATTTTGCCCCGGCGCATCTGGACGTGCCGGAGGGCATTCTGGTGCACAACGAAAACATGGCCGCCAGCCTTGCGATTCTCTCCAAACACCTGAGCGCGCAGATGAAGCGCTTTGAGTGAGCGAAAATGAACGATAATGAACGAAACAGTGCGGACACCACCGGTGTCCGCACTGTTGTTCTTTTTGCGCTTATTCTGCCGCCTCCAGCGTGATTTCCAGCAGAACGGGATTATGATCGCTGTAGGCGAAGTCCTCGTTGAGGGTTCTGACCTGCGTCACCGTCACATTCGGGGAGACGATGAAGCCGTCGATGACATAGTATTGCGTCAGCGCGCTGCGCCGGTCATAGGGCTGGTTCAGCAGGCGGCAGGTGGGGTTGCTGTCGTCATAGGCAAAGGCCCAGTCGCCCGTGAGCCGCTCAAGCGCGCCCGGCTCCCAATTGCTGGTCTCGAGCAGGGGATAGCGCCTGTCCGTGCCGGGGAAAAGCTGGTTGAAGTCGCCACCGGCGACGACATAGTTGCCCTTGGCATATTCCTCCTCCAGCAGAGCCAGCAGCGCCTCGGTCTGCGCCTGCTTTGCCTCGCCGCTGTCGTAGGCCTCCAGATGCAGATTGACCAGAACAAGCTCCTGCTCCGAGCCCTCGATGGGCAGCCGCGTCACCAGCAGGCAGCGCTTGAGGTTGGCCACGCGCTCGGGCCAGGCGAAGCCGTTGGGCAGGCTGTAGCGGGTGGCCGAGCGGATGTCATAGCGGCTGAAGGTGGCCAGGCCGGATTGCACCGCGCCGATGCGGTCGCTGAAGGGATAGGGGACATATTCGCAGGAATAGTTCAGCGCGAAGCGCGTCTCATAGCCGCTGAGGTCGAATTCATACTGCTTCCACTGATTGCGGCCAAAGGAGCGGTCGGAGTCGATGTCCACCTCCTGCAACAGAAGGACGTCTGCATCGGCGGCGCGGAGGATTTCCTCGATGCCCAGCATATTTTTGACCACCAGCTCCTCGGAGTCCGGATTGACGCTGCTGCCGCCATCGAGCAGGAAATCCGCCTCCGCGCCCAGCGCGCCATAGCCGGTGTTGAAGGTGAGGATGCGCAGACTGCCGCCCGCGTAGCGGCGCGTGACACGCGTGACGCCGCTGTCGGCCTTCTCCGCGTAGGCGGGGCGGTACTCCGTGACGGTCAGATAGCCGACCAGTCCCCCGGCCAGAATCGCCAGCGCCAGAACCAGCGCCACGACCCACTTCAGGAGGAACAGCCCGACGCGACCGAGCCGGTGATACCAGCGGCGGCGCGGTCGCTGCGGCGCAATGGCCTGCGTCGGCGCGGGCAGGGGCATCTGCCGCGCGGTGTCCGTCAGCGCGGACAGCGGCGGCAGCTTTGAGGAGGCCGCAAAATGCTCCGCGTCGGGCAGGGGACGGGTCGCGTCCTCCACGCCCGGCACCTCTGCGGGGGCGCGCATGGATTCTGCGCCTGGAATTCTGCTGTGTTCATCCATAGTTTCCGACTCCTTTTCTGCGGATGCGGCGGCAAGCCGTCATAACGGCCTGTGAGGGGGCCGTTTTGCTTCTGGCTCTATCATACCATGCTTTTGCGCGGAACGCAAGCTGCATTTCAGTCGATGGCGGGCGCATTGCGGATCGTGATCTGGCATTGCCGCATGGCAAGCAGCGCGTTGCGGTGGCTCTCCGGCGTGACACCGGCGCAGCAGGCGGCGTCCACCGCGATGGGCAGCTCCGGGCAGAACGCGCGCAGCAGCAGCGCATTCGAGATGACGCAAATATCCGTACACAGGCCGACCAGCTCCACGCAGTCAATCTCCCCGGCCTGGAAGCGGCTGCGCACCAGCTCACCCAGCACGACCGAGCCGAAGGTTGGCTTCTCCAGACGCGGCGCGTTTGCCGGGGCGTCCAGACCGTCGGCCAGCGCATGACCCCAGCTACCGCGCAGGCAGTGGGGAATCGGCAGCAGGCGACCCTCCTGCGTCTGGGCGTAGTCCGGGCCGTGGGTGTCGAGCGTGAAAAGTACCTCCTGCGCGGCGGCCAGCTTTTCGTTCACGGCCGGCAGGATGGCGCGCGCCTCGGGGGTGCCGAGTGCGCCGCTGACAAAATCATTTTGCACATCAACAACGATTAAAAGGGTCTTCATTTTGTCTTTCTCCTTTGGGATGGTCTTATCCTGTCCGATTATAGCACGTTTGCGGCAGGAAAAAAACTGAAAAATTTTGAAAAAAGGTGTTGACAGGCGCGGCACTTACTGATATAATACAAAAGCTGTCTGAAATGCTGCTATAGCTCAGCAGGTAGAGCGCATCCTTGGTAAGGATGAGGTCTCCAGTTCGAATCTGGATAGCAGCTCCAAATCCGCTCAGAGTCAAGTGACTCTGAGCTTTTTTGTTATTCCCGCAAAACCAGGCCCCTCGTATCCCCCCTTGGCTCCCCCTCCGGGGGAGCGGACGGCATTGCCGCCTGAGAGGGCGTACTCAGGGGGAAAGCCAAGTGTAAGGTGCGGATTTGAATTTCCCTCTCAGTCACCTCCGGTGACAGCTCTCCCGGAGGGAGAGCCAAGTAGCGGAGATGGCGGATTCGAATTTTCCTCTCAGTCACCTCCGGTGACAGCTCTCCCAGTGGGAGAGCCAGGAATAAGGAGTCCGGCAGGCATACGCACGCCCCTTGGCTCCCCCTCTGGGGGAGCTGGCGGCATTGCCGCCTGAGAGGGCATACTCAGGTGGAAAGCCGAGTGTAAGGTGCGGATTTGAATTTTCCTCTCAGTCACCTTCGGTGACAGCTCTCCCGGAGGGAGAGCCAAGAATAAGGAGTCCGGCAGGCATACGCACATCCCTTGGCTTCCCCTCTGGGGGAGCGGACGGCATTGCCGCCTGAGAGGGTGTACTCAGTGGGAAAGCCGAGTGTAAGGTGCGGATTTAGATTTCCCTCTCAGTCACCTCCGGTGACAGCTCTCCCAGTGGGAGAGCCAAGAATAAGGAGTCCGGCAGACATACGCACGCCCCTTGGCTCCCCCTCTGGGGGAGCTGGCGGCGCAGCCGCCTGAGAGGGCGTACAAACTACATAATAGAATAGAGTAGGAGTAGAAACTATGAGCATACCAAAAGACAACAGCCAATTAGAAAATGCCCGGCGTCTTCGCAGAGAGATGACACCGCATGAGCGCAAGCTTTGGTTTCTTTTTCTCCGCAAATATCCAGTAAAAATCTATAAGCAGCGAATCATTGGCAGCTATATTGTAGATTTTTACTGCGCATCAGCCAGACTGGTCATTGAGCTGGACGGTTCTCAGCATTATGAGTCGAAGGGTATGCCGCACGATTCGGAGCGTACCGCTTTTTTGAATGCACAGGGCTTGGAGGTTCTGCGCTTCTCCAACCGGGATGTCGATGAAAATTTCCGTGCTGTGTGCGAACAAATCGACCGGATTATTCAGGAGCGCAGCCCTCTCAGTCACCTCCGGTGACAGCTCTCCCAGTGGGAGAGCCAAGAACAAAGGTCGTGTATCGCAGTGGATACACGACCTTTGCTTCATTTCAGGCAACACCTATACGGGAGAACACCCCGTTTCTTCTTTTTTCAGGCAGCGTCTACGCGGGAAACATCCCGTTTTTGCTTTTTTCGGACGGCGCTCATGGCGGGGACATTTCACGCCTGCGGCTGCTCCGGGCTGGCGGTCTCTTTTTTCAGCGCGCGGAAGCCCGCGCAGATTGCGCCGGTCGGACAGGCGCGCTTGCAGGCGCCGCAGCGGATGCAAGCGAGGCTGTTGGCCTGCTTTGTCGGGTCGCAGCCCATTTCGCAGGCTGCGGCACAGGCGCCGCAGCCAATACATTTGGACGGCTCCACGCGGTAGCGAAAAACCGAAATGGGATTAAACACCGAATAAATCGCACCAAGCGGGCAGATATACTTGCAAAATGGCCGATAAATCACAATCGACACCAGCAGCGTCACGACCAGAATCACGGTTTTCCAGGCATAGAGCCAGCCGACCGTGCTGCGCAGCGCCTTATTCAGCAGCACCAGCGGGATGCCGCCCTCGAGCGTACCGACCGGGCACAGGAGCTTGCAGAACCAGGGCGCGCCCTGTCCCAGCAGATCCACCAGATACAGCGGCAGCAGGATCACAAACACCAGAAGAATCACATATTTCAGTCCGCGCAGCAGCCGGTCGCCCCGGAAGCTGCGCAGCTTTTTGGGGAAGGGAATTTTATGCAGCAGCTCCTGAATCAGCCCGAAGGGACACAGCCAGCCGCAGACAAAGCGCCCGACCAGCGCGCCGACAAACATCAGGAAGCCCGCAATGTAGAAGGCAAATTTGAAATTCCAGCTTCCGATGACCGCCTGCATCGCGCCGATGGGACAGGCCCCCAGCGCGCCGGGGCAGGAATAGCAGTTCATGCCCGGCACGCAGAGCGTTTTCAGTCTGCCCCGGTATATTTTTCCCTGCACGAAGCCGATCAGGTAGCTGTTGCTCAGCAGGGCCCAGAGGGTCTGCACCCCATGGCGCAGACCCGCGCCCTTTTTCCGTTTAGCCAATTCCGATACACTCCAGACAGATATTGATGGCCTTCTTCAAAACGACCGCCGCCTCGCCGCGCAGCGCGCCGTAGACCAGCAGCGCAAGCCCGCAGCCCATCACGCAGAGCCCGACCCAGCGGGGCACCTCGCGGCGCCTCATCCGTTCAGGTTGGCCAGCTCGGCCTCGACGATCTGCGTCCAGCCGGCCAGCGAATTCGCGCCGACATAAGGCTCGCTGACGATGTTGCCCGCGCTGTCCACGAAGAAGCTCTCCGGATAGGCCGCGATGCCGACCAGACGGCCATTCATGCCGCCCGCGTCGGGGAGAATCATCGGAAACTGCGCGCCGCTGCGCTCGCTGAGCGCCTGTGCGCGCGCCAGCGCATCCTCGTCGATGCCTGTGGCGGTGTTGACATCCATCACCACGGCGACGATACCCAGGCGGATGCCCTTGTCCGCATAGCTCTGGCGGAGCTTCTCCAGCTCTGGCATCTCCTGCACACAGGGGTTGCACCAGGTCGCAAAGATATTCACCAGCGTCAGGTCATAGTCGGCAAAGACCGCCTGCGTGACAGCATTGCCGAACACATCAGTCGTCTCAAAGCTGCCGACATTCTGCACGCCGTCGAGACGGTCCTCCGAGAAGGCCGTGTAGCCGAGGCTGAGGTCAAGCACATGCATCGGGCTGAGGGTCAGCTCCGTCTGCTCCAGCAGCGCCACGCAGTCGGCATCCGCCGCAGAATGGGTGCTCAGATAGTATTCATAGCGGCCATCTTCACTCTGACCCAGCTTCTGATGGCTGTCGCAGCCGGTCAGCGCATCCAGGCTGGCGGTCTGCTCCTTCAGGTAGACGCCGATTGCGCCCAGCTTCGGCAGGGCCTCCTCCCAGGAGAAAATATCGACGGACATTCCCTCCTCCTGCTGCTGCGCCTGCGTCGGCAGGGAGAAGCGCAGCAGGGCGTAGGAAATCTCGCCCTCAGCGGTGTAGTCCTCAAGCGTGAAAACAAAGACCGCGCGGCTGTCCACGCGGGACAGGAGCGCCTCCGGCAGACGCAGCGTCATGCCGAGGAAGGGGAAGGCATAGCTTCCCTGCGCCTGCACGCCGCAGTCCACCGGGCGGAAGGCAACAATATCCGAATCCGACTCGCCGGAGACGGAATCCTGCGCGGGGCGGTCGCTTTCGTCCGCAACGGGCGCGGGCATCCCTGTGCAGCCGGCCAGCAGCGTGGCCAGCAGAGAAACGAGAACAAAAAATGCGGTAACGCGATACTTCATGGTTCAAACCAGCTTTCTTTCAGAATTTCTGCTCAGACCTGCGGCAGCGTGGCAAAGCCGCCATCGATCAGCTTTTGCAGCGACAGGAGGATGCCAAGCTTGGCGTGGTACCAGGTCAGGCCTCCCTGAAAATAGACCGCGTAGGGCGGGCGGATCGGGCCATCGGCCGACAGCTCAATCGATGAGCCCTGCACAAAGGCACCGGCGGCCATAATGACCTCATTTTCGTAGCCTGGCATCGCCCAGGGCAGGGGATCGACATAGCTGTCCACAGGCGCGGCGGCCTGAATACCCTTGCAGAAGGCGATCATCGCCTCGCGGGAGCCCAGCTCGACAGCCTGAATGATGTCGTGGCGTGACTGTGTGCCATCGGGCACGACGCGGAAGCCCAGTCGCTCATAGAGCGCGGCGGCAAAGATCGCGCCCTTGAGCGCACCCGCGACGACGGTCGGCGCGAGGAAAAAGCCCTGATACAGACTCGGCAGCAGACCGAGGTTGGCGCCGACCTCCTGGCCGAGACCGGGGGCGGAGAGGCGATAGGCGCAGCGCTCGACATAGCTGCGGCCGCCGCAGATATAGCCGCCGATGGGCGCCAGACCGCCGCCGGGATTTTTGATGAGGCTGCCGACCACGAGATCCGCGCCGACGTCGCTGGGCTCGATGCGCTCTACAAACTCGCCATAGCAGTTATCCACCATGCAGATGATATCCGGTTTGAGGGATTTCAGAAAGGCAATCAGCTCCCCGATCTGCTGCACAGAGAAGGTCGGGCGGGTGGAGTAGCCCTTCGAGCGCTGGATGGTGGCCATTTTGGTGCGCGGATTCACGCAGGCGCGGATGGCCTCATAGTCAAAGCTGCCATCCGGCAGAAGCTCGGCCTGGCGATAGTGCACGCCATACTCTCGCAGGGAGCAGGGGGAGGGGCGGATACCGATGACCTCCTCAAGCGTGTCATAGGGCGCGCCGACGGGCGAGAGCAGCTCGTCGCCGGGCAGCAGATTGGCCGACAGCGCGACGGTCAGCGCGTGCGTGCCGCAGGTGATCTGCGGGCGGACAAGCGCGGCCTCGGTGTGGAAGGTGTCGGCATAGACGCGCTCGAGATTGTCGCGGCCCACGTCATCGTAGCCGTAGCCGGTTGTGGCGGCAAAGCAGGCAGCGTTGACGCGGTTTTTCTGCATGGCGGCCAGCACCTTGGCCTGATTATATTCGGCTGTGGCGTCCACCTCTGTGAAGCGCGCGCGCAGTCCGCGCAGCACCGACTCTCCGTATTCCAGCACGGCCGGGGAAACGCCCAGCGCAGCATAGCATTCTTTCATAATTTTCTCTCCTGAATCTCTTGAAATAGTCGCAAGAGTATTCTACACACGATTACGCGCTTTGTCAATCGTCCGCGGTGGTGCCTGTCAAGAGAAAAATTGCCCGGCGCGAAAAATTCAGCATATCGCCGGTCGCCCCGGCAAAATGGCCCCAAAAGCCTTGTAAGAGAGCAGACAAAAGGCGCCCATTCTTGTGCTTTTCCGACGTTTTTCGACAAAATGCAACGCGATTTTGTTAACATAAGCTCCAAAACCTCACGCTGTTTGCGGTTATCGAAACCGGCGCAGCCAGCGCTTATTCAGCCGCATATGCACAGCCCATCCGCCTGTCCACAGGGGGCTGTGCAAAACGAAAAGCCATGTTTCAAGGGTTTTGCACATTTTGAACAGAATTTTGAACAAGCTGTGTGTGCCTGTGGAATTGCAAGGCGCTGCATATCCCCTTGACATAACGCGCGGCGGCAGAGAGAGGCAAATTGTGCAGTTTTCTGCCCTCCGGCAATGTGGCGCTTTTTTCGCGCGGCGGATGGACAAGGGCGTCATTTTGGTATATAATATAAACAAAATGAGAGTGCTGTACTCCACAATTTGAACGAGGTGTTTTATGCAATTCCAGAAAATCGACCCGGCGGCGCGCGAGGCGCTGCACCGGGTGCTTTACACCGCGGCAGGACACGGCTGCGAGTATTCCTTCACCAATCTCTTTCTCTGGGGCGACCAGCGCATCGCCTTTCTCGACGGGCTGCCGCTTGTGCTCAGCCGTTTTGACGGCGGCTGCTTCTATCAGGTTCCGCTGACGGCGCAGCTCCGCCCCGCGCTGGACGCGCTGCGCGAGGATGCCCGCGCGCGCGGCATTCCCTTCCGCCTGTTCGGTCTGACACAGGAGGAGGTTTCGCGCGTCAACGCGCTCTACCCCGGTGAGCTGTCCTTCTACCCCGTGCGCGACAATTTCGACTATGTTTATGACATTGAGCGCCTGACCCAGCTTCGCGGCAAGCGCCTGCAAGCCAAGCGCAACCACTGCAACCGCTTTGAGGCCGCCTGGCCGGATTATCGCGTTGTGGAGCTGACGCCGCAGCATCTCGACGCCTGCCGCGCCTTCACCGAGCGCTGGTACACGGCGCACGCCGCGATGCATGATCCCAGCGCCTACGATGGCGAGCGCGTGGCCATTGCGCGCGCCTTCGACCACTTTGAGGCGCTGCACATGGAGGGCATCCTTCTGGAAACGGCCGAGGGCATGGTCGGCTTCTCGATGGGCAACCGCATCCGCGAGGATACCTTCGACGTGAATTTTGAGAAAGCTCTGGCGGAGGTCAACGGCGCCTATCCGATGGTCAACCGCGAGTTTGCCCGCTTCCTTCAGGCGCGGCACCCGGAGCTGCGCTTCCTCAACCGCGAGGATGACATGGGCATTGAGGGTCTGCGCCGCGCGAAGGAGAGCTATTTCCCCGATCTGCTGCTGGAAAAGTGGATCGCGGAGGCGCGCACATGATGCGCCTGGCCGGGCGCGCCGACCTTCCGGCGCTGACGGCGCTGTGGCAGGCCAGCTTTGGCGACAGGCCGGAGGACATTGCCCGCTTTTTTGCACAGCTTTTCCCCGAAATCCGGGTCTATCTGGCGCAGGAGGGGCAGACGCCTGCGGCGATGCTCTGCGCTCTGCCCACCACGCTGGTGGATGACTGCGGCCAGAGCCACACCTGCGCCTATTTCTATGCCGTCTGCACGGCGGCGCGCTTCCGCGGGCGCGGGCTTTGCACGCGGCTGCTGGACTACGCCGCGCAGCAGGAGGCCGCGCGGGGCGCAGCCTTCGCCGCACTGGTTCCGGATGGCGCGGAAAAATTCGATTTTTATTCCAAACGCGGCTATCAGACCTGCTTTTACCACCGGCAGTATGCGCTTTCCGCCGGTGGCAGCGCCGCTATCGGCGCGCTGCGGCCGCAGGAATATGAGGCGCTGCGTGCCTTGCAGCTCTATGGCGACTATGTGGAGTATCCCCTGCCGCTGCTGCGCTGGCAGGATTCGGTTGGGCGGCACAGCGGTGCGGGCCTGTTCCGCATTGAAACGCCGCAGATGATCTGCTGCGCGGCGGCGGAGCGCTGGGGCAGCACGCTGGTTCTCAAGGAGCTGCTGCCCGACTGCGAGACGGCGGCAGCGGCACTGGCGGCGCACCTGGGCTGCACCCGCGTGGAGGTGCGCACACAGGGCGACGAACAGCCCTTCGGGATGCTGCGGCCACTGGCGGCGCAGCCCGCGCCGCAGTGCGCCTATCTCGGGCTTGCGCTGGACTGAGACGGCTTCAGCAGTCGCGGCCGCACGGCGTTCCCACGATTTCCTGCACAGGGAGGCAGGCGGCTGTGCAAAAAAACATAATAGAAACAGGCACGCCCGGCAGTTTTTCTGCCGGGCGTGCTGCTGCTCTGGCCGACTGGATGGCATCCGGCCGGATTTTTTTCTCCCTCAGGGAATGCGGCGCGCGGGCTTGAGGTAACGCTCCTCCTCCGAGAAAACGCAGCCGCAGTATTTCTGCATATACATCTCATGCGCGCGGGCATAATCCTGCCCCGCGCGGAAATAGGGGCGGAAATCGCGGTAGAGGAAGCGCACGCCGCAATCCAGCGCGGCGCGCTCGGCCACCTCGCGCAGCAGATCATGATTCTGATAGGGGCTGATGAACAGCGATGAGGTGAAGCTGTCGAAGCCGCCCGCCGCAGCGGTCTGCGCCGCGGCATACAGACGCATGGTGTAGCATTTCACGCAGCGGCCCTCAATCTCCTGCGCCACCTCGCGAATGAAGGGGCGCAGCGCATATTCATCGCGCTCAAGCAGCGGCAGCCCGACCGCCTGGACATAGTCGCGCAGGCAGTTGCGGCGGCTGCGGTACTCAGTGAAGGGGTGGATGTTGGGATTATACCAGAAGCCATGCAGCTCCACACCGTCGCCACGCAGCACCTCTACGCACTGGTTTGCACAGGGCGCGCAGCAGATGTGCAAAAGTGTTTTCATTCCCCGGCCTCCGGCTGCGCCTCGGCCTCGGTGGTCTGGAGGGCGATGAGGCGATTGCCCTCCTCAATGCGCATGAGGATGACGCCCTGGGTATCGCGGCCATAGACGCTGATTTCCTCCGCGGGGGTGCGCAGCACCACACCGCCGGACTCGATGAGCAGCACGTCATCCGTGTCGCTGACAACCGCTGCACCGGCGACCGCGCCGGTTTTCCCGGTCAGGCGATAGTTGCGCAGGCCCTTGCCGCCGCGCCCCTGCACCTCGTCGCCGCGCATATACTGCTCGACCGGGGTGCGCTTGCCAAAGCCCCGCTCGGTCACGGTCAGCAGCGTTTTGCCCGGCTGGGCGACGGCGGCGGCCACGACCGCATCATCCTCACTCAGGCGGATGCCCCGCACGCCGGTAGCCATGCGGCCCATGCAGCGCACATCGCTCTCATTGAAGCAGATGGCCATGCCCTGCCGCGTGGCAAGGAGAATGTTATCCACGCCACCGGTTTTCAGCACGGCGATCAGCTCGTCGCCCTCGTCGAGGGTGAGCACGAGAATGCCCGCCTTGCGCGCGGTGTAGATGTCGCTGAGCAGCATCCGCTTGACTGTGCCGCGGCGCGTGACCATCATCAGGTATTCATCCTCCGGGAAATCCCGCGTCAGCAGCATCGCCGTGACGCGTTCGCCGTTTTCCAGCGGCAGGACATTGCCGATATAGCTGCCGCGCGCGGTGCGCCCGGCCTCGGGGATCAGATAGCCCTTCTTGCGGTGGACGCGGCCGGTGTTGGTGAAGAAGAGCAGATAGTCATGGGTTGAGGCCACAAAGAGGCTGCGGATATAGTCCTCCTCCTTGAGACTCTGGCCGGAGATGCCGCGGCCGCCGCGCTTCTGCGCGCGGTAGGTATCCACCGGCAGGCGCTTGATGTAGCCGCCGTTGGAGAGGGTATAGCAGCAGTCCTCCTCCTCAATCAGGTCTTCGTCATCGATCTCGTCCTCAACATCCTGAATCTCGGTCTTGCGCGCGTCGCCATACTTGTCGCGGATGGCGGTCAGCTCGTCGCGGACGATCTGCTTCACCAGCTCCATGTCGCCCAGCACCTTCTGGTAGTAGGCAATTTTTTCCTCCAGCTCATGATACTCGGCAAGGAGCTTTTCCTTTTCCAGCCCCTGCAGGCGCTTGAGCTGCATATCCAGAATTGCCTGCGCCTGAATCTCGCTGAGCTGGAAGCGCTGCATCAGCGCCTCCTTCGCGTCGTCATAGCGCGAGCGGATGATGCGAATGACCTCATCGATGTGATCCTGCGCAATAATCAGACCCTCGAGCAGGTGGGCGCGCTCCTGCGCTTTGCGCAGGTCATAGCGCGTGCGGCGAACGACGACCTCCTCCTGATGGGCGAGGTATTCGTCGAGCATCTCGCGCAGCGAGAGCACCTTCGGCTGGCTCTGATTTTTGACCAGCGCCAGCATATTGACCGCGAAGGTGGACTGCATCTGCGTCTGGGCATAGAGCCGGTTGAGCACCACCTGCGCATTGGCCTCGCGCTTAAGCTCGATGACGATGCGCATACCGTTGCGGTCAGACTCATCGCGGATGGCGGAGATGCCGTCGAGCCGCTTCTCGTTGACCTGGTCGGCCATATTCTTAATCAGCATCCGCTTATTGACCTGATAGGGAATCTCGGTGACGATGATGCGCTGGCGGCTCTGGCCGAATTCCTCCAGCTCCACGCGCGCGCGCAGCGTGATGCGGCCGCGGCCGGTGGCATAGGCGCTGCGGATGCCGGCGCGACCCAGAATCAGGCCCTTCGTCGGGAAATCCGGGCCGGTGATGTGCTCCATCAGGTCGCTGAGGGTGGCCTCCGGATTTTCCAGCACGCACAGGCAGGCGTTGATGACCTCGGTGAGATTATGCGACGGAATATTGGTGGCCATGCCGACGGCGATGCCGGAGGAGCCGTTGACCAGCAGATTGGGGAAGCGGCTGGGCAGCACACGGGGCTCCCTTCGGCTCTCGTCGAAGTTGGGGTCCCAGTCCACGGTGTCCTTCCGGATATCCCGCAGCATTT
>CAYXIN010000035.1:0-18336 GCA_964465395.1 uncultured Oscillospiraceae bacterium | reverse complement strand
CCTCAAGGGCGGCCCGTGCATCTATAAGCGCGTCTCCGGCTGCGGCTCCGGCACGGAATATATGGCCGTCACCCCCTGGGGCGACCTCTACCCCTGCCACCAGTTTGTGGGCGAGGAGCAGTTCCGCCTGGGCGATGTCTGGCAGGGCGTGACCAACCGCGCCATGCAGGAGCAGTTCTCCGCCTGCAATGTCTACGCCCGCCCGGAATGCCGCGACTGCTGGGCCAAGCTCTACTGCTCCGGCGGCTGCGCCGCCAACGCCTACCACGCAACCGGCGCCATCACCGGCGTCTACAGCTACGGCTGTGAGCTGTTCCGTAAGCGCATGGAGTGCGCCATCATGCTTGAGGCCGCCCGCGCGCTGGAGAACGAATAAGCATGGACACCCCGCTGTGTGACTTTGTCCGGCGCTATGCCGACAGCGGCGCCCTGCGGCTGCATATGCCCGGTCACAAGGGCGCAGGCACAGTCGAGCGCCTGGACATCACCGAGATCGACGGCGCAGACGTGCTCTACGCGGCGCAGGGCGTTCTGCGCCGCAGCCAGGATAACGCCGCCCGCTGCTTCGGCACGGCCGCAACGCTTTACTCCACCGAAGGCTCCTCGCTGGCCATCCGCGCCATGCTCTGTCTTGCCCGCCTGCACGCCCTCGAGCAGGGGCGCAGCCCGCTTATTGCGGCCGGGCGCAACGCCCACCGCAGCTTTCTGAGCGCGGCGGCGCTGCTGGGGCTGGAGCTGCGCTGGCTCTATCCGGCGCAGGGCGACAGTGACAGTCTGCTGTCCTGCAACATTACAGCGGAGACGCTGCGCCGCGCGCTGGCGGCAATGGAGCCGACACCCACGGCGGTCTACCTCACCAGCCCGGATTATCTGGGCAATCTGCTTGACATTCCCGCGCTGGCGCAGGTCTGCCGGGCGTATGGCGCGCTGCTGCTGATCGACAATGCACACGGCGCTTACCTGCGCTTCCTGCCCGGCGCGCCGCACCCCATTGCGCAGGGCGCGCAGCTCTGCTGCGATTCGGCGCACAAAACGCTGCCCGTGCTCACGGGCGGCGCTTATCTGCACCTGGCCGAAAGCCTGCCGCCCTCGCTGCGCGCGCAGGCGGCGCAGGCGATGGCCCTGTTTGCCTCGACCAGCCCCTCCTACCTGATTCTGCAATCGCTGGACGCGGTCAACCGCCGCCTGGCGACGGACTATCCCGCGCGCCTGGGCGCGCTGGCAGAGGCGGCGCAGACCTGCCGCGCGCGGCTGCGCAGCCACGGCTACACGCTGGCCGGGCAGGAGCCCCTGAAGCTCACGCTGCGCACGAAGCCCTACGGCTACAGCGGCACAGAGCTGGCCGCCTGCCTCGCGGCGCAGGGCATCGTCTGCGAATTTTCCGATCCGGATTTTCTGGTTGCGATGCTCAGCCCGGAAACCGGCGAGGCCGGTCTGCATCGTCTGGAGGAGGCTCTGCTGCGCCTGCCGCGCCGGACGCCGCTGACGCAGACCCCTCCCCTGCCGCCGCGTCTGCCGCAGGTCTGCACGCCGCGCGAGGCGCTGCTTGCGCCGTCGGTCTGTCTGCCGGTGGAGGACTGCGTTGGCCGGGTTCTGGCGCAGCCGGGCGTTTCCTGTCCGCCGGCGATTCCCATTGCCATCTGCGGCGAACGCCTGGACGCGCAGGCCGTGGCCTGTCTGCGCTACTACGGAATTTCGCACTGCCATATGCTGCGCTGAGCGCAGCCGGGTAAACTGAGGAAGGGAGCTTGCTGCATGTATTTATCCATCGGCTCTGACTTCTCCGTCCGGACGCAGAGCATTCTCGGCATCTTCGATCTGGACAACACCAGCGCCTCGCGCCACACCCGCAGCTTTCTGGCGCAGGCGGAGCAGCAGGGCGAGATCATCGACGTCTCGGGCCGATTGCCGAAAAGCTTCGTCCTCACCGAAGAATTCGGGATGCGGCGCATCTATCTGACGCAATATAACGCGGCTGTTCTGGAAAAGCGACTGGCCAGAGACGCAGAGCCGCAAAAAAATTTCTGAAAAAAATTTCGCAAAGCTGCAACCTGCCGCACCTTTTTTCTGTCTATATAGGCAGGGACGCAGTGATACGAGGTGACTGCATGAACGACGAACAGCTTCTGGCTCTGTATCTGACCCGGGACGAGCGCGCCATCGCGGAATCCGCCCGGCAGTACGGCGCCTACTGCACCACCATCGCCATGAATATCCTCCACGACGCCTGCGACAGCGAGGAATGCGTCAGCGACACCTGGTTTGCCGCCTGGCGCAGCATTCCGCCGGAGCGCCCGACGCGGCTGGCCGCATATTTCGGCAGGCTGGCGCGGAATCTGTCCATCAACCGCTACCGCCACCGGCACGCCGACAAGCGCGCCGGGGATACGCTGGCGCTCTCCCTCGACGAGCTGAGCGAGTGCATCCCGGACGGACGGCCGCAAACGCAGGACGAAGGCCGCATCGCCGCAAGCATCAGCGACTTTCTGCGCACGCAGAAGCCACTCGACCGGCGCGCCTTTGTCTGCCGCTACTTCTACTGCGACAGCATCGCCGCCATCGCCCAGGCGCTTGGCATCAGCGAGAGCCGCGTCAAGTCTCTCCTGTTTCGGATGCGGCAAAAGCTCCGGCTGCATTTGCAGCGCGACGGTATCACTGTATAATTCCCGGAAAGGACGGCAGATACTATGGATCCTGATTTACTGCTGCGTTCCATGGGCGCCATCGACGACGACCTGATTGCAGAGGCGCGCACACCCATGCCGCGCAAGCACCGCGTTCCGGCCGTGCTTACGCACTATGTGGCTCTTGCTGCCTGCCTTGCGCTGCTCCTGGGCGCTGTGTATCTGACCCTGCCGCGTGGGGACGCGCCCGTCCTGCGCGTCGGTGAGGCGGCGCTTCTGTCCGGCGAAACGGCAGAGCTGCCGCTGATTTCGACCATGCAGCTCCGCACGGGTGGCGGAACCGAGGTGCCCCTGCACCTTGCACCGCAGGGCACAGCCCTCACCCTGACCGCCGGCGCGGGCAGCAGCCTGCTCGACAGCAGCGGCAACCCCTGCGACAGCCTCCGCCTCACGGCGGAGAGCGACCTGCTGTGGCTGCTCGACCTGGGCGCACAGGAGCGCTTCACCCTGACGCTGGAGGGCGACGGGGTGCAGATTCTGGTGTGCGCCTGCCTGAGCGAAGATCTGAGCACACTGCGCGTCAGCGCAAGCCGTCAATAGCGGCCCCGCAACAACCCCAAACCATTCAAATCTCAACAAGGAAAGGAAACCAACACCATGAAAAAGACCATCTCTCTCCTGCTCGCCATTCTGATGCTCGCCTCCGTGCTGGCGCTGACCGGCTGCGGCGCAAAGCAGCCCGACGCCAACAACGACAGCAGCGCCGACTCCTCCACGCCCGCGCCCGAGTCCAGCAGCGACGAGACCCCCGACTCCAGCAGCGAGGAAATCCCCGACTCCAGCGACGCTGAGCCCATCACCATCGGCTCCGCTCTCGACCTCTACACCGCAATCTGGGCCGCCTACGGCGAGGACAACAAGTTTGCCTGCGCCGGTGGTGACGCCGACCACAGCGCCGAGGCGCCCGCACAGTTCGTGCTCAACGCCGACAACGCCGACAGCTTCAAGTACCTCCTGCATGTGACCGACGAGCTCTACGACCAGCTCGAGGACGACGCGGCCACCCTGCAGCACATGATGAACACCAACACCTTCTGCTCTGCGGTCGTCAAGCTCAAGGACGCTGCGCAGGCTGCCGACTTCGCCGCAGCTTATCAGGCCAGCATTCAGTCGCAGCAGTGGATGTGCGGCTTCCCCGACAAGGTCGCCGTTGTGCAGGTTGGTGACTATCTGGTCATCGCCTACGGTCACGAGGGCAACATCGACAACCTGATCGCCGCCTGCGCCACGGTGGACGCCACCGCTGCCGTTCTGGTTGACGCACCGGCAATGGTTGAGTAATATCTAAATCACTCCGAATTTCTTTACCGACTCGGGGGGTCGCCGCGCTTGCGCCCGATCCCCCGATTTTTTCACGCAGCACCCGCTGCGCCGGAGGCTGCCTCTCCCCCCTCCGGAATCCAAACCGAAAGGAGCTGGCGTTCTTGCTTTTTTCCAGCATTCCGTTTCTTTACTATTTTCTCCCCTGCGTGCTCCTGCTCTATACGCTTGCGCCGCGCCGCCTGAAGAACAGCGTGCTGCTGCTGAGCAGTCTGGTCTTCTACGCCTGGGGCGAGCCGCGTTATGTGATCTGGATGCTGCTGGCCATCGCCTTGGGCTATGTCTTCGGCCTGCTCATTGAGCGCGCCCGACCGAAGCCCCGGCTGGCGCGGCTGCTGCTCATTCTCTCCGTTGTCAGCAGCCTGAGTATGCTGGGCTACTTCAAATACGCGGACTTTTTCATTGACAATTTCAACGCCGTCACCGGTCTGTCGCTGCCGCTGCTGCGCATCGCGCTGCCCATCGGCATCAGCTTCTACACCTTCCAGATTCTGAGCTACACGGTGGACGTCTACCGCGCCGAGGTGCCCGCGCAGCGCAACCCCATCGATCTTGCGACCTATGTCGCGCTGTTCCCGCAGCTCATCGCCGGGCCGATTGTGCGCTACCGCGACGTTGCGCAGCAGCTTCGCAGCCGCAGCCACAGCCTCGACAAAATTGCCACCGGTCTGCGGCGCTTCCTGACGGGACTGGGCAAGAAAATTCTGCTGGCCAATCTGCTTGGCGCGCTCTGCGACAGCTTCCGCGCTTCCGCGGACAAATCCGTGCTGTTTTTCTGGCTCTATGCGCTGGCCTACTCGCTGCACATCTATTTCGACTTCTCCGGCTACAGCGACATGGCCATCGGCCTGGGCAAGCTTTTCGGCTTCGATTTCCTGGAAAACTTCGACTATCCCTTCATCTCCGGCAGCATCACGGAATTCTGGCGGCGCTGGCATATGTCGCTGGGCTCCTGGTTCCGCGACTATGTCTATATTCCCCTGGGCGGCAACCGCGTGCGCCCGCTGCGGCAGCTTTTCAACATTCTCGTGGTCTGGCTGCTGACCGGTTTCTGGCATGGCGCGGCGTGGAACTTCATCCTCTGGGGGCTGTTTTTCGCGGTGCTGCTGGTTGTGGAGAAGCGCTGGCTGCTGCGCCCGCTGAAGCGCAGCCGCGTGCTGCGGCATGTCTATGTGCTGCCGCTGATTCTCATCAGCTTCGTCATCTTTGACGCGGGCAGTCTGACGCAGCTTGGCCAGTATCTTGGCGCCATGTTCGGCGCGGGCGGCTACCCCCTTGTCTCGGCGGAGCTGGTCTACGCGCTGCGCAGCTATGGCATATTGCTGCTGGTGGCCATCGTGGGCGCAACACCCCTGCCCCGCCAGCTCTGGTTCCGTCTGCGCGCCACGCGCTACGGCGGCAGCATCACCGCCGTGGTCGAGCCGCTGGCGCTGGTAGCGCTGCTGCTGCTCTGCACGGCCTATCTGGTGGACGGCTCCTATAACCCCTTCCTCTACTTCCGCTTCTGACAGGAGGACTCGCCATGAAACAACATCGCAATCTGCTCTGCACCCTGCTTGTGGGGCTTGTTTTCGCAGCACTGACCCTTGGCGCGTGGCTGCGCCCCGCTGCGGATTTCTCCGACAGTGAGCGGCGCAAGCTGACCCAGCGCCCGGCGCTGACGCTTGCGGCGCTGCGCGACGGCAGCTATATGACCGATTTTGAGAAATACACGCAGGATCAGTTCCCCCTGCGCGACGATTTCCGGACGCTCAAGGCCATCAACGCCTACTATCTGCTGCGCCAGCTCGACAACAACGACATCTATCTCTCCGACGGCTACGCCGCCAAGCTGGAATATCCCCTCAATCCCGACTCCATCGACCACGCCGCCGGGCGCTTCCAGTATATTTACGAGACGTGGCTCCGGGGGCACGCGGAAAACATCTATCTTTCCATCATCCCGGACAAGAGCTACTATCTCGCGCAGGATGACCCCTGGCTGACGCTGGACTATACGGCGCTCTTTGACTCGCTGCGCGCGCAGATGCCCTACGCCAGCTATATTGACATCACCGGCACGCTGGAGCACAGCGACTATTACAAAACCGACACGCACTGGCGTCAGGAGTGCCTCGCGGACACCGCCGCCGCACTCGCAGAGGCGATGGGCGTGACGCTTCAGGCGCAATACCAGCCTGTGACGCTTGACCGCCCCTTCTACGGCGTTTACTATGGGCAGTCCGCGCTGCCGCTGGAGGGCGAGGCGCTCACCTACCTGACCAGCAGTCTGCTGGAGCAGTGCATCGTGACCAATTATGAGGACAACAGCGTCGGCGGCATCTACAATCTGGAAAAGGCGGCGGGCAAAGACCCCTATGAGCTGTTTCTCTCCGGCTCGGTGTCGCTGCTGACGATCGAGAATCCGCAGGCTGCGCAGGAGCGGGAGCTGATCGTCTTCCGCGATTCCTTCGGCAGCAGCCTCGCGCCGCTGCTTGCGGAGGGCTATTCCAAAATCACACTGGTGGATATCCGCTATCTGCGCACGGATTTCCTCGGAAGCTTCATCGACTTCGACGGGGCGGATGTGCTCTTCCTCTACAGCACGCTTGTGCTCAACCACAGCGAGACCTTCACCTGAGAACACGCGTCGAAATTTGTCGATTTTTGTGCGTGGAAAGCAGGCTTTTGCCGATTGACAGCAGCCGGAAAGCGGTCTATAATAGAGTTATCCATATCGACAGAATGACAGGAGGAACTCAATTATGGCAGGTTTCTGTACCCGTTGCGGCAGTCCGCTGCCTGAAAACGGTGTTTGTCCCAACTGCGCGCAGCAGCCGCAGTATCAGCCCCCGCAGTATCAGCAGCAGCCCCAGTACCAGCCCCCGCAGTACCAGCAGCCGCAATATCAGCAGCAACCCCAGTACCAGCAGCCGCAATATCAGCAATATCAGCAGCCGCAGTACCAGCCCCCGCAGTATCAGCAGCCCCAGCCCCAGCCCCAGAAGCCGGAGGAGCCCAGCGCCTTCTCCATCGCGATGGAGCGCTTCAAACTGTTCCTCGGCTCCTTCTTCAAAAATCCGGTCGGCGCGCTGAAGGACACCGTTGATAACGGCGAAATCGCAACCGCCTTCATCACCATGGTGCTGACCGTGGCGGCTGCCTTCCTGACGCTTCTGGCGCTCGACCTGCGCTACGACGGCAACCACTTCTCGCTTGGCTACTGGCTGCTCAACACCTTCGTCACCCCGACCCTGCTCTATGGTCTGGGTCTTGGCGGCCTGTTCCTGATCGGTCTGGCCGGTCGGAATAACCGCGGCTTCAAGTCCACCCTCGCCGCTGCCGGCACAGCCGGCCTGCTGCCCGCGCTCTTTATTATGGCTTCGCTGATTCTCTGCATGTTCAGCGAGAACTTCATTCTGGATCTGCTCTTCCCGCTGTTCATGCTGCTCACCGGCGTCTGCTACTGCGTCACCGTGACGCGCGCGATGGATAACCAGATGAATCTCTGGCAGATTCTTATTCTGGTCGCTGTGCTTTTCGTCGGCTACGGGATTCTCAACAACCTGATGTCGGCTCATTTTTCGGCGGTTTTCTATCACTTCAGCTACAGCGATTATTTCAATTATTTCCGATAATGAACGCAACAAACAGGCGCGCATGGATTCCATGCGCGCCTGTGTTCGTTCTGGGCTTCTTGCTCTCCCTCCGGAAGACGCCCGGAACGCAGAAAAACACCTCTATTCCTGGCTCTCCCTTTGGGAGAGCTGTCACCGCAGGTGACTGAGAGGGAAAATCCAAATCCATACCTCATTCTCGCCTCTCCCCTTCCTATGCCCTCTCAGGCGGCTACGCCGTCCGCTCCCCCAAAGGGGGAGCCAAGGGGGTGAAAAAAGTCCCGCCAGACAGGAAAAAGCCCCGCTGAGCGGGGCTTTTCGGGCAAGCTTTGATTATTTGGCCCAGTCTGCGTCAATATTCTCCGCAATCTGCTGGCGGAGCATCAGACCATTGACGGCCTCACGCGGATCATGTCCGCAATAGAGCACCTGATAGGCGGCCTCGGTGATCGGCATCTCGACGCCATGCTGCTGCGCAAGCATACGCGCGGCATCGGCGGCATAATAGCCCTCAACCACGGCACCGACCTGCTTCATTGCCTCGTCCACGGGCACGCCCTGGCCGATCAGGATACCGGCGCGGCGGTTACGCGAATGCATCGAGGTGCAGGTCACGATCAGATCACCCACGCCGGCCAGACCCGCGAAGGTTTCGCGGTGCGCACCCAGCGCAATGCCCAGCCGGGCCAGCTCCGCCAGACCGCGCGTCATCAGCAACGCCTTGGTGTTGTCGCCATAGCCCATGCCGTCGCAGATACCGGCGCAGAGGGCGATGACATTCTTATGCGCCGCGCCAAGCTCCACGCCGATGACGTCGGGGCTGGTATAGACGCGCAGGCGCTCACACATGAAGACCTGCTGCACGCGCTCGGCCAGCGCCTTATCCGGGCAGGCCACGACCACGCCGGTGGGGATGCCGCGGCTGACCTCCTCTGCATGGGAGGGGCCGGAGAGGGCCACGACGGTGCGGCCGGTTTCCTGAGCAACGAGCTGGGACATACGCAGACCGCTGTCCTTCTCGATGCCCTTGGTGACGGAGACCAGAATGGCATCCTCCCGCAGGTAGGGCGCCACGGAGCGCGCCGTGGAACGCACGGCAAAGGAGGGACTTGCGAACACGACCAGCTCCGCTTCGCGGGCAAGGCTCGCGTCCGCCGTGAACCGCAGCCCATCGGGGAGGGTCACGCCGGGAAGGAACGGGTTCGTGTGGGTGGCGGCAAGCTGCTCGCTCTCGGCCGCGCAATAGGAACACAGAGTCACATCATTGCCGTTTCGCAGCAGGAGCATGGACAGGGCCGTGCCCCAGCCACCGCTGCCGGCGACCATAATACGCATAGAATTACGCCTCACTTTTCTTTGAATGACGAAGATGCAGTTTATTTTCCGTGCCCCGGAGCAGGCGCACGATATTCTGACGATGCATGAAGATCGCCAGCGCGCTCATAAACAGCGCAATGCCCCAGACAGCGGGCTGATCGGTGAAAAACACGACGAACAGCACGCCATAGCAGGCGGTTGCGAGAATGGAGCCAAGGGAAACATAGCGCGTGAGCAGGACAATCACGACAAAAACCGGGAAGGCGATGGCAAAAATCCGCCAGTCCATCGCCAGCGCCAGACCCGCGCTGCACAGAATGCCCTTGCCGCCGCGCCAGCCGAAGAAGGCGGGGAAGATATGTCCAAGCTGCGCGCAGGCGCCCGCGACGATCTTGGCCAGAGCCTGCTGCTGCGGCAGCAGCAGCGTCGCCAGCCAGCAGACCAGAAACATCTTGCCCAGATCGATGACGATCACAAGCAGCGACTTCCAGCTTCCATAGTTGCGGACGAAATTGGTCAGGCCGGCGTTGCCGCTGCCCTTCTCGCGGATATCCTCATGCATCCCGAGCTTGGAGATCAGCAGCGCGCCATTGAGACAGCCGAGCAGATAGCCCAGCGCGGCGCAGGCCAGTAGCTTCCAGCTCATGCGGTCAGTCCTCCTTCTCGCCCTTTTGCCGGATGGTGATGCGGATGGGCGTGCCCTCCAGGCCAAAGACGGCGCGGATCTGATTCTCAAGATAGCGCTGATAGGAGAAGTGGAACAGCCGCGCGTCATTGCAGAAGAATACAAAATGCGGCGGCTTCACCCCCACCTGGGTCATATAATAAATCTTCAGGCGGCGGCCCTTGTCTGAGGGCGGCTGCACGCGGGCGGTGGCATCCTCCAGAATGTTATTGAGCATACCGGTGGTGATGCGCATGGCGCTCTGGTTGGCCACGGCGTTAATCAGCTCATAGAGCCGGCTCACGCGCTGGCCGGTCAGGGCGGAGATGAACAGCACCGGCGCATAGGTCATGTAACCAAGCTCCTGCCGGATGCGGGCGGTCATCTCGTTCATGGTGTTGGTATCCTTCTCGACCATGTCCCACTTGTTGACGACGATGATGCTGGCCTTGCCCGCCTCATGCGCAAGACCGGCGATTTTGGTGTCCTGCTCAGTGACGCCCTCGTTGGCGTCGATCAGAATCAGGCAGACATCGGCGCGGTCGATGGCGGCGATGGAGCGCATGTTGGAATACTTCTCGATGGCGTCATCGACCTTGGACTTGCGGCGCATACCGGCCGTGTCTATGAAGCGGTATTTTCCGAATTCATTCTCAAAGTAGCTGTCGATGGCGTCGCGGGTGGTGCCTGCGACGTTGGAGACGATGACGCGCTCCTCCCCGAGAATGCGGTTGAGGAGGCTGGACTTGCCGACATTCGGCTTGCCGACGATGGCGACATGGATGATCTCGCCCTCGTCCTCCTGCTGGGTCTGCTCGGGGAAATGCGCAACGCACCAGTCGAGCAGGTCGCCGGTGCCGTGGCCATGGACGGCGGAAACCTCGATGGGGTCGCCCAGACCAAGGGTATAGAATTCATAAATATCGGGGTTGACCGGGCCGACGCTGTCGCACTTGTTCACGGCCAGGCAGACGGGCTTCCGGCTGCGCAGGAGCATGGCGGCGACATCGGCATCGGCGGCGGTGACGCCGGTCTTGATATCCGTGACCATCACGATCACATCGGCGGTCTGGATAGCGATCTCGGCCTGACGGCGCATGAACTGAAGCATCTCGCTGTCGGTGTTGGGCTCGATGCCGCCGGTATCGACCAGCTCAAATTCGCGGCCATTCCAGTCGCAGGTGCCATAAATGCGGTCGCGGGTGACGCCGGGGGTATCCTCGACAATGGCGGTGCGCTGACCGGTCAGCTTGTTAAAGAGCATGGACTTGCCGACATTCGGGCGGCCGACGATGGCCACCAGTGGCTTTGCCATAGGTCTTACCTCCTCTCGTTGTCTATAGTATGGCACAAAATGTGAAAAACTGCAAGCAACATTCTGTGCGATTTGTCTAAGAAATCCCGCAGGCGGATGCCTGACGGTGCAGTAGAGGGTAAAAGAAAAGAGGAAGGAAACAAAATCGCCCTCCCTCATCTCTTATTCATTTCGAATTACTTCGCCTCAGCAGCAGGAAGAACCTCGCGTCCATTGTAGGTACCGCAGCTTCTGCAAGCTCTGTGGGGCAGACGCGGTTCGCCACACTTCGGGCAGGCGACGACGCCGGGCACGGAGAGCTTCCAATGAGAGCTACGTCTCTTATCCCGTCTTGCCTTGGAAACTTTACACTTAGGGACAGCCATGAATGACACCTCCTTGGTCAGATGCTAAAATAAAATTACTTATCCTTCAACAGCTGCCCAAGGACAGCCAAACGGGGATCGGGCTCAGGACGGCATACGCAGGGGCCGTCGTTGAGATTCCTGCCGCAGCGGAAGCACAGACCCTTGCAGTCCGGCCGACACAGCAGCTTGGAATCCATGCACAGAACAAAGGCGGTTGTGAGGATCTCGTCCAGATCGGCGGCATCATCCTTCAGCAGGAAGGTCCACTCGTCGGCCTCGTCCTCATTCTCCAGCTCACGCACCAGCACCGCCCGCAGCGGAATGCGCAGCGCGCGCTCAAAGGGAGCGGCGCAGCGGTCGCAGACAGCATGAAGTCTGGTGGAGAGCTCGCCCTCCAGCAGCAGCACACCGGCAGCATTGCGCACAGTGCCGCGCGCGGAAACAGGCTCCTGCACCGGGAAATCGCCGCCAAACTGCATCTCACGCAGATCCAGCGTTGTCTCAAACGGCAGCACGGCGTCCTGCGTCTGTATGACCTTGGATAACCCTAACAGCATAGCAATCCCCTGTTCCATAGTCGTGCAGGAGATATTATAACGGCTCAGTGTCGATTTGTCAAATGGTTTTTTGAATTTTTCATGGAAAAACACTTGACTTTCCCCATTTTTTAGCGCATAGTTAAGGGAAGTAAGGGGGAAAGACCGTGAAGGAACTGCAAATCGGTAGAAATGATGCCGGGCAGCGGCTCGATCGCTTCCTGGCCAAGGCGGTGCCGCTGCTGCCGGCTTCGCTGGCGCAGAAGTACATCCGCCTCAAGCGCATCAAGCGCAACCACGCCCGCGCCCAGCGCGACGACCGTCTGCTGGAGGGCGACACACTGCAATTATACATCAACGACGAGTTTTTTGACAGCCCCAGCGCCGAGAACGCCTACCTGACGGTCAGCGCGCCGCGCCTGCGCATCGTTTATGAGGACGCGCATCTGCTGCTGGTGGACAAGCGGCCGGGTCTGGCCGTGCACCCGCACGACGGCGCCGAATATGGCAAGACCCTCATCGATCATATTCAGGCCTACCTCTACGCCCGGCACGAGTGGCGCCCGCGCGAGGAGAACGCCTTCACCCCCGCCCTGTGCAACCGCATTGACCGCAACACCGGCGGCATCGTCATCGCGGCCAAGACCGCCGAGGCGCTGCGCATCATGAATCAGAAAATCAAAGACCGTGAGCTGGACAAGCGCTATCTGGCCATTGTCGAGGGCACCCCGCGCCCGACCGGGGGCACGCTGCGCGGCTATCTGTTCAAGGACGCCGTGCAGAACCGCGTCTATGTCACCGACGCACCCCGCCCCGGCGGCAAGAGCTGCGAGACGCGCTACCGCGTGCTGGCCAGCCGCAACGGCCTGAGCCTGGTCGAATGCGAGCTGATTACCGGGCGCACCCACCAGATTCGCGCGCAGTTTGCCCACGCGGGGCACCCGCTGCTCGGAGACGGCAAGTATGGCCGCCTGGATAAGCGCTTCGACCGCAAATTTCAGGCGCTTTACGCCTATCAGCTCCGCTTCTGCTTCACCACCGACGCCGGCTGCCTGAATGAACTCAACGGCCGCTGCTTCCAGGTGCAGGAGGTCGATTTTGTTCAGGAATATTTCCCCGATCTGCCGAAAAAGGAGAGAACACCATGAGCTTTGATTTTACAACCATTATGGATCGCCGGGGCCGGGACGCCATCGCCGTGGACGCGCCCCTGGCGAACCACACGCCGGGCGGCTTCGCGCCCACCTCCCCGAAGGAGGGCTTCGACCTGATCCCCATGTGGGTGGCCGACATGAATTTTGCCACCGCCCCGGCCATCACCGAGACCATTTCCCGCCGTCTGGCGCACCCCGCCTTCGGCTACTTCGACTACTCCGATGCCTACTATAACGCCATCATCGGCTGGCAGACGCAGCGCAACGGCGTCAGCGGCCTGACGCGCGACTGCATCGGCTACGAAAACGGTGTGCTGGGCGGCGTTATCAGCGCGCTGCGCGTGCTGTGTGCCCAGGGCGGCAAGGTGCTGCTGCACAGCCCGACCTACATCGGCTTCACCCACAGCCTGACGGACAACGGCTACCGCATTGTCCACAGCCCGCTCTGCCGCGACGCGGCGGGCGTCTGGCGCATGGATTTCGAGGATATGGAGCAAAAGCTGGCCAGCCAGCAGATTCACGCGGCCATTCTCTGCTCGCCCTTCAACCCCTGCGGCCGCGTCTGGGAGCGCTGGGAGCTGGAGCGGGCCATGGAGCTGTTCCGCAAATACGACGTCTACGTCATCTCGGACGAAATCTGGTCGGATCTGACCCTCAGCGGGCAGCAGCATATCCCGACGCAGTCCGTTTCCGAGGACGCGCGCAACCGCACCATCGCCCTCTATGCCCCCTCGAAAACCTTCAACCTGGCCGGTCTGATCGGCAGCTACCACATTATTTACAATCCCTATCTGCGCGACCGCGTGCGCGAGGCGTCTGCGCTGGCGCACTACAACTCGATGAATGTGCTGTCCATGCACGCGCTGATTGGTGCCTACAGCCCGGATGGTGCGCAGTGGCTTGAGGCGCTGCGCGCGGTGCTGACGCAGAATGTGGACTACGCCTGCGACTACATCGCCGCCCATTTTGCGGGCGTGGAGGTCTATCGCCCGCAGGGAACCTACATGCTGTTCCTGGACTGCACGCAGTGGTGCCGCACGCACGGCAAAAGCATCGACGAGCTGGAGCAGGCCGCCTGGGACGTGGGCGTCGCCTGGCAGGATGGCCGGATGTTCCACGGCTCCTGCCATGTGCGCATGAATCTGGCGCTGCCGCTCAGCCGCGTGCAGGAGGCCATGCAGCGGCTTGACCGCTATGTGTTCAACGCGCGCTGAGGCGATACATACCATATAATAATATGAATATACAGCAACGGCAGGGAGTGGAAAGCCACTCCCTGCCGTTATTTTGCTGCGCTCAGCGATGTCCGCCGGGGCCGCGGCCACCGGGCCCACCGGGGCCATGATGCCCACGCGGGCCACCGAAGCCACCTCGCGGGCCGCCGAAGCCTCTGTGCGGGGGCGGCGGCATCATCGGGCCAAAGTAGCGCCGCCGTCTGGGGCGGAGCAGGTCGCTCAGCAGCGCGCCACCGGCGGCGGCCGCAATCACGGTCGCAGCGGTGGAGGCGCCACTGGAGACGCCGCTCTGCGCGCTCTGCGTATGCACGGCTGCGCCGCAGTTGGGGCAGAAATTCATGTTGTCTACGGCGGTGCCGCAATTGCTGCAAAATGCCAAAGCTGCATTCCTTCTTCCCTGTTTTGGGTCTATTTTATCCGCAAGGGGAAAAAAGTGCAAGCTTTTGGGAAAAATGTTTACACATTCTTTGCAATCGGGCTGGCAAACTCCTTCTGCATCCGGCGCATGGTGTGCTGATAGACCAGGTAGGCAATCACCAGCGAGATGCCATCGGCCACGCACTGCGTCCAGATGATTCCCGTAAGCCCGAACAGGCGCGCCATCAGAAACAGCAGCGGCAGCTTAATCAAGCCCTGGCGACAGGCCGAGACAAGCAGCGATTGCGGCGCCTTGCCCACGGCTTGCAGGGTGTAGACGAAGGAAAAGTTGCAGAACATCAGGGGCGTTGCCAGGCAGAGAATGCGCAAAAAGCGGCTGCCCAGCTCAACGGTCATCGCGTCATCAATGAAAAGCCGGACGATGGGGTCGGCCAGCAGCTCGAAGGAAAGCACGCACAGCGCCGCAAAGCACAGCCCCGCGATGCGCGCATAGTGCGCCGAGGCGCGCATCCGCGCGTGGTTGCGGGCCGCATAGTTATAGGCGACCAGCGGCATCATGCCCTGGCACAGACCCATGCCGACATTCAGCGGCAGCATGTCAATCTTCTTGACAATGCCGATGGCGGCCAGCTCCACATCGCCGTAGCCCGCCACGAGGCGGTTGACCGCCATGTTCGACAGCGAGGCCAGCAGATTGCCCAGCGCCGTCGGGAAGCCCACAAGCAACACCTGCCCCAGATAGCGCAGACCGGCGGGCAGATGGCGCGGCGACAGCGACAGAATGCTGCGCCGGCGCATCCGGAAGAACAGCAGCAGGAAATACAGCAGCGTCAGCACATTCGAGATCAGCGTGGCGAGGGCCGCGCCCGCGACCTCCTGGCCGGGCTGCATAATTACGAACATGAACAGCGGGTCGAGCAGGATGTTGAGGACGCCGCCCATGCTCAGGCCGAGGCTGGCCTGCTTCGCGAAGCCCTCGCTGCGCAGCAGGTGAGCCAGGGTCATGCTCAGCGCCGTCGGCAGCGCGCCGACCACAACCGTCCAGCGCAGATAGTCGGCGGCATAGCCGATGGTATTCTTACTTGCGCCCATGAGCCGCAGCAGCGGATGCATGAACAGGCCGATGCCCAGCGCATAGAGCAGCGAGGCCACGATTGCGCCATAGAAGCTGACGGCGCAGACCTTTTTCGCCTCCTGCGGCATCTGGCGGCCCATCAGCCGCGAGATCAGGCTGCCGCCGCCGACGCCAAAGAGGTTGGCGATGGCATTGAGCAGATAGAACAGCACAAAGGCCAGCGTCGCCGCCGCAACCTTATCCGGATCGTTGGTGCGACCGATGAAAAAGGTATCGGCCAGATTATAGATCATGGTGATGAGCTGGCTGACAATGGTCGGCACGGCCAGCTTCGCCAGCGCGCGCGGCACCGGCATGGTCTCAAAGACCTCTTTGTTTTCGTGCATGACAACTCTCTCCTCACAGCGGCCTGTGGCCGCGTCATTTCTCTCCGACACAGTATAGCACGCGCGGCAGACAATGTCAAAGCGATTGTGCAAAAGAGGGCGCGCTGCGCGCCGCAGAGGGCGGATGCGGTCACAAAATATTCACAAAATTATTTGTTCTTTCCTATTGACAAACCGGAAAAGTGGAGGTATACTCACCTTAGCACTCGAGAGAGTGGAGTGCTAAAAACGACTTCAACGGGGAGGCGCAGCCGCATGGAGCTCTCAGAGCGCAGACAGAAAATTCTCAAGGCCATTGTGGATCTGTATATCCGCACGGCAGAGCCCGTCGGCTCCAAGACCATCGCCGCCCTGCCGGATATGGACTTTTCCTCGGCCACCATCCGCAACGAGATGGCTGAGCTGACCAGTCTGGGCTTCTTGGAGCAGCCGCACACCTCAGCCGGGCGCATTCCGAGTCCGGCCGGCTACCGCTTCTATATCGACCGGCTGATGCAGGACTACCGCCTGAGCGTAGACGAAACGCAGTCGATCAACCAGGCCATGGAGCTGCGAATGCAGGAGTTTGACCGCGCGCTCAGTCAGGTCGGCAAGCTCGTCTCCAAGCTCACCAATCTGCCGGCCTACGCCATGACCGCCCACACGCGCAGCGTGACGGTACGGCGCTATGAGCTGCTTCCGGCGCAGACGGGCAGCTTCATCCTGGTGGTGATGGCCAGCGACGAAACGGTGAAAAACAAGCTCATCAAGCTCCCCCTGAGCGTCACGGAGCAGGATTTGAAGCTCCTGTCGGCGGTGCTCAACGCAAGCCTGACAGAGCTGCCGCCGGAGCAGTTCACCCCCGAGATCATCGACCGCGTCAGCCGCAGCGCCGGCCCCGCCACCGGTCTTGTGCCGATTGTGGTGGACTTCACGACGCATATGCTGGAGGATTGCCGCCGCTCTGAGGTCTATGTCACCGGGCAGAACCGTCTGCTCGGCCACCCGGAGTATCAGGATTTGAGCAAGGCTCAGCAGATTCTCGGCGCGCTCGACGAGGACACCATCTCCAATCTGCCCGCGCGCCTGAATAACAACAGCCCCGTGCAGATTCTTGTCGGGCCGGAGAATGTGGCCCAGGAGCTGAAGGATACCTCCGTGGTGATGACCCGCTTCGACATCGGAGACGGGATGCAGGGCATGATCGGCGTGGTCGGCCCGCAGCGCATGGATTATGCGCAGATCACCGCGCGCCTGAGCTACTTTGCCGAGGGGCTGGGGCGGATGTTCTCCAAGCCGGAGCTGCCCGAAACGGCGCAGCCGCCCGCACCGGAGCCGGCACCGGCGCCGGAGGAATGAGCGCCTCATTAAAATATAAGCAACCGAATATCGCATCGGAGGAACGTAATTGTGAAGAAACCCAAAGCTGAACAGGTGGAGCAGCCCGTCGAGGAGACGGCGCAGTCCACACAGGAGCCGCAGGAGCAGGTGCCCGCCGCCGAAGCCCCCGCTCCCACTGAGCTGGAGCTGGCGCAGACGGCACTGACGCAGGAGCACGACCAGTATTTGCGCCTGGCGGCCGAATATGACAATTTCCGCAAGCGCAGCCAGCGCGAGAAGGACGGCATCTATCAGGACGCCGCCGCCGCCACAATCCGGAAATTTCTGCCGGTTTATGACGACCTGCTGCGCGCGCTGCAAACAGAGACGACAGACGAGGCATACAAGAAGGGCGTCGAGATGACCTTCAACGGTCTGCTCAAAATTCTCGAGGGCCTGGGCGTGGCGCCCTTCGGCGCGGTGGGGGAGCGCTTCGACCCCAACCTGCATAACGCCGTGATGCACGTCGAGGACGAGACGCTGGAGGAGAACGTAATCACCGAGCTCTTCCAGACCGGTTTCGCCCAGGGTGAGCGGGTCATTCGCTTCGCGATGGTCAAGGTCGCAAACTGAGCTGCGCCCGCTTTTTGAATCATAAACAATTGACATTCATATAGGAGGATTTTTATCATGGGAAAAATCATTGGCATTGATCTTGGTACTACCAATTCCTGCGTCGCCGTTATGGAAGGCGGCGAGCCTGTTGTCATCGCCAACGCCGAGGGCTACCGCACCACGCCCTCTGTCGTGGCCTACAGCAAGACCGGCGAACGTATGGTCGGCCAGGTCGCAAAGCGTCAGGCTGTCACCAATGCCGATCGTACCGTCGCTTCCATCAAGCGTCATATGGGCACGGACTACCGCGTCGATATCGACGGCAAGAAATATACCCCGCAGGAGATCTCCGCGATGATCCTGCAGAAGCTCAAGGCTGACGCCGAGGCTTATCTGGGTCAGACCATCACCGAGG
>CAYXIN010000034.1:0-18581 GCA_964465395.1 uncultured Oscillospiraceae bacterium | reverse complement strand
CCTGATAGTTGCCGCCCTCGCGGGTCTGGTGCAGGGTGTGCATGATCTCACGGCCATGGTCGGAGTGGGTTGCGGCGCCGCCTGCGGTGAAGCGCAGATAGTTTCTGGCGACGATGCCGTGGACATCGCAGCCGCAGATGCCTCTGGGGGCCTTGGGGGTGATGCGGCAGGGGCCCATGGAGCAGATGCGGCAGCAGGTGCCGGCCTCACCAAAGCCGCAGTGAGGCGTCTGGTTCTTGACGCGCTGCTGCCAGCTATCGGCGCCGACCTTCTTGCCGTTTTCCAGAAGGGAAGCGG
This sequence comes from uncultured Oscillospiraceae bacterium, assembly GCA_964465395.1. Taxonomy (GTDB): domain Bacteria; phylum Bacillota; class Clostridia; order Oscillospirales; family Oscillospiraceae; genus JAZOXB01. Next base: position 18,284 of record CAYXIN010000034.1, on the reverse strand, counting down.
TTGCTTCTTCCATCTGTTCCACAGTGATGTAGCGTTCTTGGCTCATAGAATTGTTCCTCCTGTAGAGTTTTTCAGGCACAAAAAATGTACGATGCCGGTTTGATGGGCATCGCGTATGGGCATATCTGCCCAAATTTACCGATACAATCTTATCAATAAATGGCCGCAATGTCAATGGGTATTTCGCCTTTTTCGTCAGAATTCCACTTTTTCCCGCAGGCATTTTGCGATCCCCTGCGGGGGGATGGGGGACTGCGGCCTGCCTCTTGCAATGGGGAAGGGCGTGTGCTATACTGATTATAAAATTATAAAAAATGCGGGAAATTACGAAATCAGGAGGGATGCGTTATGCAGGGCGCAAAAAGACGCATTCTGGTCAGCGCGTGTTTGCTGGGTCGGAATTGCAAATATAACGGTGGCAACAATCTCTCGGCGCGTGCGCTTGCGTTTCTGCGCGACTGGGAGGTTATTGAGATTTGCCCGGAGCTGCTGGCGGGGCTGGGAACGCCGCGCACACCGATGGAAATCGTGCAGGGCGTTGTGACCGACCGCGATGGCATCGTGCATGACGCGCCGCTGCGCGCGGCGGTGGCAAGCATTCTGGAGCGTTACGCTACGGTCGGCTGCGCGCTGCTCAAGTCCCGCAGCCCGACCTGCGGCGTGCGCCAGGTTTATGACGGTAGCTTTTCCGGCCGTCTTGTGGATGGCGCGGGCATTCTGGCGCGCGCGCTGCTGGACGCGGGCTGGGAGGTTTACGACGCGGACGAGATTTAGCGCGCAGCAGAAAGCGCCCGCCGCAACGGGGAACGTTGCAGCGGGCGTTGGGATGCCCTATTCCGGCGCACGTTCGTCTCCGAAGAAGAAGACGGCGGCGGTGCCGGGGCCGCAGTGCGCGGCGATGCTGGTGCCGATGTCACAGATGCGGATGTCGTGCAGACGCGGGAAGCACGCAAGCACGGCCTGTCGGAGCTGCTCTGCGTCCTGCGGGCACTGAGAGTGGCAGATGAAGCATTTGCCGTCGTAGTCGGCGCCACCCTGAGCGTGAGACAGCATGGTTTCTACGGTGGTGCGAATGGCGTTCTTCTTGCCGCGCACCTTGCTGTAGGCAATGATGCTACCCTTGTCATTCAGACGCATGATCGGGCAGATGCCAAGTACGGTGCCGATCATTGCGGTGGCGCCGGACATGCGCCCGCTGCGGCGGTAATGCTTCAGCTCGGTGGAGAAGAACTGATGGTGCACCAGCTTGCGGTTGGCCAGCAGCCATTGCTCGATTTCCTCCATATCCGCGCCCTGATCGCGCAGATCGGCGGCGCAGTCAACAAGCATACCGTAGCCGGAGGAGCTGCAAAGCGAATCCACCACAATGAGTCGGCGGTCGGGGTAGAGGGGGCGCAGCTCATCAGCGGCGGCGACGGCATTCTGGAAGGACTTGGTCATGCCGGTGCCGAGCGCGATGTGCAGCAGGTCGCCTTTTTTCAACTGCTCCTCGAAGAAGCCGCGGTAGGCGAAGGCGTTGAGCTGGGTCGTGGTGGGCAGCTTGCCGGTCTCCAGCATGGCGTAAAAGTGCGGCAGAGCCTCCGGATCGCGCAGCATATCGTCCACATAATCGACGCCATCGACCGTATAGCCATAGAAGATGACGGGGATGCCCCGCCCGCTGACATAGGAAAACGGCAGGTCGACGGTGGACTCGCAGGAAAGGGTAAATGACGGCTTCATGAGATTGCTCCTCTATAATGTATAATCGGGACGACACACTGGCGTCCGTTTCATTTTTTCATATTTTATGCTATAATAACGGGCGTGTCAAGGGAGATGCTATGGTACAGATTGCCGAATGTGTATGATTTTTGGATTTTCCTACCCTTGGCACTGCGGTGTAAATCGAGCAATAAACTGTAAAATAATAACAGGAGGATAGAATAAAGATGAGTAAAAAGGTGTTGATCCTGTCCGGCAGCCCGCGCGCAGGCGGCAACTCCGACCTGCTTTGCGACGAATTCGCGCGTGGCGCGGCGGAGGCGGGGCATGTGGTGCAGAAGGTGCGCGTGGCGAGTCGGCGCGTTGCGCCCTGCCGCGCCTGTTACGCCTGCCGGGAGAGCGGATGCTGCGTGATTGCCGATGATATGGCGGCGCTGTTGCAGCAGATCATCGACTGCGACGTGCTGGTGCTGGCCAGCCCGGTGTATTTCTACTCGGTTTCCGCGCAGCTCAAGGCAGTCATTGACCGCACGGTGGCGCGCTGGACTGAGGTGCGGGACAAGGCGCTCTATTACATTGTCACGGCGGCGGACGAGCAGCGTGCCGCAGCGGAGACGACGCTGGCCTGTCTGCGCGGCTATGCTGACTGCATTGAGGGCGCGCGCGAGTGCGGCGTGGTTTATGGCATGGGCGTCTATGAGCGTGGCGCGGTCATTGGCACACCCGCGATGCAGGAGGCCTATGAGATGGGGCGGCGCATATCGCTTTGACCGTGTGGATGGTCGCCGCAGCCCTTTCCGGACTGCAGCAGCCGTCTGCGGCATCAGAGTGGACAGAATGCTGTTTTACATGGAATCCGGACACAAAAATCGCAAATAACTATTGCAAAATCAGGGCAAATGCGGTATGATTGAAAATGAAAACGTAGGTCTGTAAATGGGAAAGCTATGCCCATTATGACGCGGGAAATTGTCCGGGCTACCATGGAGGAGTTGGAACAATGATACTGAAAAAGCAGCTTGTGAAGCGGGAAATCGCCGGAGATGTGCTTCTGGTTCCGATTGGGGAAAGTGCGCTGGATTTGAAGGGGCTTCTGACACTGAATGAGACGGCGGCGCGCCTGTGGGAGCTTTTGCCGCAGTGTGCATCGGAGGATGAGCTGGTTCAGACGATGCGCAGCGAATATGAGGTCGAGGAGAGTCAGCTTCGTGCGGATGTTGCAGAGTTTCTGGCGCAGCTTCGTGCGCTTTCCATTCTTTAAAAAACAAAAACGATTCAAGAATCCCGGTCTTCCGTCTGGCGGAGGGCCGGGACTTTTTATATCTGTCTGCCGCACTGCGGGGCTTTCTGTTCTAGATACTGACCGGGGCGCATAGAGTGAAGCACGGGAGGATGAGCGATGGACGGATTAAGACAAGCACTGCGGCTGTGTCCGCAGGAGATCGCGGAGCGGATTGCGGCGTTTCCGCAGGCGGCGCAGGTGGAGGAGCTTCGCTTTTGTATCGGCAGGGAGGTGCGCTGTCTGCGCAGTGGGCGGGAATATGCAATTGGCGGCGCGCAGTGTGATGCGGCGCTGCTGCGAGGTATCCTTGACCGCGCGACAGAGCAGTCCGCTTATGCTGCGCAGGAGATGCTGCGGCAGGGCTTTCTGACCATACCGGGCGGCCATCGCCTTGGACTGTGCGGGACGGCGATTTATAAGGGTGAGGCGCTTTATGCCCTGCGGGATATCCGCTCGATCTGCCTGCGAATTGCGCACCGCATACCGGGACTTGGGCGCGCCTCGGCAGACAAGCTGTGGCTGCACCCGGATTCCACGCTGATTCTCGGACCGCCCGGACGCGGCAAAACCACGTTGCTGCGGGAATTGATTTTTACCCTGTCGGAGCAGTTTGCCTGGCGCATTGCAGTGGTCGATGAGCGGATGGAGCTGGCGGGCAGCCATGCGGAGTTTGATCTCGGGGCGCATACGGACGTGCTCTCCGGCGCATACAAGGCCGATGGCATCGCCATGCTGACCCGGGCAATGCATCCGCAATGGATTGCGGTCGATGAAATTACGGCGGAGCGGGATGTGGAGGCGATCATTCGCGCCTCATACTGCGGCGTGCGCTTTCTGGCGACCGCGCACGCAGAGAGTCTGGAGGATCTGGAGCGCAGACCGGTTTACCGGGAGCTGAAGGCCAGCGGCGTATTCCGGCAGGCGCTTCTGATTCAGCCGGATCGGGGGGTACGAAGGGAGCAGATGTAATGCTGAGATTGCTGGGAATCGTCTTTGTGCTTGGAAGCAGCGTATGGTTTGCTGCTGGGAGAATCCTGCACTACTATCGCGCTGTGCAGCATTTGCGCGAGCTGCACCATGGCATTGAAATCCTGAAATGTGAGCTGAACTATACGCTTCGGCCGCTTGCGGAGCTTTACCGTCTTGCGGCGACGCGTCTGAGCGGCCCGGTTGCGCAGTTTTTTCGGCAGTATGCGGCGCGTCTGGCTGCCGGAGAGGAGCGCCAGGAGGCTGCGCGCCGCTGCCTTGCGCAGCAGCGGACGCTGGAGCTGCCATCGGACGCAACGCTCTGCCTGCTGGAGCTTTGCGACGGACTGGGGCGCTATGATCTTGAGGGGGAAAACCGCCTGCTGCAACTGGCGGCACATCGCGTTGGCGCTGCGCTGGAGCGGGCGGAGGCCGAGAAGCGTCCGATGGCGAAAAGCTGCGCGGTGCTGGCACTGTGCGCCGGGGCAGCTCTGGTGATTATAACGATCTGAGCATGGACATTGATCTGATTTTCAAGATTGCTGCGGTTGGGATCATTGTTTCCATTTTGAATCAGGTGTTGGTGCGCTCCGGGCGGGAGGAGCAGGCAACCATGACGACCCTGGCGGGCCTGGTCGTTGTTTTGATTATTCTGGTGCAGAAGATTGCCCAGCTTTTTGAGCTGGTGAAGAATCTGTTCCATTTTTAGATGGAGAGCCTGATTCAGGCGGCCGCGCTGGGAATCCTTGGCGTGGTGCTGATTACGCTGCTGCGCAACCGCAGCGGGGAGCTGGCGCTCCTGCTGAGTCTGGGCGTGTGCATCCTGCTGGGGCTGCTGCTGGTCGAACTGGCGCGCCCTGTGCTGCACTTTTTCCGTCAGTTGCAGCGCGTTTCCAGGCTGGAGGATGCGGTTATGACGCCGATGCTCAAGACGCTTGGAATTGGTCTGCTTGCGCAGATTGCGTCCGGGATTTGCAGCGATGGCGGCGAGAGCGCCATCGCCCGGATGATTGAGCTGAGCGGCACATTGCTGGCCCTGTACACGGCGATACCGCTGATGGAGGCGGTTTTGGAGCTGGTCAGCACGATGACAGGAGGTTGAGATGCGAAAAGTCGGCTTGCTGCTGCTGTGTCTGCTCTGTCTTTGCAGCGCGGTGAATGCGCAGGAGGATGAGGCGCTGATTGATGTTACCCCGCTGGAGGACGCGCTGCCGGAGGAAATCGAGCTTGGCCCGGTGCAGGAAATTCAGGCGCAGAGCTTTTGGGAGCGTCTGGGCGCTCTGCTGCGCAGCAGTCTGCGTGAGAGTGTGGGGAGCTATCGTCAGGCCCTGTGCCTGTGCGCGCTGCTGCTTTGCGTGCTTGTCCTCTGCGCTGTGCTGCGCATGGGCAGTATGCGCCACAGCGCGCTGGCCTTCCAGACAGGGGGCGCCTTAGGGCTGTCCGCGCTGTGCATGGGCAGTTTTCCTGCCCTGATTACGCTGGCCTCTGAGACGATTCAGAGCATGACGGATTATGCTGCCGCGTCCATGCCGGTGCTGGCCACTGCGGTGGCGATGAACGGTGCCTACAGTTCTGCGCAGGCGCTCTATGCCGGGACGGTGCTGTTTGCGCAGCTCCTGTTGCAGCTTGTGGCGCGGCTTCTGATTCCAATGGTCTATTTCTATTTGGCCATTGCAACGGCGGATGCAGCAATCGGAACGGGTGTGCTTGCAGAGCTGCGTGATTTGATTGGATGGCTGATTTCCATCAGTTTGCGCCTGATTCTTTATGCGTTTCTGGCTTATATGAGCCTCAGCGGGGTCATCAGTGGCAGCGCGGATGCAGCCGCAGTTAAGGCAACGAAGGCGGCAGTCTCCGGCATGGTGCCGGTCGTTGGCGGCGTGATCTCGGATGCCTCGGAAACGCTTCTGGCAGGGGCGGGAATGCTGAAAAGCTCAATCGGCGTATTTGGAATGCTGGCGGTGCTGGGAATCTGCATTGCGCCCTTCCTTCGCATTGGCGTGCAGTATCTCCTGTTGAAGCTGACGGCGGCGGTGAGCGGAGCGGTGGGAATGCAGGCACATGTGCGGCTGCTGAAGGATTTCTCGACCGCGATGGGCTATCTGCTGGCGATGTGTGGCACCTGCGTTCTGCTGCTGCTGATTGCGGGCGTCTGCTTTTTGAAGGTGGTGGTGTGAGCTGGAGGCGTTGAAGGAGTATATTCTGGCCATCGTAGCGGTCAGCCTTCTGACGGTGCTGGCAACGGCAGTCCTGCAACATGGCCTGATGCGAAAGGCGGCTACCTTTGTGGCGGGGCTTTTGCTGCTTTTGACGGTTGTACGACCACTGCTGCATCTGGATCAAATTCAGGTGGAGGACTTCTTTTCCGCGCAGACGGAGGGATTCAGCGCGCAGGAGGCGCAGACGCGCTATCAGGCGGCGCTGGCGGCGCATATTCGCAGCACAGCCGAGGGCTATATCCGACAGAGGGCGGAGGCGCTGGGGGCACTGGTGCAGGTGGAGGTGGCGCTCAGCGAGGACGATCCGCCGGTGCCCTGGTCGGTCTGCGTAATTGGCACGCTGCAAGCGGAGCAGCTAGGGGCGCTGAAAGCCTATATCCAGGAGGCGTTTGCAATTCCGGAGGACAGACAGGAGTGGAAGCTGTATGGATAAAATGCGGGAAATGCTCGGCAGAGTGGTTAAAAAGTACCGATATGTGGCGCTGGTGCTGCTGATTGGACTGGTGCTCCTGCTGCTGCCGGGCGGAAAAAGCGGCGCGCAGGAGCCGACAGCCGCAGAGCCGGCCGGTCAGAGCGATCTGGTGTATGCGGCCCAGGTGGAGGCGCGACTGACACAAATGCTGCGGCAGATTGAGGGAGCGGGGGAGGTCGAGGTGATGCTGACGCTGGCCGAAAGCAGCACCACGCGCTATCAGACGGATATCCAGTGCAGCAACAGTACGGATGAGAGCGGTTCGCAGCGCAGCGAGGAGCGAAAAACGGTGATTTTGTCCACCGGAAGCGCATATGATGAAGCGGCGGTGACTGCCGTGCTCTATCCGGCGTTTCAGGGCGCGCTGGTTGTCTGCCAGGGCGCGCAGAGCGCAACGGTGCGCTATCAGCTTGTGCAGGCGGTGGCGGCGCTGACCGGGCTGCGCACGGATCGGATCACAGTGGTCAAAATGAAATGATGGAGGAATGGCAATGAAAAAAGCATGGAAACGAAATGCGGTCATCGCGGGTGTGCTGGTTCTGGTTTGTGCCGGCGTCTATCTCAACTGGGTCTATGACGCGCAGACACCGGAACTGACGCAAACGCTGGACGCGGACAAAATCCTGAATGAAGCGACGCTGGTCATGAATGACACACACGAGCCGCAGCAGGTACTTGCGACGCAGGAGGGCAGCCGGGCTGAGTATTTTGCGCAGATTCGGCTGTCGCGGCAGAGTGCGCGTGATGAGGCGGTCGAGCTGCTCCAGGAAACCATTGCCTACGCGGGCGAGGCGGGGAATGAAAGCGCCAGCCGGGAGCTGGAGGAAATCATTGCCGCGGCGCTGGCGGAGGCGCAGATTGAGAGTCTGCTGGTGGCCAAGGGCTATGAGGATTGCGTTGCCTGCATCGGTGAGAACGGAATCACTCTGACACTGGCCGCGCCGGAGGCAGGACTCACCCCGGCAGATGTGGCGGTGGCGGCGGACATCGTGCTCTCGCAGACCAATCTGGAGCTGAAGGATATCCGCGTGATCGGCAAGGAGTAGGATGAGGAGTTTTTTGAGAAGCTGGGTATTGTATTTTTATGATTTTGTGGTAAAATAGAAAAAACAGGTAAGCTGTATTCTCAGAAGGGAAGGTATATTATAATGGCAGATACAAAAGATTATCTGGTTCAGCCGGTGGAGAATGGTAGCATTCTGATTTCCGCGGATGTGATTGCCTCCATCGCGGCCTTTGCGGTGCGCGAGATTGAGGGCGTCTATGGCCTGAGTCTGACCCAGAGCTTTGATATTTCCACAATCCTTGGCAAGAAAAACCTGCGCAAGGGAATTCAGGTTGCCCTCAAGGGTGAGGAGATGGAGATTTCCTGCAACCTGATTGTCCACATGGGCTACGCGGTGATGGAAATTGCGCGCCGGGTTCAGGATGCAATTGCCTCGGAGGTGGAGGCCATGACCGGCAAGCGGCCTGCCCGCGTGAATGTGAATGTCTGCGGCGTTGCCGTTCCGAAAACCAAATAAGAAAGCGCGGGGTGCGTAAGCACCCCGGATGCTGTTTACTAAGGACATAAAGGAGATTCCTATGACACGTTCCAATGCCCGCGAATTGGCGGTACATCTGATCTACGAGCTGGACTATACAGCGCAGCCTCCCGAGAAGGCCATTGAGGATCGCCTTGAGCGGGAATACTATGGCTCCCTTGCCGGGGAGAACGCGCTCTACGCAGAGCGCCCCAGTGGAAAGCAGCGCACCTATATTACCGCCTGTGTGCAGGGCGTGTCGGAGCATCTGGAGGAGCTGGATGCCTATATTTCCCGTTTCTCCGTCGGCTGGAATCTGCACCGCATTTCCCGCCTGACCAAGGCGGCGCTGCGACTGGCGATGTATGAGATTCTTTATGTAGAGGACGTGCCGACCGGCGCTGCGATCAACGAATGCGTCGAGCTGACCGGCCGATATGAGGATAAAGAGGTTGCGGCCTTTGTTAATGGTGTGCTGGGCTCCTTTGCGCGGGAGGTCGCGGCCAAATGACGGTGCTTGCGTTTGACACCAGCAACTATACCACCTCGGTTGCCCTCTTTGACGGGGCGGAGGGACACAACGTTTCCCGCCTGCTGGATGTTGAGGCGGGGGCGCTTGGCCTGCGCCAGAGCGATGCACTCTTTGCCCATACGAAACGCCTGCCGGAATTGACCGACAGGCTGTTTTCAAATGTGGGCGGTGTCAAGCTGGATGCAATCGGCGTCAGCAGCCGCCCGCGTGCGGTTGAGGGCTCTTATATGCCCTGCTTTCTTGCGGGTGTTTCCCAGGCGCAGGTGCTTGGCAGTGTGCTTGGGCTGCCGGTTTACTGCTTTTCTCATCAGCAGGGGCATGTTGCGGCTTCGCTCTGGTCGTCGGCGCATATGGAGCTGATGGAGCAGCCGCATCTGGCCTGGCATCTCTCCGGCGGCACGACAGAGCTGCTCTACATTACCCCGGAGGGAAGCAGCGTGCAGGCACGGCGCATTGGCGGCACGACGGATATTTCTGCGGGTCAGTTGATTGACCGGACAGGCAAGCTGCTGGGTCTGCCGTTTCCGGCAGGAAAAGCGCTGGATGCGCTGAGCCAGCAGGCAGAGCCGGTCAGAGGCTTCCGCGTGAAGGTGCAGGAGATGGAGTTCTCGCTTTCCGGCGTAGAGAACCAGGTGCGCGCCTTCTATCAGGATAATCCGGCAGAGACGGCGGCCTTCGCGCTCCAGAGCGTGATCGGTGCGGTGGCTGCCGCCACGCGCCAGGCGTTGAAGCACTATCCGGATTGCCGTGTGGTTTTCTCCGGTGGTGTTGCCTCCAACACCCTGCTCAGAGAGAGCTGCGCCAATCTGCCGGCTGTTTTTTGCCCGCCGCAGTATGCGACCGATAACGCCTTGGGAACTGCCGTTCTGACCTGGAGGGCACATCATGCAGCAAATCTATGAGGTTTCGCAGATCAATGCATATCTGAAAAACCGCTTTGAGGAGGATCCCTTTCTTGCCGGGTTGCTCATTCGCGGTGAAATCAGCAACTATAAGCTTTATCCCTCCGGCCACCACTATTTTACTTTGAAGGATGCGAAGGGGGCGCTGCGCTGCGTCCTCTTTAAGGGCAATGCGCTGCGTCTGCGCTTCCGCCCGGAAAATGGGATGCGCGTGATTGCGGCCGGGCGGATTTCCGTGTTCCCGCGCGATGGTGCCTACCAGCTCTATTGCACCGGTCTGACGGCAGACGGCCTCGGTGATTTGCATCTGGCCTTTGAGCAGCTCAAGCAGAAGCTTTATGCCCAGGGCCTTTTTGCGCCGGAGCGCAAGCAGCAGCTTCCCAGATATCCCCACCGCATTGCCATTATCACCTCGGCGGCGGGGGCGGCGCTGCACGATATGCTGCGCATCCTGCGCAGCCGCTACCCTCTCTGCGAGGTGAAGCTGCTGGCTGTCCGGGTGCAGGGCGTCGAGGCGCCGGCAGAAATTGCCGGCGCAATTCGCTATGCCAACCAGTGGAGGCTTGCGGATCTGATTATTACCGGGCGCGGCGGCGGCTCCATCGAGGACCTCTGGGTCTTTAATGACGAGCGCGTGGCGCGTGCAATTTCCGACTCCACGATTCCGGTCATTTCTGCCGTGGGTCATGAGCCGGATGTGACGATTGCGGATTTTGTGGCCGATTTGCGCGCGGCAACGCCGTCCAATGCGGCGGAGCTGGCGGTGCCGGATCAGACAGAGCTGCGCCAGACACTACTGGCGGCGCAGGCGTCGCTGCTGAGCATTCTGCGTAAGCGACTGCGCGCGGAGCGGCGGCATCTGGATGCCCTGGCTGCATCCGGCTACCTGCGCAGTCCCGTCAACTATTTGAATGACCGGCGCCTGCTGCTGGACTATCAGCAGCGCAGACTGGCTGCTGCGGCTGCGCAGCGCACTGCAACAGCGCGTGAGCGCTTCATTCGCCTGACGGCAAAGCTGGAGGCGATGAGCCCGCTGAAGGTGCTGGGTCGCGGCTACGCAATGGCGGTCGATGCACAGGGGCATGTGGTCAAGCAGGCGGCCGCGCTGCGACCCGGCGACAGATTAACGCTGCGCCTCAGCGAGGGGGGCGCACAGGTTCAGGTACAGGAGGTCTTGAAATGACACAGAAATCTCAGACATTTGAGCAGTCCATGGCGCGTCTGGATGAAATTGTTCGCCGCATGGAAAAGGGCGATGTGCCGCTTGAGGAGGCACTCTCCCTCTTTGAGGAGGGAACCGGCCTGGTGGCCTCCTGCAACAGCCTGCTGGATGAGGCGGAGCTGAAGGTTGTCCAGCTCAGCAAGGGTGCCGATGGCGCACCGGAGGAGAGAGCCTTTGATGACACAATTTAATGAAACGATGCGGCGCTGTACCGACCGCATTTCGCAATATCTGCATCGCTGCTGCCGCAATGCATCGGAGCCGCAGCAGATTCTTTTTGAGGCGATGCGCTACAGCCTGCTTGCAGGCGGCAAGCGCACCCGTCCGGTGCTGGTGCAGGCCTTTTGTGCCCAGTGCGGCGGCGAGGTGGAGGCTGCGCTGCCCTTTGCGGCGGCGGTGGAGATGGTGCATACCTATAGCCTGATCCATGACGATCTGCCCTGCATGGACAACGACGATTACCGGCGCGGCAAGCCGACCAGCCACCGCGTTTATGGTGAGGCCAATGCGCTGCTGGCTGGCGATGCGCTGCTGACTGCGGCCTTTGGGCAGCTTGCGCAGGCAGATCTTCCGGCGCAGCGTGTGGTCGAGGCTGTGCGGGTTCTGGCGCACTGTGCGGGAGAGTCAGGGATGGTCGGCGGGCAGGTGCTCGATCTTTCGGCTGAGCAGCGCGCCTGCACAGCCGATGAGGTGCGGGCCATTCAGTCCAGAAAGACCGGGGCTTTGATTTCTGCCGCCTGTCAGCTTGGCGTGATTGCTGCCGGTGGGAGTGATGCGCTGCGCCGGGCTGCGGCGGACTATGCCGATGCGCTTGGATTGGCCTTCCAGATTGCCGACGACGTTCTGGATGTGGTTGGTGATGCGAAAAAGCTGGGTAAGGCGACGGGTATGGATGGCGCGAAGAATACCTTTGTGCGGATTTATGGCGTCGAGGGCTGCCGCCGCATGATTGACGAGGAAACCAGACACGCGGTCGAGGCGCTGCACCCCTTCGGACAGGCTGATTTTTTGGTCGAGCTGGCCTTCACACTGGCAAAGCGGGACTACTGAGCCGACTTCGCGCGAGCTTGCAGACATAAGGACTTGCCGTCTCCGAATAGATTAGCTTCGGAGGTGGTTTCATGCTGGGCGCTGCGGTTTGGCTGATGCTTGGCAGCATTCTGTATTCGCTCCGCCTTTCCAACGGGAGTGGCTCCTTTCCCCGCCCGCTGAGCGCAAAGGAGGAGCGCCACTATCTGGAGCTGGCTGCACAGGGAGACCTGAATGCGAGAAATATTCTGATCGAGCGGAATCTGCGTCTGGTTGCGCATATTATGAAAAAATACTATACGCAGACCTCCGACCAGGAGGACCTGATTTCAATCGGGACAATCGGATTGATTAAAGGTATTTCAACCTTTGATCCGGGCAAGGGGGCGCGGCTGGCAACCTACGCCGCACGCTGCGTGGAGAACGAGATTCTGATGTATTTTCGCGGGCAGCGCAAGAGCGCGGGAGACGTCTCGCTCTCTGAGTACATTGAGACGGGAAAGGATGGCACGGCACTGTCGCTGATGGATGTCATCTGCTCGGACGAAGACCTGTTTGAGGAGCTCTCCGACCGCGAGATGAGCAAAAAGCTGGTTCAGAGCGTAGACGAGTGCCTGACGGCGCGCGAGCGCCTGATTATTACCCGGCGCTATGGCCTGGGCGGTGGTCGTCCCCTGACGCAGCGCGAGGTGGCCGAGTGCTGCGGAATCAGCCGCAGCTACGTCAGCCGGATTGAGAAAAAGGCACTGCAAAAGCTGGAGAATGCCCTGAGAGAATAGGAGAGAGCATATGCACATCTGGAAGCACTTTTGCACCATTACGAGGCATCGCTGGGCGGTTCGCCGCGGCTGCTTCCGCGTCGGACTCTATTGGCAGGGCTTGACGCACGACCTGTCAAAGTATAGCTGGCAGGAGTTTTATGTTGGTGCGAAATATTATCAGGGCACACGAAGCCCCAATTCGCGTGAGCGCGAGCTGGTGGGCTATTCGACTGCGTGGATGCATCACAAGGGGCGCAACAGACATCATTTTGAGTACTGGACGGATCTGAATCTGCAAACCAGGCGCTATATGCCAGTTCCGATGCCCCGCCGATATCTGGTGGAGATGGTCATGGATCGCATTGCGGCCTGCAAGATTTATCACGGAAGGGCGTATCGCGATGGCGATGCGCTGGCCTATCTGCAAACTGCAATGGAGGCCCGGGAGGGGGAGCTGATGCACCCGGATACGCGCCGGGAGCTGGAATACCTGCTGACCATGCTGCGCGATGAAGGAGAGCAGGCAACCTTCCGCTTCATTCGCCAGACGGTGCTGCGCGGCAAAGCCTTCGCAGAGAAATAGAAGGTGGCGCGCCCCGGTTGCATTCGTCAAACAGAGAAGGGCTGCTGCAAAACGTCGGTTTTGCAGCAGCCCTGTTTTGCTGGGATTAGAACATGGCGACCTCCTCAGCGGGAGGCGTGGCAGGCTCAACATGGGTGGCGGTCAGAATCGGGCCGGTTCCACGATAAATGGAGTGGAAGCGAACCTGAACGCTGGCAGTGACCATAACCCAGTCGCGCGTGTGGAGCGAGGCGGCCCGGTCATATTTGCAGGGAATGCCCATAAACTCAATATCATCCACGCAGCAGGTCATGACAAAGCGACCGGGAGCGAAGTAGCCGTTTCGTTCGTTGCGCAGACGGGCAACCTGCGCCTTGAAGCGCACGGTCTTTCCGCTGTACTTTTTCGGCTCCTCGTTCATATCGCGATACCAGAGCGCGTAGTCTTCATCCGCGATTTCGATGACCAGCGCGTTGAGGTCAAAGGGCAGGGGATCCACAATGTCATCATAGTGCGTTCTGCCGTCGGCATATTCGTAGAGAATGCCAACACGCCGGTTTAAGGCACGCGCCAGCTTGTGCAGCGGCATGATGTCCGCATCGGCGGGGAGACGGTTAAAGACAACCATTTCGCAGCCGGTCAGCTTATCCACGACCAGAGCCCGCATGTTTGCGTTGTAGGCAAGAATATCATTGCCGTTGGCGAACATGACCTCCTGCGCGAGCTGCCAGTCATCGGGCATTTTCTGGTAAAATGGCGCGAGAAGCAGCATTCCGTTTGTCTCAAGCACCACGCGCTCGGCGCGGTGCTGCTGCGCAAGGGCGCGCAGCGCATCGGTAGTGACGGTCTCCTGATCGATGACGACGGGATAAACATTTTTGTGCGGATAGGCGGAGAGATCATATTCCTCCTCGCCCTCCTCGCAAAGAAGAAGGAGGGTGCGCTCACCGGCGTTGAAGCGGGTGTCGCAGAGCGTCTCCTGAATGAATTTGGTCTTTCCGGCATCCAGAAAGCCGGTGAAGGAATAAACAGGAATGGGCATGGCAGCAGCCTCCGGCTTCAGGCGTGAACGCCAAAGAGCGACGCAATGGCGTCGGTTTTGAGACCGGAGCCAATGACGCAAAGACGACCGGTGACGGCCGCGCTGCCGCTGCGCACATCGATTTCACCGGGAACATGGTCGAAGTGAATCCAGGAGCCGTCCTCTGCCGGGACGATGCCCTTGGCGCGCAGCACGATGCCATATTGCGCAGCGTCATCCAGCGCGGTCAAGATCTGACGAATGCGCTCGGCAGTAAAGCGAACAGGGGTCTCGACACCCCAGCTCTGGAAAATCTCGTCGGCGTCGTGACCATGATGATGCGCGTGGTCATGGCAGCCGCAGGTGCAGTGCTCGTCATGCTCATGGTCGTGGTCGTGCTCGTGCTCGTGGCAGTGGTCGTGCTCATGGCAGTGTTCGTGGTCATGCTCGTGCTCGTGGCAGTGTTCATGGTCATGCTCGTGCTCGTGGCAGTGTTCGTGTTCATGCTCGTGTTCGTGGCAGCAGCAATGCTCGTGTTCATGCTCATGCTGCGTCTGCTCCAGCAGCGCAGCCAGTGCGTCATCCAGAGTGTTACGCTGCTCTGCGGCGGCGAGAATCATCTGGCCGGACAATGCGTCCCAGGGCGTGGTGATGATGGTGGCGTTGGGATTGTGCTCAGCAAGGAGGGTGACCGCTGCATTCAGCTTATCCTGCGCAATGCTGGCGGTGCGGCTGAGAACAATCGTGCTGGCAGTTTCCACCTGATTGGCATAGAACTCACCGAAATTCTTCAGGTAGAGCCGCACCTTGGTCGCATCCGCGACCGTAACAAGGCAGCCAAGCGCCACCTCGTCGGTCTTGACGCGCTGCACGGCGCCGACCACATCGCTGAGCTTGCCCACGCCGGAGGGCTCAATCAGAATTCGATCCGGATGATACTGCGCAATGACCTGCGTCAGCGCCTTTCCAAAATCACCAACCAGAGAGCAGCAGATGCAGCCGGAATTCATTTCATTCACGCGGATGCCGGCGTCCTGCATAAAGCCGCCGTCGATACCGATCTCGCCAAACTCGTTTTCGATGAGCACAAGCTGCTCACCGGCGTAGGCCTCGCGAATCATCTTCTTGATGAGGGTGGTTTTTCCTGCTCCGAGAAAGCCGGAGTAAATATCAATCTTTGTCATAAAAGCTATGCTTCCTTTCCTGCTGTCATTTATTCCAGCTTATTATACCACCCTTTGTCGCGGGGCGCAAGCGCTGCGGCGCGATCACAGAAAAAAAGCGCGATTTGCTATTGCAATTTGTCCGGAACGTGGTATACTTGTGGCAATCAGACGAACGGGCGCGAATGCCTGTGTTTTTTGCAGATTTAAGCGGCTGTATGATGCTTTTTTGCTGCTTTTCTGTGCGATATTTCCTCTTGCCGGAGGCATTCCGCGGCAGCCTGCGAGCTTGAACTGAGGTGACAGAAAAATGCGTAAACACGCCTGGCGGACGTCATTGCGCGTCCATTTTGACCGCGACAGCTTTCGAATTCTGTTGCAGCTTCTGCTTTTGGCGGTCGGCATGAATACATTGATTGAGATTATGGCGCGCCACTCCCTGCTGGAGACGCTGCAATTCATTGGGAAAAGACCAGCGGCTTTCTGCTTTGGCATTCTCCTGATTTATTGCACGCTGACGCTCTGTCTGCTGGTGCGACGGCGCCGCTTTGCCCTGCTGCTTACCTGCACAATCTGGTTGGCCATAGGCATCGCCAATTTTATTGTTGCCTTCTATCGCTCCATGCCGGTCACAGCCTATGACATTTGGCTGATGTCCTCGGTGCGGGATATTTTTGATATGTATCTCAGCCATTTTTCCCTGGCGCTGATGATGATCGGGATTTCACTGCTGCTGGGCGCGATTATCTTTCTGTGGATGCAGCTTCGCAAAAGTCAGCGTATGCTGGTCTTTGGTACGGTGAGCTTCCTCGTTGCGCTGGCGCTGGTGCTGGCCTGCAACACGCTTTTCCAGAGCAGGGGGCTTCTCGGACAGCCGGATGAGTTTCAGAATATCACGGAGGCCTATGAGCGCAATGGCGTGGCCTATGGCTTCACCTGTAGCCTGGTGACGCGCGGTGTACGCAAGCCGGAGGACTATTCGCAGGCGCAGATTGATGCGCTGACGGCCAGGGAGGATGCCCTGCCGCAGACGGATACCTCGCGCCCCAATGTGGTCATTGTGCAGCTTGAATCCTTCTTTGATGCCAATTATATGAAGGAGCTGGAGTATGCGGAGAATCCGGTGCCTCATTTTCAGGCCTTGCGCGAGCGCTCCATCACAGGCCTGTTCTCCGCGCCCTGCATCGGCGCAGGTACCTGCAACACGGAGTTTGAGGTGCTTTCGGGCATGAACCTGAGCCATTTTGGTGTCGGTGAATACCCCTATATGACCATTGCGAACAAGTATCCGGTGCAGACCATTGCGCATATCTTCCATGACCTGGGCTACAGCACGCATGCCATACATAACAATAACGCGACTTTCTATGAGCGCGATCAGATTTATGGCAATCTGGGCTTTGATACCTTCACCAGTCTGGAATACATGCAGAATGTGGAGTATAATCCCCTTGGCTGGGCGAAGGATTCGGTTCTGCCAGAGCAGATTTTTGACGCACTGCAGGCTACGCCGGAGCGTGACCTGGTCTTTGCCATTTCGGTGCAGCCGCATGGAAAGTATCCCACCGAGCCATTGGAGGATGCCAAAAGTATTGCCGTGACCGGCATGGAGGATGAAAGTCGCGCAGCGGGCTTTGCCTACTATCTGGGTCAGCTTCAGGAGGTGGATGCCATGGTCGCGGCACTGACTGCGGCGGTGGAGGCCTTTGAGGAGCCCACGGTGCTGGTGTTCTATGGCGACCACCTGCCCAGCTTCCAGATTGCGCAGGAGGAGCTGAGCCGGGGCGACGAGCAGAGCACGGAGTATGTTATCTGCGCCAATTTCCCCCTGGAGGGCGAGAATCGCGATTTGCAGGCCTATCAGCTCTCCGCCTATCTGATGGAGTTGTGCGGAATTCATGAGGGAAGTATGTTCTGCTGCCATCAGCTCAACCGCTATACCGACAGTGAGGCATATCAGGAGAGCTTGAAGCTGCTGGAGTATGACATGCTCTACGGTGAGGACTACGCGCAGGATAGCGATGCGCTGGGAACGCGCCCCGGCATTCAGCTCGGCGTGCTGGAAATCTGTCTGACCGAAGTTGAACAGCAGGCGGATGGCTGCCGGATTGTGGGGGAGAACTTTACCCCATTCAGCCGCCTGTGCTGCAATGGAGAAATTCTCACAACGCAGTATTGCACGCCGACAGAGCTGTATGTGGAGGGCTTTGTGCCCGAGAATGGGGATATTCTGACGGTTGTGCAGGTTTCAGCGGCGGATGGCATTGCGGTGCTCTCGGAAACGGCTGCGCTCCACGTCCGAAATGAGGTGTGAGCTATGCACAGTCTGGAAACGCTGCGCGCCTATTTTCAAAATGACCGCTTTGCGATGGAGAGCGGTGTGGAGCTGCTGGAGGCTGCGCCCGGCTATGCCCTTTGCCGCATGGCGCTGCGGCCGATGCACTGCAACAGCCGCGGCACCCCAATGGGCGGTGCGATCTTTACGCTGGCAGATTTTGCTTCTGCCGTGGCTGCAAACACAGAGTCGGCGGAGACACAGGTGGTTTCGCTCCATGCGGATATTACCTTTCTTGGAACTGCGAAGGGGAAATACCTTTATGCAGCGGCGAAGCGCGTCAAGCACGGCCGCTCGACAACGCTCTACACAGTCGAGGTTCGGGACGAACTGGAAACGCAGGTGGCGGTTTTGAGCATGAATGGCTTTACCGTCCCGGCACGATAAGAGAAGGCGCTGCGGCACCCGAAAAAACCGGCCCAGGCAGAAACGGGCTTCATAAAACAGTTTCAGTCCCGGCAGCCATGTTAAACTGCACCATTTTATGCAGACAGCACAAAAAAGGCCTTTATGGTAGCAAATATTAAATTTTAAGTAACGAACTGACATCGCTTTTCTAGTGGTGTCAGTTTTGTTTTTAGTTGAATGCGC
>CAYXIN010000033.1:0-18993 GCA_964465395.1 uncultured Oscillospiraceae bacterium | reverse complement strand
CCGCCTGATGGACTTCGATGTGATCGATCAGCTCATTGAGCATCCGGGGCGTCAGAACCCTGGCTCTGGTGTATTTGCGGACGGTGGAGATAAACATATCTGCCGTTACAGACTTGCTGCTGAGTTTGTCCATTTCCGCACGAAGGGCTTTGATCTTCTCGGATATCTCCTTCTGTTCGTCCTCATATCTGCGGGACATTTTGGCAAAGCGGTCATCGGAGAGCTTGCCGGAAACATTGTCCTCATAGATACAAAACCGGAACCGAGCAAAACGTTAACCTTGTGTTAAGCACCATCCGAGCCGCCAAGAAAAAAGAGAAGGTCACCGCAGAGCTGCAACTCCACAGTGACCAAGGCTTTCAGTATACCTCACAAGCGTACTTTAGTGCCCAATCAGGCATTGTCGGCTGAAAGCTACACCTCCAATAAAGGAATCTTTTATGCGATCCTTGTGAAAAACGGCGGTGCGGACGAGGTTAAAGCTGTGCTGACGGAAAACGGCTTTCCGGATGACATCCTGCGTTCTTTGATGGTGGGTATTCCCAGATTGCCAATGCGCTGCAAGGCTTCAAGGCCAACATGCTGGCACAGTTTTTTGTGGGTCTTGCCGTTTTTCTGGCAGTGAGAATTGCATATTTGCTTTTCTTTGTGCAAAAACAGCGCTACTGTGTCGGCCTGATGCTTTCTCTGGGCGCAGGCAGGAGAAAGACCCGCGCGTTCTGCTGGAGCATCTCGATGGTACCGATTGGGATTGCCGTCACACTCGGCAGCGCTTGCGGCAGCTTGGGAATGAATCGGGTTCTGCGGGAGCTGTTCGGCAGTTTGTTTGAAGATGTGGCAACGCTGCTGGACACAACCGGCATCGGCCCGGCAATGGTGGCCCCAATTCGGCTGATCCCGGTTTCCGCTGCTTTGCAGTTGCTTCTCTGCATTACGACCGTTGCCTTCTGGGTGGAATATCACCTAAAAAAGAAGCCTCTGGCACTGATGAAGAATATGAAATAGTTCGCGCCTGCTGCTTGATATATAAAAGTATAAGCAGAAGCTTACGACACTCGACGCTGCCAGATGACTGCTTGCTTCGTAACCTTGCTCTGAACCTGTTTTATCCACACCGGACTAAGCAACGCGGTGCGGCTTTCCTTCGATCAAAATCTGCCTGCGCCGTAGCTGCGCCCTTGACATTGGCGGATGGGGAAGTATAATAGATTTGCGTGATATCACAAACCTTACCCAGTTCAGGAGGAGCACTATGCCGCCGAAACCAAAGTATACCAGAGAGCAGATTGTTGCCACCGCCTTGCAGGTTGTCTCGCAAAAGGGCGCCCAGGCATTGACCGCCAAGGAGCTGGGCAACGCCCTGGGGATGTCCACAAGCCCCATTTTCACCGTGTTTGATTCCATGCTGGAGGTGCAGGCTGCGGTAGCCGAGGCTGCAATGGCGCGCTTTGAGTCCTATGCGCACCGGACTGGCGGGGAAATGCCGCCCTTTAAGCAGGTTGGTATGCAAATGATTCGCTTTGCGAAAGAGGAACCGCAGCTCTATCGCCTTGTTTTTATGTCACCCAACCGCAACGTCAAAAGCTTCGATGACATCTATGCCCAGCTTGGCAGCGTTGCCGACGAGTGCCTGGAGGCCATTCAGCGGGACTATGCGCTCTCGCCTGCGGATGCCCGTTGCCTTTTTGAGCACACCTGGATTTATACCTTTGGCATCGGCGTTCTGTGTGCAACCGGTATGTGCAGCTTCTCTGAGGAGCAGGCTTCCACAATGCTGACGCAGGACTTCACCGCAATGCTGAATCTGCTGAAAACAGCGCCGGGAGCAGCGGCCTCCCGTTGAGCGCGCTGCGCGCTACTTAGTTGCAAAAATCCCCATCTCTGCCGGAGCGGAGATGGGGATTTTGTTTATTCACTGATCTGCGTTGCAGCAGGCTGTATCAGTGGTGATGCCGAATCAGACCGAGCAGCTTGGACAGCTCCATTACCAGCAGCGGCACCAGAATCAGTCCGAGTGCGATGAGATAGAGCTTCCAGGGCAGCATTACCAGCTCGAAGGCAATGCCCAGCGGGGTGAAGAGCACGAGCAGCACCAGCAGCACCGACAGCAGCGCCGCAAAGTTCAGCTTTCGGTTACCAAAGGGGCCAATGCGGAACAGGGAATGCTCCGAACGCATGTTGTAGGCCTGAATGACCTGAGAGAGCGCAAGCACCATAAACGCCATGGTCTGGCCACCTGCCAGAGTGCCGGTTTGAATCTCACCAATACGGAATGCGACAAGCGAAAGCAGCGCGAACATCATGCCTTGCAGACAGACGCGAATGCCAAGACCGTGCGCAAAGATGCCCTCCTTCTTCGGGCGGGGCGGATGGTGCATGATATCCGGCTCTACGGCCTCCATGCCGAGCGCAATCGCGGGCAAACCGTCTGTGACCAGATTGATCCACAGAAGCTGCATGGACAGCAGCGGCGTCTTGTGCCACAGAAGCATGGCTGCGAAGACCGTGATAACCTCACCAATGTTTGTGCCCAGCAGGAAGCCGACAACTTTGCGGATGTTGGCATAGATGCCGCGACCCTCCTGCACAGCTTCAACAATGGTTGCGAAATTGTCATCTGTCAGCGTCATATCCGCTGCACCCTTAGCAACGTCCGTGCCGGTAATGCCCATGGCGCAGCCGATGTCAGCCGCCTTGAGCGCAGGGGCATCATTCACGCCGTCGCCGGTCATGGAAACTACCTGACCCTTGCGCTGCCAGGCCTTGACAATGCGGATTTTGTTTTCCGGCGACACGCGCGCGTAGACAGAAATCTGCTCCACGCAGCCGTCAAGCTCCGTGTCGTTCATGGCGTCAAGCTCCGCACCGGTAATTGCCCGGTCGCCATCCTGCAGAATGCCAAGATCGCGCGCAATTGCGGAGGCTGTGACAACATGGTCGCCTGTAATCATCACAGGCTTGATTCCCGCCTGGCGGCAGGTCGCAACCGCTACCTTTGCCTCCGGTCTGGGCGGGTCAATCATGCCGACCAGTCCAAGCAGCGTCAGGCCGGTCTCAATTTCCTCCGCATGCAGCTCCTGCGGCAGCTCATCAAGCACGCGGCAGGCAATAGCCAGCACGCGCAGCGCATCGCCGCTCATCTCCTCGTTGTGCAGGCGGGCGGCTTCCAGATCACCCGCCACGCAGCGCGGCGCCATCATGTCAAAAGCGCCCTTGACAATGGCAACGTTCTTATCCCCAATGCGGTGAACGGTTGTCATCAGCTTGCGGTCAGAGTCGAAGGGCAGCTCCGCCAGACGCGGATAGCGGCGGTTCAGCTCATCCTTCGGCATTCCGTTTTTGTGCGCGGCCAGGACAATCGCCGTTTCGGTCGGATCACCGATGTGCTGCTCCTGCGTATCGTGGAAGACAACAGAGCCATCGCAGCACAGCGCGCCAAACCGCAGCAGATGACAAACCGCCTCGCTGTTGCCGGAGGTGATATCCTCCGTTGTGGCTGCGCCGTTGACCCACGCCTTGACCAGCGTCATGCGGTTCTGCGTCAGGGTGCCGGTCTTGTCGGAGCAGATGATGGAGGCGCTGCCCAGCGTCTCCACAGCGGGCAGTCGGCGGATGAGCGCATTGCGCTTCACCATGCGCTGCACGCCAATGGAGAGAATAATCGTCACAATTGCCGGAAGTCCCTCCGGAATTGCGGAAACAGCCAGAGACACCGCTGTCATGAAAATCTCCATCGGGGCAATGCCGTTTGCCAGACCCACGACAAAAATCACGGCGCAGGCGGCCAGCGCCACAAAGCCCAGATACTTGCCCAACTGAGCCAGCTTGCGTTGCAGCGGCGTCTGCCCCTCATCCTCGCTGTCAAGCAGATTGGCGATGCGCCCCATTTCGGTGTCCATACCGGTCGCCGTAACGACAGCGGTCGCTGTGCCGTAGGTCACGCTGCATCCGGAGTAAACCATGTTGCAGCGGTCGCCCAGAGGCGCGTCCTGCGCGATCTCCGCCTCGGCATTCTTCTCTGCGGGAACCGACTCGCCGGTGAGTGCCGATTCCTCGCATTTGAGGCTCACCGCGCGCAGCAGGCGGGCGTCGGCGGGAGCAAAATCGCCCGCCTCCAGGCGAATGATATCTCCGGGCACCAGATCGGCGGCCGGAATCATCTGCTCCTGCCCGTCCCGAAGCACGCGCGCGTGCGGCGCGGACATATTTTTCAGCGCGTCGAGCGCTTTCTCCGCCTTACTCTCCTGCATCACGCCCATAATGGCATTGACAACAACGATGACAAGAATCAGGGCAGGCTCAAAGAACTCCTTCGGCTTTCCCGCTACGCAGGCAATGACGAAGGAGACCAGTGCGGCAGCAATGAGAATCAGAATCATGGCGTCCTTGAACTGGTCAAAGAAGCGACTCATCATAGAGCGACGTTTCCGCTCACGCAGACGGTTCGGGCCATGCTGCGCAAGTCTGGCGGCCACCTCCTGCGCGCTCAGGCCACAGGTCGGATCCGTGGTGTTCAGCAGCGCTTCTCTGGAACAACTGTGTGATGACAATGCAGATACCTCCCACATAAATAACATATAAAAGTATTGTAGTGCCCGTGGCCTTTTCTGTCATTAGACAAAAGGAAAATGCGTCAAATTTTTGCACGCCGCAGAAATTGTGTTACAATTTTGGACAAAACATTAAAAGTGTCCAAAGAGCGCACAAAATTGCTCTTGAAAAAGCGTGAGCGCTTTGCTATCATTAAAATACATAAGGGAGTAGTCAGCACGCTGTGCGATGGCGGTCAACATCCTGGATTTGATCCTGGCCCCATCTGAAATGACGAGACTTATCTGCGCGGCAGATGGGTCTCGCTTTTTTATTACGGCGGACTCTGACAACAAAAGTTCGGAGGGAAACAGCTCCAATGGCAGATTCGAGTATCACCAAGCGTGCGCTGGCCAACGCGTTGAAGGCCCTGATCGATGAGCGGCCTTTTCAGAAAATCAGCGTTGGCGACATCTGTGCGCGCTGTCAGATGAATCGCAAGAGCTTCTACTATCATTTTCGCGATAAATATGATCTGGTAAACTGGATCTTTGATACCGAATTCATTACTGCGGTGCATAACAGCAGCGCGCAAAGCACGCTGGATGCCTTCCGGGTGCTCTGTGATTATTTTTACGAGAATCGCAGCTTTTATCGCAAGGCGCTGCGCATTGAGGGGCAGAATTCCTTCACGGATCATTTCCGCCAGCTCTGCCAGCCGGTCATTGCGCGCCAGCTTACCGAGCTGACGGCAGACGAGGTGGCGACCACCTTCTATGTCAACTTCTTCGCTGACGCCATTCTTTGCGCCATTGAGCGTTGGCTGCTGGACAAAAACTGTATGCCCGCTGCGGCGTTTCAGCAACAGCTCTCCGCCTGCGTCCGCCTTCTGTCAGAGAGCGCGCGGCGCAGCAATGAGCCGGAGCGCGCCGAATGACTGGCTATACTAAAAGGATTCTTCAGGCGTGCCGGAGCAAACGCTGCGGCACGCTTCTTTTGCCCTGCTTGCCGCAGCGCATTGGAGCGTATACAGAAAGAATGGAAAAAGCAGCATACAGCTCTTTACAAGTGGCGATAATTATGCTAGAATGAAAAATAAACAGGAGAGGAGGAATACTTTGAGGTGTAATGAATCAGTGGAAATGTATCTGGAAACCATTTTGCTGCTCAAGAAGCATTACTGCGGCCGCGAGGTACATGCATGTGATGTTGCCGCCGAGCGGGGATATTCCAGAGCAAGCGTTTCGCGTGCGGTAAAGCGCCTGGAAAGCTGCGGTTATATTACAGTGCTCGAGAATGTGATCGGCTTTACGCCGCTGGGCGAGCAGTTGGCGAATGACGTCTGTGCGCGGCATGGCCTGATTAAGCGCCTTTTGATACATATTGGGGCAGAGGAAGCCCTGGCAGAGCATGACGCCTGCCTGATTGAGCATGTTGTTTCTCCGGAGCTGATGCCGCTGATCCGCGCTTATCTGGAGGCTTGATTTTATGCAAAGCATTGGGTGATAAAAGTGTAAAAGAAGTTGGTTTAAAGCTTGTATTTTTTGTTGACTTTATACCAGAATTGTGATATAAAAACAGAAGTCCTGGACTCCTATTCTTAAATGCGAAAGTTACCCATGGCTAACGATTCGAGTATAATCCCCCCTGGCAGACTGGTTTCTGCATTTTCTTATATCCGATTGTTACCGAAGGGTAACAATAATGGAGGCTTTTATGACATCTTCTGATTTTAAATACCTGATGGCGATGAAGGAGCTCTATGATGAGCAGGGCGGCGCTCTCGCGGGAATCCGGCTGACCGAGCTGGCGCTGCGTGTTGGCGTTTCGAAGGCCAGCACCTCGCGGGCGGCAGACCGCCTGGAAAACGGCGGCTATCTCCGGCGCGACGAGCGCGGCAAGCTGCTGATTACTGCGCACGGGATGCTTCAGCTTGCGGAGTACCGCATTTTGATTCAGTGGCTTGGCGGCCATTTGCAGGTGCATTGTGAGGTGCCCGGGGAGATTGCCTTCCGCGACGCGGTGGATGCCGTCTGCGCCCTGAGCGACGAGAGCCGACACGGGCTTGCCGCTTACATAGAACTCAGAAGGGATCTGCCATAAGCGATGATTGACAAATCTCTGCTCCGTCTCCTGGGAAAAAACAGGAAGTATATTGTCTATTGTGTTGCACTGATGCTTGTTGGCCTGCTTGCCAATGTCTGCATCACGGCAAGCCTTTGCAGGGCGGTTGCCCTGCTGCTGGAAGGCACCTCCTGGCGGGCGTATTGGCGCCCGCTGCTTCCGGCGCTGCTTGGTCTGGCTGTGCGCTATGGCACGAGCCGACTGGTCGGGGACCTTCGGGATACCCTGGGCAGAAAAGTCAAAAAGGACTTGCGTCAGCAGGTGTATGAGAAAATCCTGCGCCTCGGCGTGCGTTCGTCGGAGGAGATGAGCATGGCGGGGCTGACGCAGGTATCCGTTGAGGGAATTGAGCAGCTCGATCTGTATTACAGCAGCTATATCCCGCAGTTTTTCTTCGCGCTGCTTGCGCCGGTTGTGCTCTTTTTGTGACCGTTCGGCTGGAATGGCGCGTCGCGCTGCTCCTGTTGAGCTGTGTGCCACTGATTCCGCTGTCCATTGTCGCCGTGTCGCGGTATGCAAAGCGGATTTTTGCCAAATACTGGGGCAAATATACCGCGATGGGAGACTCCTTCCTGGACAGCGTGCAGGGAATGAAGGAGCTCAAAATCTTCCGCGCAGACGGCGCGCAGCAGGAGAAGATGAAGCGCTCGAGCGAGGAATTCCGGAAAATCACCATGAAGGTGCTTGTGATGCAGCTTGCCAGCACGACAATCATGGATCTGGTGGCCTATGGTGGCGCCGGGCTGGGCATTGCAATGGCGGTTTACTGTCTGCTGTATCACGGCCTGGCCCCGGTTGGCGCGCTGTTCCTGATTCTGGTTGCGGCGGATTTTTTCCTTCCGCTGCGTGCCTTTGGCTCTGCGTTCCATATCGCCATGAACGGCGCTTCCGCCGGACGGAAAATTCTTTCGCTCCTGCAGCAGCCTGAGCCGCATTGGGGCGAGGAAGAACTCCGCGATTCGCGCATTGCGCTTTCCAACGTTACTTTTTCGTATGACGGGAAGCGGGATGTGCTGCGGGATGTATCCATTTGCCTGCCGTCGCACGGGCTTTATGCCATTGTCGGAGAGTCCGGCTGCGGAAAATCCACAATTGTGCAGTTGATTTCCGGCGCAGCCGTGCCGCAGAGCGGCAGCGTTACCGCCGGTGGAGCGCCGCTGGCGCGGCTGTCGCGGGAGAAATACTATCAAAAGCTGGCTGTTATCAGCTACAATTCTCATATTTTCCATGCTTCCGTGCGCGAGAATTTCCAAATCGCCAAGCCCTCTGTGACAGAGGAGGAAATCCACGCGGCGCTGGCGCAGGTCAATCTGCTGCAATTCATCCGCGAAAACGGGGGGCTGGACAGGCAGATCAGCGAGGACGCCGCGAATCTTTCCGGCGGTCAGAAGCAGCGGCTTGCGCTGGCTGTGAATCTGGTTGCGGACAAGGCTATCTATATTTTTGATGAGGCGACGAGTAACATTGATATCGAGAGCGAAGCCATCATCATGGAGAATATCCGCGCGCTTGCCCAAAGGAAAACCGTGCTGCTGATTTCCCACCGGCTGGCAAATGTTGTGCCGGCTGACTGCATCTATTATATGGAGGCGGGACGGGTGGTGCAGCAGGGGAGACACGAAAGCCTGCTGGCAGCCGGTGGCGGCTATGCTGCGCTCTATATGACACAGAAATCGCTCGAAGAGGGCTACGCGGAGGGCGCAGAATGAAAAAACAGACAAAACTCCGCCGAAGCGGAATTCGAATTATGGCAAGCCTGATTGTGCTGCTGGGCAGCCTTGCATGGGTGATGCTCCTGGCCGTGCTCAATGGCGCGCTGGGCTTTGCTTCGGCTATGGGCGTGACGTTTTTTGGCGCACTTGGCATTGCCAAGGCGCTGGGGGAAAATGTGGCGCTCTCCTATACCTGCATTTTTGCGCTGAGCATTGGCTGCGGTGTGCTGCGCGGGCTGCTTCGCTATCTGGAGCAGTATTCCAACCACTATATTGCATTCAAGCTTCTGGCCGTGCTGCGCGAGAAAATCTTTGCGGCGCTGCGCCGCCTGTGCCCGGCCAAGCTCGAGAGCCGGGAGAAGGGCGCCATTATCGCCATGCTCACCTCCGATATCGAGACGCTGGAGGTCTTTTATGCGCACACCATCTCACCCATCTGCATCGCGGTGCTGATTTCTCTGGCGGTGGTGGTTCTGGTCGGCTGCGTGGCGAGCTGGTATCTGTCGCTGGTGGCCTTGCTTGCCTATCTGCTCATTGGCGTTGTGGTTCCGCTGGTCAGTGCTGCGAGGTTGAAGGCCTCCGGTGTAGCCTACCGCGCTGAATTCTCGGATTTTAATGCCTTTTTCCTGGACAGCATCAAGGGCGTGAAGGATATCGTGCTGCATAATGCGGGGCCTCTGCGTCAGCGCGAGGTGAATCAGCGCTCTGCCCGTCTGCTGGAGGAAACAAAGAAGATGAAGCATGATACGACAGCCGCAACCGCCTTTACGGAGCTTGCGGTGTCCGTGAGCGTCCTTTTCACACTGGCGGTCGGCATTGTGCTTGCTTCCCTCGGGGAAATCACCCCCGGTTGGATGATCGTTGGTGTGGTTCTGGTGTTCTCATCCTTTGGCCCGGTGATTGCGATTTCGGCTCTGCCGGGCAATCTGACGCAGACCTTTGCCTCGGGAGAACGTGTGCTGAGTCTCCTGGAGGAGACGCCGGCCGTACTGCCCGTCGAGGATGGACAGGCCTTGCAATTCCGGGAGCTTACGGTCGATGGGCTTTCCTTCTCCTATGACGGGCAGACACAGGTGCTTTCCGACGTGTGTATGCACGCAAGGCAGGGGGAGATCGTCGGCATAGTCGGGCCATCCGGCTGCGGCAAATCCACCCTTCTGAAGCTGCTCCTGCGCTTCTGGCAGAAGCAGTATGGCAGCATTGCCTATAACGGCGTGGAGATTGACCGGATTGATTCCGACAGCCTGCTGGATAACGTCACGATGGTAAGCCAGACAACCTATCTTTTTGACGAGACTATTGAAGAAAATCTGTGCCTTGCCAGGCGCGATGCCACTCCACAGGAGCTGGAGGAGGCCTGCCGCCTTGCCTCCATTCATGAGCGGATCATGGAGCTGCCGGAGGGCTATCAGACGCGCGCCGGCACGCTGGGCGACCGCCTTTCCGCCGGAGAGCGGCAGCGGATCGGTCTTGCCCGCGCGTTTCTGCGCGGCAGCGGGCTGATTCTGCTGGATGAGCCGACCAGCAATGTGGACAGCATCAATGAGGGCATCATCCTCAGAGGACTGAAAGAGCAGAGGCATGAAAAAAGTATTATTCTCGTATCCCACCGTGTGTCTACGATGGCGATCGCAGACAGAATTTACACAGTGAAGGATGGAAGAATCTATGAAAGCTAAGCGTGCTGTATTTTTGCTCCTGGGTTTCCTCTCCCTGGCGCTTGGCGCTGTGGGAACGGTTTTGCCGGTGCTGCCGTCGGTGCCGTTTTTTCTCCTGACGGTTTACTGCTTCGCCAGAAGCTCACAACGCCTGCACGACTGGTTTATTGGCACCCAGCTCTACCGGAAGCATCTGGAATCCTATGTGAAGAAAAAAGGAATGCGCCTGTCCACGAAGCTTGGTATCATGGCAACGGTTACGCTCATGATGGGTGCAGGCTTTGTGGTGATGCTCCTGAAGGGACTGCTGGTCTCGAGCGCGCTGCTCGGCGTGGTCTGGCTGGGCCATATTATTTATTTCATTTTCGGCGTGAAGACGATCCGGGAACGATAGAAATCTGCTGGAAGGAGATGGAGCAATCGAAAAATGGGCTGTCGGACGGCGGATTGGAACGCCTGCCTGACAAAAGAGGACAGTCCGCACCAATGGCGGGCTGCGTGGCATCCACCGGATGCAAATTACTACAAAAAGGAGATTGAGTACATGAAGAAGACCATTCACCGTCTGTTGTCGCTGTTTCTGGTGATCGCGCTTCTTGTGGGTATTGCCCTTCCGGCAGGCGCACAAACGAGTGAGATTTCGTGGAGCAGAGTTGACAATGCTGCTGTCAGCAATCCACTGCGCCCCGTGCCGGCGGAAAAGCAGGAGCAGACACCGCTCTATACTGCGGACGAAATCGTCCGGGTATCCATTACGCTGGAAAAGCCTTCGACCATTGAGGCGGGCTACAGTGTAGATTCCATCACGGAAAATGCACAGGCGATGGCTTATCGCCATGCGCTTGAGGCAGAGCAGAAGCTGGTTGCCACCGCAATCGGAGAGGCAATCGGCGCTGAGCTGGATGTGGTTTCCAGCCTGACGCTGCTTGAGAATATGCTCTCGGCAAACGTGGCCTTCGGCCAGATTGCGCGCATTGAGACAGTCAGGGGCGTCAAGCGTGTGCAGGTGGAAACACGCTACCAGCCGCTTGAGGCAGGCCAGAGCGGTGCAGACAAGCCCAACATGGTGATCTCCGCCAACATGACCGGCGCGTCAATTGTCTGGGAGTCGGGCTACACCGGCGCAGGCACGCGCGTTGCGATCATTGATACCGGCCTGGACACGGACCATCAGTCCTTTGACCCGGCTGCGCTGGCTTACGCTTTGCAGGAGGATGCAAAGCTGGCCAACATGGATTACGAGGATTATCTTGCCAAAATCGGCGTGCTGACAGTGGAGGAACTGGAAGAAAAGCTGCCGGAGCTGCATGTTGCCTCAATGCATGAGGGACTGACCGCCGCGCAGCTCTACGTCAACCTGAAGGCGCCCTTTGGCTTCAACTATATTGACCGGGATCTGGACATCACCCACGACAATGACAGCCAGGGCGAGCATGGCTCTCATGTTGCCGGTATTGCTGCGGCCAATCGCTATTTGAAGAAGGGTTCCGGCTTTGTTTCCGCCGCCGACAGCGTCTTTATGCTTGGCGATGCGCCCGATTGCCAGATCATCACCATGAAGGTCTTTGGCAAAAATGGCGGCGCCTATGCTTCGGATTATATGATGGCCATTGAGGATGCCATTGTCCTTGGCTGCGACAGCGTGAATCTGTCGCTTGGCTCGGCCAATCCCGGCTACACCTTCACCGACGACGAGACCTTTGACGCAATCCTTTCCCGCCTGGAGCAGACGGATATGATTGTGGCCATGGCCTCCGGCAACGACAGCTATTGGGCCTCCGATGCAACCGGCCCGAATCCCTATCTTTATATTGAGGATGTCAATTTCCAGACGGCCGGCTCTCCCGGCACCTATACCAACTCCCTGGCTGTTGCTTCCGTCAATAATGACGGCACCATCGGATCCTCTCTGCGTGTGGGCGAGATGACCTTTGGCTACAGCGATGGCGAATCCGGCTACAATGAGCCGATGAGCTCGCTCGACACCACCGGCAGCGGCACGGAGTATGACTATGTCTATCTCGATGGCTACGGTGCAGCCGCAGACTTTGAGGGCATTGATGTAGCGGGCAAGATCGTTTTTGTCTCCCGCGGCGAGCTGAATTTCTCTGAAAAGGCTTATAATGCCACCAGCAACGGCGCAATCGGCGTGGTGGTTTACAACAATCAGCTTGCAACGCTGATTATGAACATGACCGGCTTCTATGGCGACGAGCCCTGTGTCTTTATCAGCCAGGCCAGAGGACAGGCTGTCCGGGCGCAGTCCGAGGAGCAGAAAACAGACAGTGGCAAGACCTATTACACGGGTAAGATTACCGTAACGGCGGCCTTCTCTGCCAACAATGAGAATTCCCCCTTCTATACCATGAGCGCCTTTACCTCCTGGGGTGTTCCGGGCGACCTGAGCATGAAGCCGGAAATCACCGCCCCCGGCGGCAACATCTGGTCTGTCAATGGTGCGGTGCCGGAGACGGATCAGTATGAGCTGATGAGTGGCACCTCCATGGCAACCCCGCAGATCAGTGGCATTTCGGCGCTGCTGATGCAGCATATCCGCGAGGCAGAGCTTGCCCAGCCGGGGCTGACGAACCGTGCTCTGGCGCAAAGCCTGCTGATGTCCACGGCTCAGCCTTTGAAGGATGAGAACGACCTGTACTACTCCATTTTGCAGCAGGGCGCCGGTCTGGTCGATATTGAAGCGGCTGTGGCGGCCGACTCCTACATTCTGGTTGAGAACCAGCCTGACGGCAAGGTCAAGGCTGAGCTGGGCGATGACCCCGATCGGGACGGCGTCTACAGCTTCAGCTTCACGCTGCACAATCTTACGGACGAGGAGCGCGTTTACGCGCTGAGCGCTGAGATGTTCACACAGGGCTACTTTGAGGCGGCGGCCAGCGAGACCAACAGCAGCAAGGTGCGTTATCTGGATACCCTGACGAAGTATCTGGACTTTACGGCGGATTTCAGCGCGGACACAAGCATCCTGACGACGGCCGAGGGGCTGGAAAACTGTGACTTTGATGCCGACGGCGATGTAGACCGCGACGATGCACAGATGCTGCTCGATTATGTGGTCGGCAGAGAAAGCGCGATTGCAAATGCAGAGTATGCCGATGTTTCCGGAGACGGAAAGGTCAGCACCTATGATGTCCATGTCTTCCTCACCCGCATGAGCGGCAAGAGCGTGACGCTGCCGGCCAGCGGCGAGACGACGGTCGAGGTGACGCTGCGCCTGACCGAGGAGCAGAAGGCTGAGCTGGACGAAATCTATGTCAATGGCGCCTATGTGCAGGCATTTGTCCGCGTTTGCGGCGCAGCCGATGAAGAAGGCGTGTCCGGCACGGCGCACACCATCCCCGTTCTGGGCTTCTACGGCAACTGGACGGACCCGTCCATGTTCGAAATCGGCAGCGCGCAGACCAACGCCAACGGCGAGGAAATCCGCGTGCCCTATACCGGCTCGACAAATTCCAACACGCTGATGGGCGAGTATGCGGCCAACCCCGGCGAGGAATACAGCTTCGGCGGCAACCCGGTTTCCCCTGACCCGGTTTATATGCCCGAGCGCAATGCCTATAACAACGTGGTTGGCAATCACCTGAATTCTCTGATGTTCAATCCGCTGCGCAACGCGGTCGATTCGCGCGTTCGTGTGGTCAATGAGACGACCGGAGAGCTGCTTTATGAGGATTATCCCGGCGCCGTCGGCGGCCCCTATATGGGCGTGTTCCTGTTCTTTGAGGTCTGGTACAATGCGACGCAGGAGTATAAGTTCACCACCTGGAATCCCAAGAGCCTGAAAGAGGGCGAGACCTTCCGCGTGGATATGAGTCTGGCGCCCGAATACTATCTTAATGCCGACGACAGCATCCGCTGGGATGCGCTTGGCAGGGGTGCGACGCTTTCCATCCCGATGACGATTGATAACACCGCGCCGGAAATTCAGGAGGTTGCGGTGGGACTCATCGGCAACACCCTGCGTGTAACAGCCTCGGACAACCGGTACGTTGCGGGCGTTGCGCTTTACACGGCCAATGGCAAGGAGCTGCTTGCGAGCACCGGCTCAAAGGCAGAGGCGCAGCCCGGCCAGAGCGATATCTATGAGCTGGATCTTTCCAAAGCAAACGGCAAGAAGTTCCTGGTTCAGGTGTATGACTATGCCTACAACGTCACGACCTATGAGCTGAGAATGGAGCTGGGCGATGTGGCCGCGCTGCCGCAGTTCATCGCCTATGACCGCGAGTATGACGCCTACTGGACGGGCTTCAGCATGAACTCCGGACGCTATGATCTGACCATCTACTCGGAGTCTGAGCGCGTCTTTAACGCAGCGACCATCTATCAGGGCTACGTGCTGGCCTGCACCACGCAGGGCGAGCTCTATGCCATGCCGCAGGATGATCTGCTGGATGAAGCCTTTATCCGCAAGCTGGATGTCGTGCTGGATGACATGGCCTATAATGCCTATAACGACACGGTTTATGCCGTTGCGAAGGACAGCGAAGGCGTGTCGCAGCTCTACACCCTCGATCCGCTAGACGGTACGCTGACAGTGGTTGGCGCGATTGGTCTGGACACCAACACCCTGGCCTGTGATGTGAAGGGTACCTTCTATTGCCACGAGAATGGCACCGGAAAGGTCTATTCCTTCGGTCTGGATTCGCTTGCTGCGCCGACCTTCCTGATGGAGTGCACCATTGAGCAGTATGACAGCAATTGGGAGCTTGTGGAGACACCGCTTGAGAGCAGGGGCAATCAGGCGATGGAGATCAATCCGAATAACGGAAAGCTGATCTGGACGAGCTATACTTATATTGATTATGGCTTCTTCAAATCCGGCATTTCCTATGTTTTTGAGATTGACACCGAAGCAAAGAGCGCAAAGCGCTCCACCGATCTTGGCCACCAGCTTACTGCGCTGGTGATTCCGAATCAGTCTGGCGGCGGCTCCTGGGCAGACCCCTCCGACGAGATTACCGACTTTATCCTCTCCCATGAGGAAATCACCATGTTGCAGGGCAACACCATGCAGGTGTCTGCAACGCTTCTGCCCTGGACGCTGAGCGACCGCAGCGTGACCTGGAGCTCGAAGGATGCCTCCGTTGCAACCGTGAACGCCTATGGCCTGATTACCGCTGTCGGCGCGGGTGAGACGACGATTACCGCAACCTCCAATCTGGACCCGAGCTTCTCGGCCAGCATGAAGGTCAGAGTGGAGACACTGCCGGTCACCCTTAAGGGTGTTCTGGCAAACATCTCCACGAACAGCCGCCTTTTCTCCTGGAATGCGGAATCCCTCAACTGGATGGACGGCCTGAAGCTGGATGTGGACAACGTTTTGAGCGCAACTGCCGATGGCAGCGGCAATGCCTTTGTTACCTCTGATGCGGGCATGTCGATGTATAAAACCAACCTGGCAACCGGCGAATCGACCTTTGTCGCAAAGCGCGAATTTGGTATCTATGATCTGGCCTACAGTCCGGTATTCTCCACTGAAGAGCAGGACAGAATTCACATTGTGGTCGGTTCTGTCTGGCTGCCCGCCAAGGATCCCGCAGACGCAGAGGATGACGCAGGCTATGATCTGTTTGATTACCTCTATGAGGCGACCGGCGGCGTGGAGCTGATTGCAATCGCCTCGGCAGGCGCCTGCCAGTACACCGACACGACCAGCGGCAATACCTATGATGCAGAGCTGCTGTACGCCATCGATGATAAGGGCGGCATTGTCCGGCTTTATACCTTCTGGGATGAAACCTACCAGGACTACACGGCTGGTCTTGAAATCTTCCATTCCGACCTGCTGGAGCAGGGCTTTACGCTGACGACCAATAACGACCATCTCAACCTGTGCTCTCTGGTTGTCGGTGACGATGGAAACCTCTATCTGGCAAACTACACCGGAAAGTCCTCGACCATTTTCCAGATTTGCTATGATGAGAGCAGCGAGCGCTACAGCGCGGTGCGCTTTGGCAATTCTGCCGAGGATATCTGGCCGGTCTCTCTGCTCAGGGTGACATCGAACGTCGCCGGAACGGACGGCACCGCAAGCTATGCCTCTGACACGGTTCTGCGCCGCGAGACAAGTGCTGCTGCGCGTGCGCTTCCGGTGGCTGTGTCCGAAAATGAAGCGGCGGACGACGAGGTGACAATTGTCCTGAAGGCGCACGATGCTGCGGGCAATGCAACAGCGTCCACCAATGGCCTGTTTACTGTCAGCTATGACGCTGCGCTGCTGGAGCTGACGGAGGTCAGCAGCAACGTGGAGCTGACAGCACAGCAAGCGGCAGAGGGATCCCTGACGCTGGGCTATGCAGCAGCCGCCGCCATTCCCGCGGATAGCGTGATTGCAACCCTGACCTTCAAGACCCATGTGGGCGACACCACTGATGTGCTGATTGGCCAGACAGAGGTCAATGACAACACCGACCTGGATTGGCAGGAAACGGTCAC
The DNA here is from genome assembly GCA_964465395.1 of uncultured Oscillospiraceae bacterium. Lineage (GTDB taxonomy): Bacteria > Bacillota > Clostridia > Oscillospirales > Oscillospiraceae > JAZOXB01. Next base: position 2,516 of record CAYXIN010000033.1, on the reverse strand, counting down.
CGTCACACTGCCGGAGGGCTGCGCCCACGCGGAGACGGAGCTGCGCAATCAGAAGGATGCAAGCTGCTTCGAGGATGGCTACACCGGCGACCTCTACTGCAAGGACTGCGGCGCGCTGCTTACGCAGGGCGAATTGATTCCGAAGAACAGCGACAATTGCCCGAGCAGAGGCTTTGTGGATGTGAAGCAGAATCAGTGGTATCATGAGGCCATTGACTATGTGGTTGCAGCCGGCCTGATGAACGGCATGGATGCGACGCACTTTGAACCGAATTCCAACATGACCCGCGCGCAGCTTGTCATGGTGCTCTACCGTATTTCCGGCGAACCGACTGTTGAGAATGCAGAGCATCCCTTCCAGGATGTCGCAGAAAATGCCTGGTATGCCGACGCTGTTGCCTGGGCCTATCACGAGGGTGTGGTCAACGGTATTTCCGCCACGCGCTTTGCGCCGGACAGCAGCATCACGCGCGAGCAGCTTGTGACCATTCTCTATCGCTTCTGCGCTGCGGAAGCGGTGGACGAGGATTGTCTGTCTGCGTTCCGGGATGCACATCGCATCAGCGACTATGCAAAGGATGCCATGAACTGGGCTGTTTCGACCGGCCTGATTGCGGGCACGAGTGAGACAACGCTTTCGCCGCTGGGCAACGCCACGCGCGCGCAGATTGCGACCATTCTGATGCGGTTGTGTGAAGCAGACTGATGTGGACACGCGATTGCGCCTCGCGCCGGATGCAGCGCTGCATTTGAGCCGTTTCGCCTGAGAAAGCGAAAACGGATGGCTGCGAGGCAAATCGCAAAACCGCATAATTAAGATGCTCCCCATAGAGCAGATACTCGAACCGAAAAGGACTTCGAGGCTGTACTATGGGGAGCTTTTTTGCATGGAGGCAAAGAGACAATGGAACAGGAGCTCATCCGCGCGCTACGCTTGTTATTTGGCGGTAATCTCCTTGAGCTCGGATAAAAGATTATACAAGCCATCCTGCGACAGCACGCCCCGCTTGAGATCGGGCGGCAGCAGGCGTTGTTCGTCCAGCTCGTAGTCGTTGAGCCAGTCGCCGCTTGCGTAATAGTCGGAAAGCGCCTGCACGGACGCCAGGATAGAAGGAGCTTGCAGTTCATCCGGTTTGCTGCGTAATGTTGTTGTTACAAGGTCGAACAGCCTCTCCATTTGCATGATACGCGACACGCTGCCGTTGATCTTTGTTTCGTATATGTTATCCCCTCTGCTGTATTACACGCCAAGTAAGCTCTGATCAAATGCGAACAGAGCCTCGTTGATTTCAAAAATATTGTAGTTTCCATTCCTGATGAAATACTCAATGATGATGTCAAACTTGTTGGAGTGTGAGAGCGCAAAGCCGGCCTTCATCAGCATATCCTTCGTCTCATCCAGAGACAGCGCAAGGGCGATAGCAAATGCGATTGCCGTAGGTTTGCTGGGCTTATAGTGCCTGTCACTGCGGATCTTTGAAAAAGCTTGCGGTCAATGTTGGCTTTCTTGTAGACCTGCGCATCTGTCATGCCGGATTCGTCGATCTTCCGCAGCAGCATTTCCGAAAAGCTCTCGTCGATCTGGTTCAGCGCATCGTCCAGTGATAAGGCTTTTGGGACAGCAGCCATCGAAGCAGAACACATCAGCATCTCTGAATCATCGCAGGCAGCCGCTTTCAATACAGATTCACTGTCCCGGAATGCGTTCATCCGGCGCAAACGCGCAGAACGACTATCCGTATGTTCGTCTACATAGTTGTCATCAATATATTCAGCAATCTCCGAAAAGAGCTTGCCGCTGATCTGATACGCCTTCTTATCAAAGATGACGATGTAGACTCTCATGTCGTTCGCAATCAGAAATTCGCTGATGGTGTCAATGGCAATGCGTAATGCCTGATCCTTTGGATAACCATAGATACCGGAAGAAATAAGGGGGAACGCAACGGATTCGCAGCCGTTATCCTTTGCCAAAGAAAGAGATGTCCGATAGCAGGAGATGAGCTTGTCGCGTTCTCCGTGTGTCCCACCAAGCCAGCGGGGGCCGACGGCATGAATGACATATTTACAGGGCAGCTTTCCGGCTCCGGTGATTTTTGCGCTGCCGGTTTCGCAGCCACCGAGCGTTTCACATGCAGCCAGCAGAGCCGACCCCGCAGCACGGTGAATGCAGCCGTCAACGCCACCACCGCCAAGAAGCGATGCATTGGCAGCATTGACGATGGCGTCCACGTTCATTTTTGTGATGTCATTTCTGACGATGTGTAGTGGCATAAACTACCTCCAGTTCTTCCGGTGGGGCGACAAGCCCTTTGACGCAATAAACGCATTGGATTGGCCTTAGACGAAAAGCCGTGAAATAAAGGAAAGGTGTTCAATCAGAAGCGCCTGATTGAACACCTTCAACAAGAATCTGGCGGAGTGGGTGGGATTCGAACCCACGGTACCGTTGCCGGTACACCTGATTTCGAGTCCGCAGTGCAAAATGGAAGTCAACAGAAAAAATCGGACTTTAA
>CAYXIN010000032.1:0-19198 GCA_964465395.1 uncultured Oscillospiraceae bacterium | reverse complement strand
AGCAAGACAACCGTCTCCACATGGGCGCAGCGCGGAAAGAGATCGACCGCTTCGGCGCTTTGCAGGCAATAGCCCTCGGCACAGAGCAGGCGGACGTCCCGCGCCAGCGTCGCCGGGTCGCAGGAAACATAGACCACGCGCGCGGGCGACATCTGCACAATCGCCGCAATGACCGCTGCCGAAAGCCCCTTGCGCGGCGGATCGACCACAATGACGTCCGGGCGCGTGCCCTCCGCCGCCAGCCGCGTGGCGGCCTCGCCCGCATCGGCGCAGAAGAAACGCGCATTGCGGATGCCATTTTGCTCCGCGTTGCGCCGCGCATCCGCAATCGCCGCGTCAATCAGCTCGACGCCGATGGCCTCGCGCGCCTGTCGCGCCAGACAGAGCGTGATGGTTCCCGTGCCGCAATAAAGATCGAGCACCGTCTCCGTGCCATGCAGCCCGGCGGCGGCAAGCGCCTTCTCATAGAGCAGCTCCGCCTGCTCGCGGTTGACCTGATAGAATGCACGCGGCGAAATGCGGAAGCGAAGGCCGCAGAGCACATCCTCAATCGCCTCCGCGCCCCAGAGCAGCTTCGTCGTCTCGCCCAGCACGGCGTTGCCGCGCCGCGTGTTGCAGTTGAGCGCGACGGAGCGCAGACCGGGCACGCGCGTTTGCAGCAGCGCGACCAGCTCGCGCGCGTGTGGCACTGCCTCGCCGTTGATGACCAGGCAGACCATCACCTCGCCCGTTGCGGCGGCGTGGCGCACAAAAATATGCCGCAGCAGACCGCTGTGACTGCGCTCGTCATAGGCGCTGACCTTCCACTGCCGCGCCCAGTCCAGCACGGCGCGGCGCGCCGCCTCTGCGCAGTCGGGCTGAATCAGGCAGCCCTCCACCGGCACCAGCTCATGCGTGCCGCTGCGGTAGAAGCCAGCCACCGGGCCCTTTTTCCCCGGCGCAACGGGAAAAAGCACCTTGTTGCGGTAGCCGCGGCAGGTGCGCGCGCCCGTGATCGGCACCGCGGCAAGGCTCTGGCCGCCAAGCCGGTTCAGCGCATCCAGCACACGCTGCGCCTTGAGCTCCAGCTCAGCCGGATAGCGCAGATGCCAGAAATCGCAGCCGCCGCACTGCTTCGCCCAGGGACAGTCGCGGTTGACGCGGGCAGGCGAACGTGTTATGATATGAACAATGCGGCCATGTGCTGCGGTTTTGCCGACATGGGTGATGCGCAGGTCGTATTCCTCGCCCGGCGCAGCGTTCGGCACAAAAACGGCGCAGCCCTCCACGCGGCAGACGCCAAGCCCATCTCTGGTGAAGCCGGTAACGGCGGCGCGATAAATCTCATTGCATTTCAGCATTTTCATTTCCTCTGTTTCACGTGAAACACGGTATTTTGCCGCGTCCATGCGGCACAAGCCTATCATATCACAGATTCCGGTCTGCGTAAACAGGTGATTGCTATGATTTCCTATGAAAACTGCACACTTTGCCCCCGACAGTGCGGCGTCAACCGCACGACGGGCGAACGCGGCTTCTGCAGCATGAGCGCAACGCTCACCGCCGCGCGCGCCATGCTGCACTATGGCGAGGAGCCCTGCATCGGCGGCGCCTACGGCGCGGGCGCCGTATTTTTCTCCGGCTGCACGCTTCGCTGCCGCTACTGCCAGAATCACGAAATCTCTGCCAATGGCTTTGGCGCGCCCCTGACAGCAGCACAGCTTCGTGGGATTTTTGAGCGATTGATCGACGCGGGTGCGCAGTGCATTGAGCTGGTCACGCCGACGCACTTTCTCCCCTCGATTCTCCCGGCGCTGCACCCGAAGCTGCCGGCACCGGTTGTCTACAACTGCGGCGGCTATGAGCGCGTCGAAACGCTGCGCGCGCTGGAGGGGCTGGTGGATGTCTATCTGCCCGATCTAAAATACAGCAGCCCAGCGCTTGCCGCGAAATGGTCGGCTGCGCCGGATTATGTGGCCGTTGCACAGGCAGCGATTCAGGAAATGTACCGGCAGACCGGCCCGGCAATTTTGGAGGATGGTCAGCTTACACGCGGCGTGCTCCTGCGGCATCTGGTACTGCCGGGATATCTTGACAACACGCTCGGCGTCATTGACTGGACAGCCGCACAATTTCCGCGCGGTGCGGTGCTCTTTTCGCTGATGAGTCAGTATGTGCCGATGAACGGCTGCCCGGCGCCGCTTGACCGTCGGGTCAGCGCCGCGGAATACGACGGTGCGCTGTCCTGGATGCAACTTTGCGGACTGACGCAGGGCTATCGTCAATCCCACAGCGCCGCAACGACGGAATATCTGCCCGCGTTCAATCTCGAAGGCTTGGAGGACGGGGCATGTTTCACGTGAAACACGATTTTTTTGCGGCTGCGGCGCGAAACGGTTGCAAATAAACGACAACTGTGCTATGATTGACTGGAAAAAGCGCTCAGGAGGCAGCAAATGGCCAAGATCATTGCAATCGTCAATCAAAAGGGCGGCGTCGGCAAAACCACCACCGCCGTGAATCTGACCGCAGCGCTGGCCGCCTGCGGCGCGCGCACCCTGCTGTGCGATTTTGACCCGCAGGCAAACGCGACCTCCGGCCTCGGCGTGGACAAGCGCAGCGTCGCGCGCAGCGTCGCGCGCAGCGTCTATGACATGGTCATCGTGGGCGCGGAGGCCGAGAGCTGCGTCGTGCGCACAAAATATGGCGACGTCATCCCCTCCGGCGCGGAGCTGGCCGGGGCTGGCGTGGAGCTGGCCGGACTGGAGCGCCGCGAATATCGCCTGAAGGAGCAGTTGGAGCGCCTGCGCTACGCTTATGATTACATTTTCATCGACTGTCCGCCCTCCCTGGAGCTGCTGACGGTCAACGCGCTCTGCGCCGCCGACAGCATTCTCGTGCCGGTGCAGTGTGAATACTACGCGCTCGAGGGGCTGAGCGACCTGATGTCCACCCTGCGGGCGATGAAGCGTCGGTTGAATCCGACGCTGGAAATCTTCGGTGTGCTGCTGACGATGTACGACGGGCGCACGAATTTTTCCAGCCAGGTTGCCGAGGAGGTGCGGCGCCATTTCCCCGGAAAGGTGTTTGTCAACGCCATCCCGCGCAACGTCCGGCTGGCCGAGGCGCCGAGTCATGGGCTTCCCGTGACCGCGTATGACCGCAGCTCGCGCGGCGCGGTTGCCTATCTCGCTGTCGCGGAGGAAATCCGCAGAAAGGCTTGAGCTATGAAAAAAGGTGGTCTGGGGCGCGGACTTGGCGCGCTCATTGAGGACTTTTCCGCAGGCGGCGGCAACGAAGCCGTCACCACGCTCCCCCTGCAACGGGTGGAGCCCAATCCGAAGCAGCCCCGCCGTCAGTTCGACGAGGAGGAGCTGGAGGCCCTGGCCGACTCGATCCGCGAGCACGGCATCGTCCAGCCGCTTGCCGTCCGCGCCGTCGGAGGGGGCTATTATCAGATAATTGCCGGTGAGCGCCGCTGGCGCGCCGCGCGTCTGGCCGGGCTGACCGAGGTGCCGGTGCTCGTCGTCGAAGCCGACGACAGAACCGTCATGGAGCTGGCTATGGTTGAAAACCTGCAACGCCAGGATCTGAACCCCATGGAGGAGGCAGAGGGCTACCGCGTGCTGCTCGAGGATTATGGCATGACCCAGGAGCAGGCGGCCGCCCGCGTGGGCAAATCCCGCCCGGCGGTGGCCAATGCGCTGCGGCTGCTGGCGCTGCCGGAGGAAATCCGGGAGCTGCTGCGCAGCGGCGCGCTCACCGCTGGCCATGCGCGCGCCGTGCTCGTGCTGCCGACCGCCGCGCAGCAATGCGCCGCCGCGCAGAAAATCGCGGCGCTGAGTCTGTCCGTGCGGCAGGCCGAGACGATGTGCAAGCGTCTGGCGGCAGGACAGCGCGCGGAGCTGCCCGCCGCCGCGCCGTTGGAGGTGGACTACGTCGCAGAATGCGAAAAGCAGCTCGCGCGGCACCTTGGCCGCCGGGTCAAGATCGTCAACGGGAAGCGCAAGGGCAAATTTGAGCTGGAATTCTATGGCCCGGAGGACTTGCAGCGCCTCTATGACGCGCTGTTGGCGCTGGAAAAGACGGAGGAAACACATGACTGAATGCACGCGCAGCGCACTGCTGCGCTATCTGCTGATCTTTTTCGCCGGAGCCATCGTGCTGCTGGCGCTCTCCTTCGCTATTCGCACACAAATTCTGCGGGCTGACGCAGCGGATGCCCACAGCGAAACCACACGGGAAAGCGCCGCCGTTGCGCTCCCGAATCACATTTGAGGTGACATTATGCTGGATATCAGAAAAATCAAGGACGATCCGCAGGCGGTCAAGGCCGCGCTGCGCGCCAAGGAGGTCGATTGCGACGCGCAGATTGACCGCATTCTCGAGCTGGATGCAAAGCGCCGCGCGCTGATCCTGGCGACCGAGACCGACAAGGCCGAGCAAAACCGCGTTTCCAAGGAGATTCCCCGCCTGAAAAAAGCCGGTGAGGATGTTGCGCCGATTTTCAGCCGCATGGCTGAGCTGAAGACGCAGATTGCCGCCAATGACGCGGCTCTAACCGACGTGGAGGCCGAGTACCGCACGCTGATGCTGAGCCTGCCGAATCTGCCCGACCCCGACCTGCGCCCCGGCGGGAAGGAGAACAACGAGCCCCTGCGCTATAGCGGAACGCTGCACCAGTTCGATTTCGAGCCGAAGCACCACGTTGACCTCTGCACCGCCCTTGGCCTGATCGACTATGAGCGCGGCGCAAAGCTGGCCGGCTCCGGCTTCTGGATCTACCGCGGCATGGGCGCGCGGCTGGAATGGGCGCTGCTCAACTACTTCATCGACTGCCACTTGCAGGATGGCTACGAAATGGTCATTCTGCCGCACATGCTGGAATACCAGTGCGGCGAAACGGCCGGTCAGTTCCCGAAATTTGCCGACGAGGTCTATAAGATCGAGAATCCGACTGACGAGCGGATGCATTTCATGCTCCCCACCGCCGAAACCGCCCTGGCCAGTCTGCATCGCAACGAAATTCTGACCGAGGCAGAGCTGCCGCACAAGCTGTTTGCCTACACGCCCTGCTTCCGCCGCGAGGCTGGTTCTCACCGCGCCGATGAGCGCGGCATGGTGCGCGGCCACCAGTTCAACAAGATTGAGATGTTCCAGTACACCCTCCCGGAGAAGTCCGACGAGGCCTTTGATGAGCTTGTCCACAAGGCCGAGGCACTGGTGCAGGGGCTTGGCTTCCATTTCCGCACCGTCAAGCTGGCGGCGGGCGACTGCTCGGCGTCGATGGCGCGCACCTATGACATCGAAATCCAGATTCCCTCGATGAATGGCTACAAGGAGGTCTCCTCCGTCTCGAACGCCCGCGACTATCAGGCGCGGCGCGGCAATATCCGTTTCCGCCGTGAGGCGGGCGGCAAAACCGAGTTTGTCCACACCCTCAACGGCTCCGGCCTGGCTACCTCGCGCATTTTCCCGGCCATGGTCGAGCAGAATCAGCGCGCCGACGGCTCTGTCGTGGTGCCGGAGGTGCTGCGCAAATACCTCGGCGGCCTTGAGCTGCTGACACCCAACAAATAAGCAGGCGCAGCAATTGCAACAATTTCAGATAGAGAAAAGAGGAATTACCATGAGTAAGAGGAAAGAATGCAAGTTTCTGAAGGAGTTCAAGGAATTCGCGATTAAGGGCAACATGTTTGACATGGCCATCGGCGTCATTATCGGCGGCGTTTTCAAGGATCTGGTCACCTCCTTCACCAACAACATCATCATGCCGGTCATCACCGTGTTCACCGGCAGCATCGATTTCAGCTCCTGGCGCATTGCGCTGCCGAGTCTGTTCGGTGACAAGCTTGACCCGGAAACCGGCGAGATCATCAAGAACTATCTCTGCGTTGGCGACTTCATCTCCAGCGTCATCAGCTTCCTGATTCTTGCGTTTGTGATTTTCCTGATGGTCAAGGGCGTGAATACGCTCCGCAGCCTCGGCAAGAAGCCGGAGGCACCCGCAGCGCCGCCCGAGCCCACGAAGGAGGAGCTGCTGCTCACGGAAATCCGCGATCTGCTGAAAGAAAAGAAGTAAAAAAGTGCAGAAAAGGTCGTGTATCACAGGTGATACACGACCTTTTACATTATAATTATTTATTTCAGGAAGCCCTCAAGAATCTTCTGCTCCGCCTCCTGCGCGCTCAGGCCAAGGGTCATCAGCTTCAAAATCTGCTCACCGGCAATGCGGCCGATGGCAGCCTCATGAATCAGGCTGGCGTCCACATGATTGCAGGTGATCTCAGGAATGGCGCGCACGCGCGCGCTGCCCATAATGATGGCGTCGCACTGCACATGACCAAAGCAGCGGTTGTTGCCGGTCACGCGCGGATAAAAGACCTGGCTGGAGCTGTCCTGCGCGACCGAACGGCTGACGACCTGTGCCTTGGCGTCCTCCCCATCGAGGAAAATATCCATCTCGGAGTCGGCCTTCTGGTCTGCGTGGGTCAGAAGGTTCTCGCGGATGACAATCTCGCTGCCCGCGCCGCGCAGAACGGCCTTGGTGTAGCGTTTCGTGTCATCGACACCGCGAATCTGGCTCGTTTCCAGGGTGACATTCGCGCCCTCCTCCAGATAGAGGATGGTCTGCGGGTTGAGGACGCGGCGGCCCTCGCCCTCGCCATAGTGCTTCTCAACATAGCGCACGCGGGCATTTTTGCCGACGTGGAAGGTGTGGATGCCGTCGTGCTCGCTCTCGCAGTCGGCGCAGCTATGCACGCCGCAGCCTGCGACGATGGTCACGTCCGCGCCCTCCCCGACGAAAAAGTCGTTGTAGACCATGTCGTGGCGGCCGGCGTCGGTCAGCACAACGGGAATATAGACATGCTCATCCTTCGTGCCGGGGGCAATGAGAATGTCGATGCCGTCGCGGTCGGTCTTTGAGCGGATGGTGATCTGCTCGGTGCTGCGGCGGAAGGCCTTTTCGCCATTGGCGCGGATGTTGACGGCGCCCTCGGCCTCGCCGTTTTTCATGTCGGCAACAATCTCAAGAATCTGCTTCTGGAGCTCATTCAGCATGACTTCTTCACCTCCAGGCGGTTGCAGCCGGCGACGGTGTCGGCCATGATCTGCGGATAAATCTCCTCAACGCTGCCGCGGGCGGCGACCTGGCCACCGGCAACGAGAATGATCTCGTCGGCCAGGCGGATGATGCGCTCCTGATGGGAGATGATGAGGATGGTAGCCTCCTTGCGGTCATGAATCTCGCGGAAGGTCTCCGTCAGGCGCGCAAAGGACCAGAGGTCAATGCCTGCCTCGGGCTCGTCGAAAATCATCAATGACGCTTGACGCGCCAGAACGGTGGCAATCTCAATGCGCTTGACCTCGCCGCCGGAGAGACTGGCATCGACCTCGCGGTCAATATAGTCCCGGGCGCAGAGGCCCACGCGGGTCAGATAGCCGCAGGCGGCGTCATGGCTGATGGCGCGCCCGGCGGCGATGCCCAGCAGGTCGCGCACGCGCATCCCCTTGAAGCGCGGCGGCTGCTGGAAGCCGTAGGAAATGCCCAGGCGCGCGCGCTCCGTGACGGAGAGTCCGGTGATGTCGGTGCCGTTCCAGACGATGCTGCCGCCGGTGGGACGGTTGATGCCGATGATGGCGCGGGCCAGAGAGGTCTTGCCGCCACCATTCGGGCCGGTGATGACAACAAATTTCTGATCGGCGATGCTGAGACTCACCTCACGCAGGATATCCAGCGGGCCGTTCTCCCCCTCGACGCGGAAGGAGAGATTCTTTATTTCAAGCATAAGCTGCTCCTCGTGTTGCAAAAGTATTGGGCACAAAATCCCATGATGATGATAGCATATTTTCCCCCGCTTTTCAAGAGATAATCCAACAAACGCGGGGAACAGAACGACACTTTTGCGAATGAATCAGCAAAATGCACAAATGAAATCTGCCCGCTTTAGACAGATTTCATGAAAATGACCGCAGCCGACGAAAAACGATTGCAAAATCAAAAAAAGTCGTTTATACTGTTTGCGTGAGAATTGGAAACGTTTCCAATTCTTAACAAAATGTGACAATCACATGCTATTTAGGAGGAACGAAAATGAAAAAAATCATCGCACTCGTGATGGTTCTCGCGATGGTCGCCTGCCTGTTCGCCGGCTGCCAGAAGGAGGACAAGGGCTCGGTTTACTACCTGAACTTCAAGCCCGAATTTGACGCGCCTCTCCTCTCCCTGGCTGAGAAGTACACCGAGAAGACCGGCGTCGAGGTCAAGATCGTGACCGCCGCTTCCGGCGACTACAACAGCACCCTGACCTCGAACATTGAGGACGTCACCATCTTCAACATCGGCAACACCGCCGCCCTGAACGACTGGGACGAATACGCCCTCGACCTCAACGGCACCGCCATTGCCAATGAGCTGAGCACCAACGACTTCAACCTCTACAACGCCAACGGCGAGCTCAAGGCTCTGGGCAACTGCTATGAGTCCTTCGGCATCATCGTCAACACCGAGCTGCTGGCGCAGGCCGGCTACGCCGTCAGCGACATCACCGACTTTGCCTCCCTGAAGGCCGTCGCTGAGGACATCACCGCCCGCAAGGACGAGCTGGGCTTTGCCGCCTTCACCTCCGCCGGTCTGGAGAGCAGCTCCTCCTGGCGCTTCTCCGGCCACCTGGCCACCCTGCCCCTGCACTATCAGAACATCACCGACAACGTTCCCACCATCACCGACGCATATCTCGACCTGTATCAGAACGTGTGGGATCTTTACATCAACAACTCCACCTGCGAGCCCACGGAGCTGGCCAGCAAGACCGGCGACGAGTCCAGAGCCGAGTTCTACGAGGGCAAGGCTGTCTTCTTCCAGAACGGCACCTGGGAATATGCTGACCTGGTCAACAAGTATGGCATGACCGACGATCAGCTCCAGATGATCCCCATCTACTGCGGCGCGGAGAACGACGCCAACACCGCCCTCTGCTCCGGCACCGAGAACCGCTGGGCTGTCAACGCCAAGGCCTCCGCTGCCGATCAGCAGGCTTCCATCGACTTCCTGGTCTGGCTCGTGAGCGATCCCGAGGCTTCTGCCGTTTATGTCGAGTCCCTGGGCGCTGTTCCCTTCAAGAACTGCCCCGCCTCCTCCAACAAGTTCGTCAACGACGGCAACGCGCTGCTGGCTGCGGGCAAGACCTCTGTCTCCTGGGCCTTCAACTACACCCCCAATGTTGACGCGTGGAGAGCCACCGTTGTCACCGCTCTGACCGCTTACTCCGCCGGCACCGCCGACTGGAGCGAGGTCGTCACCGCCTTCGTCGATGGCTGGGCCTATGAGTACAGCGTCGTCAACGGCTGATTTCCTTCCAAACATATTCTGAACCACGTCTGGGGCGGGCAGCTTGCCCGCCCCATTTTTCCACCTCCATTGCAGGAATTGCCACATATTCATCGAAAGTGAGGGAACCATATGGCCAAAAAAACATCCATGGTCGGCGCAAGCGGCTCGCTTCTGCGCAAGCCGATTCGCCGCTGCGCGCCGCTGCTGATTCTTCCTGTTTTCGCAGCCTTCTGCATCGGCTTCGTCTGGCCCTTCGTGCAGGGCATCTATCTCTCCTTCTGCAATTTCAACGTTCCCGCCGACGCCAAGTGGGTCGGTCTGGATAATTTCTCCCGCATCTGGGATGACGCCGGCTTCTGGAATGCCTTCAAAAACACCGCCCTGTTCGCCGTCGTCACCATCATTCTCATCAATGTGCTGGCCTTTGCCATCGCCTATGCGCTGACGCAGAAAATGCGCGGCTCCAATCTGTTCCGCACGGTTTTCTTCATGCCGAATCTGATCGGCGGCGTGGTGCTGGGCTTCATCTGGAGCATGATTTTCGACGGCATCCTGCGCGCCTACGCAACCTACCTGACCGCCAACGCGACCTACGGCTTCTGGGGTCTGGTCATCCTCGTCTCGTGGCAGCAGATCGGCTACATGATGATTATTTACATCGCCGGCTTGCAGGCCGTCTCGGAGGACATGCTTGAGGCGGCGCGCATCGACGGCGCCAATGGCTTCCAGACGCTTTTCCGCGTGATTATTCCGAATGTCATGCCGTCGATTGCGACATGTACCTTCCTGACGCTGACCAACGGCTTCAAGCTCTTTGATCAGAACCTCGCGCTGACAGAGGGTATGCCAAGCATCATGATCGACGCAGGCACCAAAATCAACACCACGGAGCTGCTGGCTCTTAACATCTACTCCACCTACCGAATCAGCAAGAATTATCACGGCGTGGCGCAGGCCAAGGCGGTCATCTTCTTCCTGCTGGTGGCTGTCCTGGCCATCATCCAGCAAAAGGTCACCAGCCGCAAGGAGGTGCAGCAGTAATGAACCGCACAAAATATTCTAAGGGAAGCGTACTGCTGACGATTTTCTTCGCGCTGCTGAGTCTGGTGTGGATTATGCCGATTCTCATTGTGCTCGTCAACTCCTTCAAGTCTAATGGCTCGATCAACACCAATCTGTTCTCCCTGCCGGAGACGGAGATGCAATTCACCATCGGCTACTATAATCTCAAGAGCGGCGCCTGGGCGCAGTATGTCCTCGGCGGCGGCAACTCCTTCGTCGGGCTGGACAACTATGTCACGGGCATGACCTTCGGCAACTATCCCCTGCTCAAATCCGCGGGCTACAGCCTGCTGATTACTGTCGTCTCGACGGTGCTGATTCTGCTGTGCTGCTCGATGGCCGCGTGGTACATTGTGCGCGTGCAGAGCACCTTTTCCAAAATTTTCTACTATCTTTGCCTGTTCTCGATGATCGTCCCCTTCCAGATGGTCATGTTCACCCTCACCAGCACCGCAAAAATGTTCCACCTCAACACCCCCTGGACCATTCCCGTGATCTATCTCGGCTTCGGCGCGGGTCTGGCGATCTTCATGTTCACCGGCTTTGTCAAAAGCCTGCCGCTGGAGATTGAGGAAGCTGCCGCCATCGACGGCTGCGGCCCCATCCGCACCTTCTTCTCGGTCGTTCTGCCCATGCTCAAGCCCAGCCTGATCTCCGTCGGCATTCTGGAGCTGATGTGGGTGTGGAATGACTATCTGCTGCCCTACCTTGTGCTGGATATCACGGAGTACCGCACCATCCCCATCCATGTGCAGTACCTCAAGGGCAGCTACGGCACCGTTGACCTCGGCGCAAGCATGGCCATCATCATGCTCAGCATCCTGCCGATTATTATTGTCTATCTGTTCTGCCAGAAGCACATCATCAAGGGTGTCGCCGCCGGCGCGGTGAAGGGCTGAGCACAATGACAATCAAGGATCTTGCGCGGGAAACGGGCTACTCCGTCGGCACCGTCTCACGCGTGCTCAACGGCCAGCCGAATGTCAGCGAAAAAGCGCGCAGCGCTGTTCTGGCCTGCGCGCAGCGGCAGGGCTTCCAGCTCAACGCCAACGCCAAGCGCCTCAAGCAGCAGCGCAGCGATGGCATTCTGGCCGTGGTCACGGGCACCTCGAACGAGCTTTTTGCCAGCATGATCGAGCAGATCCAGCGCATTCTTGCGCAGACCAGCCACTCCCTTTGCGTGGACTATGTTGAGGAAACAGAGGATCCCGTGGCCTATGCGCTGCGCGTCTGCCGCGAGAAAAAGCCCGAGGGCATCCTCTTTCTCGGCGGCGGCACGCGCCTGTATGCCCGCAGCTTCGGCCGCATCTCCATTCCGAGCGTGCTGCTGACCAACGACGCCTCGCGGCTTGGCTTTGCCAACCTCTCCTCCGTCACAACAGACGACGTTGCCGCCGCAGAGTGCGCCATTGACTATCTCGTCTCCTGCGGCCACCGGCAGATTGGCATCATCTCCGGCGACCTGGCCGCCACCGGCCCCAGCCTTCAGCGCTTTGAGGGCTGCCGCCGCGCCTTCGCGCGGCACGGACTGCCCGAACCGGCGCAGCATTGTGAGCTGGCGCGCTTCTCCTTCCGCGATGGCTACCTCGCCGCAAAGCGGCTGCTGGCGCGCGAACGCGTCACGGCAATCTTCGCCATGGCGGATGTGATGGCCATTGGCGCCATCCGCGCCCTGGTCGAGAGCGGGCTGCGCGTGCCGGAGGATGTCTCGGTCATTGGCTTCGACAGCCTGGAGCTGGGCGAATTCTATATTCCAAAAATCACCACCATCCGCCAGCACACCAGCCTGCTGGCGCAGCGCGGCGTGGCGCTGCTGCTCGATGCCATTGAGCGCAACGCGCCCGCCCGCCACGAAACGGTGCCCTTCGTTCTGGCTGAGCATTCCAGTGTGAAAAACTTCCGGGAGGATTGATGTTCCATGAGAGCAAGCGGTATTCTGCTGCATATTACGTCCCTGCCCTCGCCCTACGGCATCGGCAGCATGGGTCAGGCGGCCTTTGACTTTGTGGATTTTCTGCATGAGGCGGGCCAGCATTACTGGCAGCTTCTGCCCGTCGGCCCCACCAGCTACGGCGACAGCCCCTACCAGTCCTTCAGCACCTTCGCCGGGAATCCCTACTTCATTGATCTCGATCTTCTGGTTGAGGATGGGCTTCTGACGCGCGCAGAGCTGGAGGCGATTGACTGGTCGGGCCACACAGAGCGCGTGGACTATGGCTTCCAGTTCTCTGTGCGCTTCGAGCTGCTGCACAGCGCCTTCGTGCGCGGCGCGGCGCGCTATGAGGCAGAGCTGCGCCAGTTCCGCAGCGAAAATCCCTGGGTCGAGGACTACGCCTTCTTTATGGCCATGAAGCGTTCGCGCAACATGGATGGCTGGAGCACCTGGCCCGAGGAAATCCGCCTGCGTCATCCGGGCGCAGTGGAGACCTATGCCATCACCCTTGCGGAAGACATGAATTTCTTCATCTTCCTGCAATTTCTGTTCTTCCGCCAGTGGAACGCGCTGCGCGACTACTGCCACAGCTGCGGGGTGGAGATCATCGGAGATCTGCCGATCTATGTTCCCTATGACTCCTGCGACGTCTGGGCGGAGCCGGAGCTGTTCCAGCTCGATGCCGCAGGCCGTCCGACCGCTGTGGCCGGCTGCCCGCCCGATGCCTTCACCGCCGACGGCCAGCTCTGGGGCAATCCGCTCTACGACTGGGAGCGAATGCGCCAGGATCGCTACTGGTGGTGGCGGCGGCGCATTGCCGGTGCCGGGCGGATGTTTGACGTCATCCGCATCGACCATTTCCGTGGGCTGGAGAGCTACTGGTCGGTTCCCGCCGGTAACACCACGGCCAAAAACGGCCACTGGGTCAAGGGCCCCGATCATGACTTTGTCAACACACTGCACGAATTCTTCCCCGATCTGCGCCTGATTGCCGAGGATCTGGGCTATCTCACACCGGAGGTCATCCGCTTGCAGCAGGATTCCGGCTTCCCCGGCATGAAGGTGCTGGAATTTGCCTTTGATCCGCGCGAGGCCACCAACTATCTGCCCCACCGCTATGAGCGCAACTGCATCTGCTACAGCGGCACCCACGACAACGAGACGCTCGTGCAGTTTCTGGAGCATGTGCCGGAGGAAACGCTCCATTACCTGATGGAAT
This sequence comes from uncultured Oscillospiraceae bacterium, assembly GCA_964465395.1. GTDB lineage: Bacteria > Bacillota > Clostridia > Oscillospirales > Oscillospiraceae > JAZOXB01. Next base: position 5,671 of record CAYXIN010000032.1, on the reverse strand, counting down.
ATCTCGGCGTGTCCCGGCGCGAGGATTGCTGCGCGGCCATCCTGCGCGCAGGCATGGCCAGCGTTGCCGACACCTTCATCGCCCAGATTCAGGATTATCTGGAGCTGGGCGCGCAGGCGCGCATGAATGAGCCCGGCGCGCTGCATAACCGCAACTGGACCTGGCGTCTGGCGCCGGGTCAGCTCACCCCGGCGCTGGCCGCGCGGCTGCGCCGCCTGTGCGAGCTCTATGAACGATAAAAAGGAAGAACGGAGTCCTGCAGGGACTCCGTTCTTCCTTTTTGCAAATCCGCGCTGCTGCGGAAGGGCTATTGCAGGCGCAGAAAATTCAGATAGCCCTCCAGAATCAGAGAGGCCGCGACCGCATCGACGGTGTTTTTGCGCTTCTTGCCGTGATAATTGCAATCGCTGAGGATGTTGTGCGCCTCGACGGTCGTGCGGCGCTCATCCCAGAGCGCGACCGGCTGGCCGCAGTGCGTCTCTACCAGCGCGGCAAAGTCGCGGTAGCGCGCCGTGCGCGGGCCCTCCGTGCCGTCCATGTTGCGCGGGAAACCCATCACAAGCCGCTGCGCGCCGCTCTCGCGGGTCAGGCGGGCGATCTCCTGCGCGGTTTTTTCCGGGTCGCGGCTGTGAATCACCGTCGTTGTCCCAACGATGGTACCAGTCGCATCCGAGATGGCGATGCCGGTGCGGGCGTCGCCGTAGTCAATGGCCAAAACTCTCATGGCTGCCTCCATGCTGTTTTTTTCTCTCATTATATCGGCTGCGGGCGCGGGTGTAAAGAAATTTTTCCGGAATTACTTCCATTTTTCCCCTCCTTCCGTTATAATGAAAGAAAAAACAGGGGGGCGCTGAGATGCGACATAAAATTGAACGCCTGATTCACACGGTGCTGCATATTCTCGAAATTTCCATTGCCGTTCTGACGCTGATTGTGCTTGTCGGAATGCTTGGGCTGGAAATCTACCATATGTGTACCGAGGCCGACTATTTCTCCTCGCTGGATCATTTTCTGCATAACATTCTGACCATCGTAGTCGGCCTGGAGTTCGTGCGGATGCTGGTTGACATGACCCCGGCGAACACGCTGGAGGTGCTCATCGTCGCCATCTCGCGCCACGTCATTCTCAGCCATGATGATCCCCTGAGCAACATCGCCTGCGTGCTCTGCATCGCGGCGCTCTTTGCCACCCGCCGCTACCTCATCCCCAAGAAGGAGATGAAGCTTGAGCTCTCCGAGGTCGATGGCTCGCCGTCTGTAACGGATTTGTAAACGCACTTGCAATGGCGCGTTTCTCTGTGATATACTATTCTAAAATATAGTCCGAAAGGAGCCTGTTTTATGTTTTCTGACGCTGAACGTGTGCGCTACGCCAAGCCGCAGCTCATCGAGACGATCTGCCAGCTCCGCTTCCCTACCATTTTGACCATCGGCGCGCATGAACCCGTGGATTTTCAGGAGCTCATCCGCGGGCAGTTCCCGCGCTACTCCCGCAAGCTGGAAAAGCTGCCCCCAAAAATGGTCAACCAGGGTGGCACCGTCAAAATGGAGGAGCAGCCGCCTGTCACCAACTATCAGTTTCTCTCTGCCGATGGCCACTGGAAGGTCAATCTGACCAGCAGCTTCATCTCCCTGGCCACGCCGGTCTATTCCTCCTGGGAGGAGTTCGCCGCCAAGCTCGACCAGGTGCTTGCCCAGTTCATCAAGGTCTATCAGCCGGCCTATTTCGAGCGCATTGGCCTGCGCTATATCAACGCCATCTCGCGCAACGCGCTGGAGCTTGCGGACATGCCCTTCAGCGCCCTCATTGAGCCGGCCTATCTGGGTCTGCTTACCGCCGAGGATGCGCCCGAGCGCGCCTTCACCCGCGCCTGGCAGGAGGCCGAGCTGAATCTTCCCGGCGGCTGCCGCCTCAAGCTGCGCTGCGGCCCCGGCCGCGCCATGCGCCCCGGCCAGCAGACCGAGGATAAGGAGATTCGCTTCATCTTCGATCAGGATCTCTTTATGGCCGGTAACATTGAGATGCGCCATTCCGCCGGTGCGCTTAACACTCTCCACATCCACGCCGACCGCACATTCCGCGGCGCGATCACCGACACGCTCCACAACGCCATGGAGCCCACGCCGCTGTAAAACCTTGCAGACAAAAATCCTCCGTATGATGCGTCATACGGAGGATTTTTTTCGGCTGTTCAGCGCATTCGAGAGCGCGGCAAAGGTGGGAATATCCAGCGTTTCGCCGCGCACATTCGGCTCCAGACCGCATTCGCGCAGCACTTCAAGCAGCTCCTCCCTGGAAAAGTCGCCAAAGCCCGCGCTCAGGCAATTGAGCAGGGTCTTGCGCCGCATGGCAAAGGCGGCGCGCACCGTCCGGAAGAAATGCGCCTCGTCCCCGATTTGAGCCGGGGGCGCCTGGCGCGTGCGCAGGCAGACCACGGCACTGGTCACCTTCGGCTGCGGCATGAAGCAGGAGGGCGGCACATCAAAAAGCAGCGCCGGCTCTGCATAATAGTTGCACAGCACCGTGAAGGCGGAGTATGCGCCGCTGCCGGGGCGCGCGCAGATGCGCTGCGCAACCTCCTTCTGCACCATGACGGTCACAGCCGCAAAGCAGCGGCTCTCAAGCAGCGCGGTCAGAATCGGAGAGGTAATGTAGTAGGGCAGATTGGCACAGGCCATCGGACGCAGCCCGCCAAAATACTGCGCCACCAGCGCGGGAAGGTCAAGCTTGAGGACATCCTGAAAGAGCAGCTCCAGATTCTCAAACGCGCCGACTGTGCGCGCCAGAACGGGGCGCAGGGTGGTGTCCAGCTCGACCGCCACAACCCGACCCGCGCGCAGACAAAGCTCCTGCGTCAGCGGGCCAAAGCCCGGCCCGACCTCCAGCACACCGCAGGCGGCATCGACGCCGCTCTCCTCCGCGATGCGCTGCGGCACCCAGCGCCGGGTCAGAAAATTCTGTCCCTTTGCCTTGGAAAAATGAAAGCCATATTCCTGCAACAGGCTGCGCATCACCTGCGGATTTGTCACATCCAGCATAGGCGCACCTCAGACACAGGGCTGAAAATCATCCGGCCGCGCCGCGTTGAGGCCAAAATGCCACGCAATCGCGTCGGCAATGCGCTTGCAGGCCAGACCATCGCCATAGGGATTGACCGCGTGGGCCATCGCGCTGTAGACGCCCTCGTCGTCGAGCAGCGTTTCCGCCATTTGCAGCACGCGCGCATATTCCACACCGGCCAGCTTCACCGTACCGGCGGCAATGGCCTCCGGCCGCTCCGTCTCGCGCCGCAGAACAAGCACCGGCTTACCAAGCGCGGGCGCCTCCTCCTGCAAGCCGCCGGAGTCTGTCATCACGAAGCAGCAGCGCGCCATCAGGTTATGCATCTGCTGCACATCCAGGGGCGCAATCAGGTGGGCGCGCGGCGTCTGCCCCAGCTCAGCCTGCGCGCATTCGCGCACAGCGGGGCTCAGATGCACCGGGTAGACCACCTCCACATCGGGGTGATCCTGCACAAGTTGGCGCACCGCGCGCAGAATTTCGTGCATGGGTCGGCCATAATTCTCGCGGCGGTGGCAGGTCAGAACGATCACCCGCCGGTTGGCAAAGTCCAGCGCGTTGAGCACCGGCTCGGCAAACTGAAAATCCGGCCGGACGGTGCTCTGCATCGCGTCAATGACGGTGTTGCCGGTTATGAAGCATTCGCCGCAGATTCCCTCGCGGCGCAGATTTTCCGCGTTGGCCGCCGTGGGCGCAAAATGCAGCGCGGCAATGTCGCTGACAAGCGTGCGGTTCATTTCCTCGGGGAAGGGGGAATAGCGGTCATAGGTGCGCAGACCCGCCTCCACATGCCCGACGGGTATCCGGTGGTAGAAGGCAGCCAGCGCGCCTGCAAAGGTTGTAGAGGTGTCGCCATGCACCAGCACAAGATCGGGCTTCGCCTCATCCAACACCTGCTCCATGCCAAGCAGGGCGCGGGTGGTGATTGAGGAGAGGGTCTGCTGCTGCTGCATGATATTCAGGTCATAGTCCGCGCGGAGGCGGAAGATTTCCATCACGCTGTCGAGCATCTGGCGGTGCTGCCCGGTCAGGCAGCAGAGGCTCTCGATGCCCGGGCAGGTGGCAAGCTCCTGCACCAGCGGTGCCATTTTGATGGCCTCCGGGCGGGTGCCAAAGACGGAGAGAATTCTAATTTTCTTTTTCATCCGTTTCCTCCTTCTGCTCCTGCGGGGGCTGCTGCGCCCGCTGGCGCGGTCTGCGGTGCAGCTCATAGACCAGGAAAATGCCGATGGCCGCCACGATCAGCACCGCTGCCAGGAAAATAAGCGCCTGAATCTCGCCGCTGTCCGTCACGACCACGGCGGCAAAGCCCAGCACCGCCGAGAGCAGATAGCAGATGGCAACCGCCTGCTTCTGCGAGAAGCCCATGTCGATCAGGCGGTGGTGCACATGGCCGCGGTCGGCATGCATGGGACTCTGGCCACGGGAGATGCGCCGCACAACGGCAAAGGTAATGTCAAAAATCGGCAGACCCAGCACCAGGAAGGGAATGGCGAAGGAAAACACGGCATAGGTCTTGAACAGACCGAAAATGGCCACCGAGGACAGAATGAAGCCCAGGAAGGTTGAGCCGGTGTCACCCATGAAAATGTGCGCCGGGTTGAAGTTGTAGGGCATGAAGCCGATGCAGGCGCCGACGCAGGCCGCCAGCAGCACCGCAGAGCTGGCGGTGTTGCCCTCCGGCACGAGAATCAGCGCAATGACCAGCATGGAGCCGGCCGAAATCGTCGAAACACCGGCGGCCAGTCCGTCAAGGCCGTCGATAAAGTTGATGGCGTTGGTGATACCAACGATCCAGAGCACGCTCAGCGTCCACGACAGCCACAGCGGGAGCGTCGCGCCCATGATCTGCTCAATGCGGCAGCCATGCCCCACGGCAATCAGCGCGGCGGCAATCTGCACGGCAAATTTGGGCAGCGCCCGCAGCGTCAGCGCGTCGTCGAGCACGCCAAGCACCATAATAATCGTCGCGCCGATAAGAATGCCGCGTATTTCGCGGCTGATCTCCTGAAACAGCAGCACCGCAGTCATAAAGCCAATGAAAATTGCCAGACCGCCCATGCGCGGAATCGGCTTGTGATGCATCCGGCGCGCATCCTTCGGCACATCCACCGCGCCCAGCTTGCAGGCCAGCCACTTCACCGGCGGCGTCAGCGCAAGCGGCAGCACACCCGCGCAGAGCAGGGTGAGCACAATTCTCCATGTAAAACTCATATGCAGCGTTCTCCCGATCAGCGAGCCACAAAGCCCACCTTTTTATAAACCTTGCGCAGCGTCTTTTCCGCCACAAAAGCGGCCTTTTCCGCGCCCTCGCGGTAGACCTGCTCCAGATATGCCTTGTCCTTCATCAGGCGGGCCGCCTCCTCGCGAATCGGCCGCAGCAGCTCCACGACCGCCTCGCCCACCATGGGCTTGAAAACGCCGTAGCCCATACCCTCCAGCTCGGCCTCAATCTGCGCGTAGCTCTTGCCGGTGACGGCGGCATAGATGGTCATCAGGTTGGCAACGCCCGGCTTGGCCTCCTTGTCATAGCGCACGCAATGCTCGGTGTCGGAGTCGGTGATGGCGCGCTTGAACTGGCGCATGATAACCTCCGGCGGGTCCATCAGC
>CAYXIN010000031.1:0-19541 GCA_964465395.1 uncultured Oscillospiraceae bacterium | reverse complement strand
CTATGACCTTCCGCACGTCAAGCGGATGCTCTAGCCAGCTGAGCTAATCGTCCGTTGCGGGGCTTATTATATATGAAAAGCTGCCACTTGTCAAGTGCTTTTTTTCAAAAATCGAGAATTTTTTTTGGCGGCCGCCCGGAAAGAGTGCGCTGCCCGGCTGCGGGCAGGAGAGCGGCCAGCGCGCTGCCGGAAAACCGCGCGGGAAGGTGGGACGGGACCCTGTCTGCGGGGGCCCTGTCCCTGCGCGATTCCCGGCAATAGCTCAGCGGAGCCAGCCGGACACGGTGCTCTCCAGCTCGTCCACGGCCTTCTGCGCGGTTTTGCGCGCCTGACTCTGCTGCGGAAGCATCAGAACGGCGGCGCCTCCGGCCAGCATACCGAGGCTCAGCGTTGCAAGAAACGCTTTGGTCTGCATAGTGCTCCCCCCTTTTTTGCTCTGTGTCTGTATTTTTTGCGCAGCCTTAGTATTTCCGCCGGACGGAAAAACTCGAAATGCAGTATTTGGTTGGAAAAATTTCTTTGCCTGGGGCTGTGCCTGTGCTATAATGAGGGGGAAATATAAAGGAATATGGTGAGAGCTATGACAAAAGTTTATCTGATTCGTCATGCAGAGGCAGAGGGAAATGTCTTTCGCCGCTTGCAGGGGCAGTATGATTCGTGCGTTACACCCAATGGCCTGCGCCAGATTGAAGCATTGGCGCGCCGCTTCGAAAAGCTGGAAATTGACGCGGTCTATGCCAGCGATCTGACGCGTACCGTGCAGACTGCGGAGGGAATCTGCCGCAGCCATGCCCTGCCGCTGCATCGCGACGCTCGCCTTCGCGAGATCTGCTGCGGCTGCTGGGAGGATCAGCCCTTCGGCTCCCTGGAGCGCGACGACCCTGCGCGCAATCACGCGTTTTCCCATCAGCCGGAGCAGTGGCAGGTGGAGGGGAGTGAACCCTATGCGGCCTATACGGGGCGCTTCCTGGCGGCACTGGACGAGCTTGTGCGGCGCCATGACGGGCAGACCATTTGTGTGGTCAGCCACGGCATGGTGATGCGCGGCGCGCTGCAATGCCTCTTTTTCCCCGGCGAGAGCGCTGTGGGTCACAGCGAGAATACGGCCGTGACCGCGCTGCACTGGGATGGCGCGTACCATCTGGATTTTTTGAACGATGCGTCGCATATTACGCCGGAGCTCAGCACCCTGGGGCGGCAGCAATGGTGGCGCGGCGGCAACAGCCGTGATTTTAATATGTGGTTCCGGGACGCGGTGCCGACAGATGCGGCGCTGCTGGAGACACTGGAGATGCCGCAGGATCGGCCGATTCGTGTGGCCGGACTGGGCGAGCACCCGGTGGGGGCGCTCTGCGTGGAGCGGGGTGTGCTTTATCGCCTTGCGCTGCTGTCGCAGCACCGGGGCATTGGCCTGTCGGCGCAGCTCCTGGGCGAGGCGGTCAGCCGCAGCCGCCGCGAGGGTGAGACAAGCCTGCGGCTGGGTGCGCCGGTGACGCATCCGGCTGCTGCGCGGCTGTTGGAGCGCTATGGCTTCCGGAATGGCGAACGGGCGCTGTGTGCGGGGGTGTGAGCGATGCAACATTGTATTCGTTGTGGGACGAGCATCCCCGAGGGCAGACTGTTTTGCGATGCCTGTAGCGCCTGCGTCAGCACGCCGCTGGAGGAGACGGAGGTGCGCCGGCGGGTTCTGCCCGACAGAAGCAAAGACCGCGTACTGCCGACGCCCAAGCCGGCAAAAAAGGCGGAGGCTGCACCGGCACCGCAGAGCCTGCGCAGACGAACGGTGGCGATTGTGGCTTTGAGCCTGTGCTGCGCGCTGCTGCTGGGTGGAATCGGCTTTGGCTTCTACGAGTGGCAGTTCGGCAGCATCCACCGTGAGCGCAGCCGCCAGCTTCTGGTCAGCGAGGAGAATGCCCGCCTGAATGCGGAGGTTGACCGGCTGGAGGACGCCGTTTCTCTGGCAGAGGAGGAGCAGCGCACGCTGGAGGATGCGCGCCAGGCGGATGCACGCAGGCTGCAACGGCTGGAAAATGAGCTGAGCATCTACCGGATGCAGACCGGCGATCTGGAGACGGATCTTTCCGCTATGGAGCAGGAGAATTTTCAACTTCTGGATGAGCTGGAGGAGGCGGCTGCCAACCAGCACAGCCTGAACCGTCAGCTTGAGGATTTGCAGATGCAGCTACAGACGCAGGAGACGGCCAACGCGGAGCTCCGGGCGACGGTGGGCTACATCTATGCGCAGGTCGCCTTTGTTGCGCAGGATGGCACCGGCTACTACCACCGCTATGGCTGCACCTATTGCAGCGCGGGTGACTGCCTTGTCCGCAGCGTGGCGGAGGCGCAGAGTCAGGGCAGCACACCCTGCCCCTATTGCCACGAGGCTGACGATGCACAGTGAGCACAAAATGGCGGTTGCATTCTGCAATCGCGACTGGTATAATGCAGATAATCGGATGCTGCTTTGGGAGGGATGAGAATGCGCAGTCTTTTGCTTTGGCTTGATGTGGATGCTACAGAGCTGGCGCAGGCGCCGCTGGAACAGGGGGGCGCCGGGATGACCGACATGCTGGATTATTTCATGCTGTTTCTGCTGCTGGCGCTGGCGGCCTACATGTTCTACACAGTCTGGAAGCTGCGGCGCGAATGTATGCTTTTTGAGAATAAGCTGCTCTATCCCGGTAATTGCAGCCCGGAGGAATGCCTGGATCCCGATGGCTTTCAGGACTTTATTGCGCCGCGTATGCTACTTTGCGCTGTGGCGCTTGTGCTGTGTGCCGCGCTGTGCGCGCTGACCATCTGGGTGCCTGCGGTGCAGAATCCGGTGACGGAGCTGCTGACGCTGCTGCTGCCCATGGCGGTGCTGGTGTGGTATATTCTGATCGGGCGCAGAGCCGCCCGTGACTTCTGGGGGAAATAGAATGAAGCTTGTAATTCTGGATGCCTACGCGTCCAACCCCGGCGATCTGAGCTGGGATGTATTTCGGGAATTTGGAGAGATCACGGTCTATGACCGGACGCCGCCGGAGCTGGCGGCAGAGCGCATTGGCGACGCAGAGCTGGTTTTTCTGAATAAGGCGCCGCTGAGCCGCGCGGTTCTGGAGGTCTGTCCCCGTCTGCGGCTGGTGGTTGTGCTGGCCACGGGCTATAATGTGGTGGATGTGGCTGCGGCGCGTGAGCTGGGGATTACGGTGTGCAATGTGCCGGCCTACTCGACGCAGGCCGTGGCGCAGATGACCTTTGCCCTGCTGCTGGAGATGACGCAGCATGTTGGGATGCATGTGCAGGCCGTCCGCGCGGGTCAGTGGCAGCGCAGTCCGGATTTCTGCTTCTGGAATGCGCCGCTGATGGAGCTGGCGGGCAAAACGCTTGGCATTGTGGGCTATGGCGCAATTGGCCAGGCGGTCGGCCGCGTGGCGCAGAGCTTCGGCATGGAGCTGCTGGTGACCGCCCGCCACGAGAAGCCGGTGCCGGAGGGCGCGCGCTTTGTCACGCTCGAGACGTTGCTGGAGCAGGCGGATGTGGTCAGTCTGCATTGCCCCCAGACGGCGGAGAATCTGCATATGATTGACGCGTCTGCTCTGGCGCGCATGAAGGATGGCGCGCTGCTGATTAATACGGCGCGCGGCGGCCTGATCGACGAGTCTGCGGTGGCCGAGGCACTGCGCAGCGGGAAGCTGGGCGGCTTTGCTGCTGATGTGGTTGCACAGGAGCCGATTCTGGAGAGCAATCCACTGCTGACTGCGCCCAACTGCTATCTGACGCCGCATATTGCCTGGGCACCCTTCGAGACGCGCCAGCGCCTGCACCGCATTGCGGCGGAGAATGTGCGCGCGTTCCTGAATGGAGCGCCGCAGAATGTGGTCAACTGACCGCAGCCAACCGAAAACAGAAAATGCACGACGCCGGGATGATTCCCGGCGTCGTGCATTTTTGCAATATGGGATTAGAGGCTGAAAGCGACCAGCGCGATATCCTTGCCGGTCTTTTTGCTCAAAAGCTGCTCCAGCTCAGTGATTTTTTCCAGCGCCTCGGCGTCCTCGCTCAGCGCGGCATACTTCACGGGGCTGTAGGCAACCAGGGCGACCTCGCGGCCAAGCTTGCTGCTCAGCTCCTGCTCCAGCGTGGTGATGGAGTCGAGCAGCTCTGCGCGGTGCTCCAGATCGGTGTAGTGGTTCATGTGCGCTACCCCGCTTACTCTGCCTTGAAGGTGTAGACAGCACCGGCCTCAAGCTCGGTCAGGTCTACGCCGGTCTGCGCATACTCGCCGTTGATGTAGAAGGCCCAGTATTTGCCATCCGTCTCCCAATCCAGCGCAATGCCGTTGACCTCGTCCACATAGAGACCATACTCGGTGTCGTGGCCCTTGATGATGCCCTCGTTCAGCAGAGCCTCGCCAACGGTCTTGGCGTCGCTCTGAAGCTCAAAGGTGGTTTCCTTGCCTTCCAGATCGGTGGTGACCACGGTGAAGGCGGTCTTGCTTGTGCCGCAGGCGACCAGGGTGAAGACCATGACCAGAGCCAGCAGCAGGGGAATCAGCTTCTTCATGTAAAAATACTCCTTTTTCATCATTTCTGACGGACGTCCGGCGGGAAAGCCGCCTGCCCGCAGTTGCAGGGGAATCATACCACGCAAAGCCGCAGATGTCAATTCCAAAGCGCCACTTTGCGCAGCAGCAGTTTTTCGGCGGCGCGTGTTTACTTTCGGCCGCAGATATGCTAAAATGAAAACAGCTTAAACGAAGCGAAAGGAGATTGACGATGAAGAAATATCTTGCGCTGCTGCTGAGCCTGGTGCTGCTGCTGAGCCTGGTGCCGGGCGTTTCCGCTGCGCCCCGTCCGCGGGAGATCACCCCGGAGGATTATGCGGCGGTGGATGCGCTCTGGGCCTCGCTGGAGCAGACGGCGACGCTGGGGCTTTCTGCCACGCAGACGACGGCGCTGCTGGCTGAGCGGGTGCAGGACAGCCCGCTGTATCTGGCCAATACCCTGCGCTGGCATGGCAACGGCTGCTTCACCTTTGAGACGAATGTGGGCGTGACCTGTGGCTACAGCGCGGGCCTCCTCGCGCGGCTGGCCGACACGCAGACGGACAGCGCTGCGCTGGCCCGTCCTGCTGTGCAGTCCCGCTCCTATGCTCACCGCGGCACGACCTCCTCCGTGGAGGTTTGCCTGATTGAGCCCTATTATGGGCTGGACAGCAGCTTCACCGAGCAGTACCAGAAGGAGGCCGAGGCGCTGGCTGAGGCGCTGGGCGGCACCTACTCGCTCTACACCCGCAATGAGGCGACCATTGACGCGGTGGCCGATGCGGTGGAGCGCGGCGGCGTGGTCATGTTTGACTCCCACGGTGACACGGACTACTATGCAGCCGACGGCACCTATGCCGGAGACTCGACCACCGGTGCGAACACGAGCTATCTGCTTCTGCAAAGCGGCAGTGGCCTGACCGATGCTGACTATGCCTATGATAACGGCACCTATCACGCCGTCTACTTTGGCCGCACGAGCGACAATCTCTATCTCTATGCCGTCGATGGTACTGCCATCGCCAACCATATGGACAGCCCCGCGCCAAACAGCCTGCTCTGGAGCGCCATCTGTCTGGGTATGGCGACCGACGGCCTGACCGCGCCGCTGCTTGAGAAGGGCGTCGCCGTGGCCTATGGCTATTCGCAGTCCGTTACTTTCTATTATGATTATCTCTGGGAGGAATGCTTCTTCGATGCGCTGCTGCGCGGCGACACCGTCGCGGAGGCGGTTGCTCAGATGAAGGAGAAGGTTGGCCCCTGGGATCTCTATGAGGATTATCCGACCATGGAGGAGGCCATACGCGAACATAGCGCTTTCCCGATTGTGGTTTCGCAGGAGGATGCTTATCCCGGCCATGGCCGGGTGGATGCCCTGCAAACGGTTAAGGCAAGCTGGGAGCTGCCGATCTATTCCCTGTCTGCGGCGGTCAATGACGAGCGCCTTGGCACAGTGGAGCTTGACAAGCTGACGGTGACGGCGCAGCCGAATGACAATGCGCTGCTGACCGGCTGGACGCTCAGTCCGGAGAATGCGGCGACGGTCAGACAGGAGGGCAACCGCTTTTATGTCAGTGACCTGACGGCTGACTGCTGCCTGACGGTAGAATTTACGGAGCGCCCGCGCGCAACCGTGCATTATGTCACGCCGGCTGGCACCACACACAGCGACGACACCTGCTATGTTGGCCAGAGTATTACGCTGACCCCGCCGCAGGGAACGCCCACGGCGGACGCGGAGGACTACCGCTTCTGCGGCTGGACAGAGGTGCCCGTGCAGGACAGTCTGGAGCAGCCGGTAGTACACAGCAGCAGCTTCACGCCGCAAACCGGGGAGCAGACGCTTTATGCGTTGTATACCTTCCGGGACAAGGGGCGCACCTGCTATACCACCGAGCTGCGAAACCGGGTGTGCTATGCCGCCCGCTTCCGCGATGTCAATCTGCGCCAGTGGTATCATGAGGACATCGATTTCGCCGTAGGCGAGGGCCTGATGGAAGGCTTGCCCGGCAATCTTTTCCAGCCGGAGGGCACACTGACGCGCGCCATGCTGGTGACGATTCTTCAGCGTATTTCCGGGGACAGCGGCGTTTATCAGCAGTCCTTCACGGATGTGCCGCAGACCGCCTGGTATGCTGACGCCGTGGCATGGGCCTACGCCAACGGAGTGGTCACGGGCTATCCGGATGGCCGCTTCCTGCCCAATGCGCCGGTGACGCGCGAGGAGGCCGCGACGATTTTCTTCCGCTTTGCCGGGAAAATGGGGATGGATACCAGTGCCCGTGTTGCGCTGACGCGCTTTGCCGACGCCGAGCGCTGCGCCGTCTATGCGCAGGAGGCAATGCAGTGGATGGTGGCAGTTGGCATCCTCAACGGCACGCCCGCCGGTCAGCAGCTTTTGCTGGTGCCCCGCGGCAACGCGACGCGCGCCGAGGTGACGGCGATTCTGCATCGCTATTGTGATCTGCTCTGGGAGGCCTGAGCGCCTCTGCAATATCAGAAAAAGGAGAGTAATTCCTATGATGAAAACAGTTGATGCCCTGCGCCGCTGGCTCGATGGCGGCGTTTCCCCCTACCACACGGTTCAGATGGCGGTGCAGTCGTTGCAGGAGGCCGGCTTCACCGCGCTGGAGCTGGGCGGCGCCTTCCCCGTGGTGCGCGGCGGCAGCTATTATGTGCAAAATGGCACCTTCCTTGCGGCCTTCCGGGTCGGCGCGCAGGCGCGCCGCTTCCGCATTGCCGCCTCACACACTGACTGGCCCTGCCTGCGCATCAAGCCGCAGCCGGAGCAGGTGGCCGGTGGCTGCTGCAAGCTCAGCGTTGAGCCCTATGGCGGGGCAATTCTGAACACCTGGCTGGATCGCCCGCTGTCGCTGGCAGGCATGGTGCTGCTGCGCGGTGCGGAGCCCATGCAGCCGGAGCGCCGTCTGGCTTCCTGGGATCGGCCTGTGCTCACCATTCCCAATCTGGCCATTCATCTCAATCGCGAGGTGAACAAGGGCGTGCCGACCCGTGCGAATGTCGATATGCTGCCGCTGTGCCGCACCGTGGAGCGCCAGTGGAGCGCAGACGGCTATCTGCTGCGGCAGGTGGCGGAGCGGCTGGCGGTGAAGGTGGAGGATATCCTCTCCTATGAGCTTTATGTCTATTGCGCGCAGCCTGCCCAGCTTCTGGGCTTTGAGCAGGATATGCTGGCCTCGCCGCGCCTGGATAATATTACCTCGGTGTATGCCTGTCTGGATGGTCTGCTGCGCGGCTGCGGAGATGAGATTCAGGTGGCTGTGCTGTATGACAACGAGGAAATCGGCAGCAATACCCGCCGTGGCGGAGACAGCTCCACGCTGACGGTCATTCTGGAGAAGATTGCGCTGGCTCTGGGTATGGATCGCGCGGCGTTCCTGGATGCCTGCGTCAATGGTATGCTGCTCTCCTGCGACGCGGCCCATGCAGCCCATCCGAATCATATGGAGTATGCTGACGGCCCCAACGCGCCGCTGCTCAATGGCGGTGTTGTGCTCAAGCGCAGCCCGCGCTACGCCTCGGAGACGGAAACCTGCGCTGTGGTCACGGATCTGTGTCGGCGCAACGAAATTCCGCTGCAAAGTTACATGAATCGCGCCGATCTGCCCGGTGGCGGCACGGTGGGCGCAGCAGCCGCAAGTCTCCTGGCGATGCCTGCGGCGGATGTGGGTGTGCCGATGCTGGCGATGCATTCTGCCTGCGAGTTGATGGGCGCGCGCGACCAGAAGGCTCTTTGCGATCTCTGCGCGGCTTTCTTCCGGGCATAAAGCCCGCGTGCACTGCGGCGCAGCATAAAATCTGGCAAACGCAGAGCGTGGCATCCACGCTCTGCGTTTGCAGAATAAGAAACAGACCGACCGGCGGAAGCAGCGAGGCTACCGCCGGTCGGCTTTTTTCTGTTATCGCTGCGCCTGTTGCAGACGTTGCAGCGCACGCTGAAAATCCTCTGGCAGCGGGCAGGTGAGCGTCATGCGCTCGTTGCTGCGCGGGTGAACAAAGGTCAGCGCGCGGGCGTGCAGGCATTGCGCCGACAGCCCCAGCTCCGGCTTGTGGATGCCGTAGACCGGGTCGCCTGCAATGGGATGCCCGATGTAGGCCATGTGGACGCGAATCTGGTGGGTGCGGCCGGTTTCCAGACGGCAGCGGAGGTGTGTATAAGTGCCGTAGCGCGCAAGTACCTCCCAGTGGGTCACAGCGTCGCGGCTGTTGCGGGTGGTGACGGCCATGCGCTTGCGGTCAACCGGATGGCGGCCGATGGGGGCGTTGACAGTCCCGCTGTCCTCGCGGAAGCCGCCGCGCACGATGCATTCATAGGTGCGGTGCAGACTGTGATCCTCGAGCTGCGCGGCCAGCGCACGGTGGGCCCAGTCATTTTTGGCCACAATCAGCAGACCGGTCGTGTCCATATCGATCCGATGCACGATGCCGGGGCGCCGTTCGCCGTTGATTCCCGAAAGAGAATCGCCGCAGTGGTGCAGCAGCGCGTTGACCAGTGTGCCATCCTCGTGCCCGGGAGCCGGATGCACCACAAGACCGCGGGGCTTGTTGATGACCAGCAGATCGGCATCCTCATAGACAATGTCCAGCGCAATCGGCTGCGCGGCAATTGTGACCGGCACCGCCTCCGGCAGCGTGACGGAATAAACCACCCCGGCGCGCGTTTTGTCGTTTTTGCGCATGGGCTGCCCATCGCAGCGCACATGCCCGGCCTCCAGCAGACGTTGCACGGCGCTGCGCGTCAGCTCCGGAAGCTGCCCGGCCAGAAAGACATCCATGCGAAGCCCGCTCTCCTTTGCCGAAATTTCCATATGGCTCCCTCCCTTCGCGCTTATCATAGCACACAATTGGCCTGAGGTCAAAGGCTTTGTGCCGCGCCGCGACTTGACAGCGCGCCCCGCGCGGTGGTATAGTAGTGAAAACGCAGACCGCGCAGACGGGCGTCCGGAACGCCGCCTGCGCGCAGGGAAGGAGAGCACGCTGCCATGCAGACGCAGAGCTTTGAGGAGATTTACCGCGCGGCCTTTCCCTTTTGGGAGACGCTGCCGCAGCAGGAGCGTGAGCTGCTCTGCCGCGCCTCCACAGCCGTGAGCTTTTTGCGCGGCGCGACCATTCACGATGCCTCGGTCTGCACCGGCGTGATTCTGGTCAGAACCGGCTGCCTGCGCGTGTATCTGCTCTCGGAGGAGGGGAGAGAGCTGACGCTTTACCGGATTTTCCCCGGAGAGCTGTGCATTCTCTCCGCCTCCTGCGTGACCGACAGCATCACCTTTGATGTGCTGGTGGACGCCGAGGAAAACAGCGAGTGCTATATTCTTGGCGGCATGACCTTCGCGCAGGTTGCCGCGCGCAACAAGGATATGAAGATTTTTGCGCTGGAGGCGACGGTTCGTCGCTTTTTCGATGTGGTGTGGCTCATGGAGCAGGTGCTTTTCATGAGCCTGGATAAGCGGCTGGCGATTTTCCTGCTGGATGAGAGCGCCAAGACCGGAAGCGACACCCTGCGCCTGACGCAGGAGCAGATTGCCAGATACATGGGCTCAGCGCGCGAGGTCGTGTCGCGGATGCTCAAATATTTTTCCTCGGAGGGACTGGTGCAGGTGGTGCGGGGCGGCGTCCGGATTCTGGACCGCAGCCGCCTCCGGGCGCTGTGCGCTTAGCCCTCCAGCAGCGCCAGTAGCTCCGCCTTGGGCTTTGCGCCGACGGCCTGGCGGACGACCTCGCCGCCGCGCAGCACGAACAGGCTGGGAATGCTGACCACAGCATAGCGGCTGGCAAGCTCCGGCTGCTCATCGACATTGACCTTTGCGACCAGATATTCGGGGTGCTCCTGCGCCAGCTCATCCAGCAGCGGGGCGATCATGCGGCAGGGGCCGCACCACGGCGCCCAGAAATCGAGCAGGACGGGCTTCTCGCTGCGCAGCACGGCGCTTTCAAAATTTTCCTGATTGACATGCAGTACGGACATGGGAATCATCCTTTCTGTTTGATTTCTGTCTCTATTATACCCGCGAACGGACAAAAAAACTGTGACATGGTCACAAAGAGGGAGGTCGATGCCCGCTTTCCGGAGTAAACTGCCCGAAACCGCGCAAAAAATGCGGAAATCCGGATGACAGACGGAGAAAAACGTGATACAATAACAAACACTAATGCTTACAAGGAGAGTATGTATGAACCATTACGGCATTGAAATCGACATCAGGCGAAAGCCGCCGCTGGATCCGGACTTTTTGCCGCTGCTGTGCTTCAACCGCGCATTTCTCAAAGACGCCACCAAGCCGGTCTCCATTGCGGTGGAGCGTACCGGTGGCCAGATGGCTGTCTGCCATACCCATATCCACGGCACGCCGGAGATGGCGCAGACCGATCGCTACTATATCAACCGACTGGTGAAAACACTGCTGTGGATGAAGGGCGGCTTCCGCGTTTATGTCTGCGGCGACGAGACCGTCTACCGCGATCTGGCTGCGGACTACAGCGTCGGCGGTGCGCAGGATTTTGACCGGGATTTCATGGCCGGTGTTTTTGAGCATCCCTTTGAGGTGCTTCTGGTAGATGCGCTGCCGGAGGCCAAAGACGATCCCAAGCATATGGGCGGTCATCTGGAGGGCTGTCGCATCGGCTTCGACGCGGGCGGCTCCGACCGCAAGGTTTCTGCGGTGATCGATGGCGAGACGGTCTATTCGGAGGAGGTCGTCTGGTTCCCCAAGCTGAACGCGGATCCGACCTACCACTATGATGGCATTGTCGAGGCGCTGAAGTCCGCCGCGTCGCATATGCCGCGCGTGGATGGCGTGGGCGTGTCCTCTGCGGGTGTGTATATTGACAACCGCACCATGGTCGCCTCGCTGTTCCTTGCGGTGCCGCGTGAGCAGTTCGACGCCAAAGTGAAGGATATCTACATCCGCGCGATTACGGATACCTTCGGTGACATTCCCTACAGCGTGATGAATGATGGCGATGTGACGGCGCTGGCCGGGGCGATGAGCCTGGGCGAAAACAATGTGCTGGGGCTTGCCATGGGAACCAGCGAGGCGGGCGGCTTTGTCGATGCGCAGGGACGCGTGACCGGCTGGCTGAATGAGCTGGCCTTTGTGCCGGTCGATGCTGCGCCCAATGCCATGCGCGATGAGTGGAGCGGTGATATCGGCTGCGGCGTCAAGTATTTCTCGCAGGATGCGGTCATCAAGCTGGCGCCTGCGGCGGGCATTGCCCTTGATGAGCAGCTCAGCCCCGCAGAGAAGCTCAAGGTCATCCAGACCATGATGGAGGAGGACAGCGCTGCGGCTGCCGCGATTTATGAATCCATCGGCGTTTATCTGGGACATACGCTGGCCTATTACCACGCGCTCTATGGCTGCAAGCATGTGCTGCTGCTTGGGCGCGTGATGAGCGGGCGCGGCGGCGACCTGATTCTGGAGACGGCAAAAGAGGTTCTGGCTCAGGAGTATCCGGAGCTGCGGGATTGCCTGCTGCCGGCTCTGCCGAACGAGCGCTTCCGCCGCGTCGGTCAGTCGGTGGCGGCGGCCAGTCTGCCGGAGCAGCGCGCCTGATTCTTTGATACAAAAGCAAAGGGGAGCCGATTGCAGTAAACTGCAATCGGCTCCCCTTTTATGCTTATTCGCCGTCCGTTTCGGAGGAATCCGGTTCCGTCGGCTCTGTTTCAGTGGGTTCAGGCTCGGTCGGCTCCGTCTGTGTCGGCTCCTCGGTGGATTCGCTGCTCTCATCACCGCGCACCTTTGCAATCTGGCGGTCGCGGCGGTCATAGTGGGTGTAGTTTACCACCTCAGAGTAGATATAGTTGCCGTCGCGGTCGATGCGATAGCGATAGGTGGTGATTTCGTAGCCGGTGTAGGCGGTGACAACGGTGTCGCCCGTCTTATAATCCTTGTATTTGTCGTAATTCTTCATCTCCGGATAGATCTCCAGCTCGACCTCCTCGTAGGGATCGGTCTTGGTGACCTTATAATCCAGCTTGACGGTGTAGTCGCGGGTTTCGGTGCCGACAAGCTTGACGTGGACATAGCCATCGGAGACGGAGGCGTCAATGCGGATCGGGTAGCCTGTGCTGTTGCGGAAGCGGTAGTCCAGAGAGCCCCAGTAGATTGTGGCGTCCATGCCATAGGGGACATAGGTGGGGGCAAACTGATGCTCATAGCGCTCAATGACCTCCAGCTCAGCCTCCAGCGTGGCATAGTAGATCGTGGAGGCCACCTGGCAGACGCCGCCGCCAAGCTGATTTTCGGTCAGACCGCCGACGTAGACACCGGCTTCGCCATAGCCTTTCTCGGCGGTGCGCTCACCGACCACCTCGTTGAAGGAGAAGGTTTCGCCCGGCTTGATGATGGTGCCGTCAATCGCTTTGCAGGCGAGGTTGAGGTTTTCCGTGCGGACGGGATTCCAGACATGCCAGCTATCGTAGGAGCCAAGCACATCGGTGAAAAGCTGCGCCTCCAGCTTCTCGCGGGTGTAGAGCGGCTCAAGCTCCATCAGCTTCAGTGTGACCTCCTGGCCGGGCTCTGCTTCGGAGAGAAGCGCGCTGGCCTCAGCCATGGTGAAGCCAAAGCCATTCTTGCCGTCGGTGATCTCGTAGGTGTCCTCATCGCAGACCGCGTTGATCGGGGCGGTGCAATACTGCGCGTAAAGGGCATCCAGGTCAACAGGCTCGGGGAATTCTTCCTCGAAAATATATTGCAGGCTGTATTCTTCCTTTGTCAGTGCGGTGACGATCTCATCATAGAGCGCCTCGATATCCATGCTGCGCCCCATGCTGCCAAGGGTGATGACAAGCGTCTGCACCTCGGTCACGTTGCCCTCGTCATCCTCGACGGTGCCCTTGCCGGTGGCGATGCTGCTCTGGGTGAGGGTGAGCTCGCTGCCTGCGGCCATGGCTTCCAGCGTCTCGCGCACCTGTGCCTCGTTAAAGGCCAGGTGTTCGGTGATGTCCAGGTCGTAGCGGCTGGTGTGCAGATTCTCCTTCACGCGGCTGAAAACGTTGCCGCCGCGCCCCTCGTTATAAGCCAGCTCAACAATCTGCTCCAAATCAAGCTGAATGTCCAGATCGGAGGCAAGGATGGTCAGCGTGGTGATATAGGGCAGGGGCTCACCATTCTCGTCAAGCGGCGCGTCCTCGGGAATGACGGTCGATTCCTCCGGCTCAATGACCGACTCGGATTCCGTGGGCTCCTCGGATTCGGTCGGCTCTGTCTGCTCAATGGAGACGGGGTTGCCGTCGGAGTCGGTTGCGGTTTGGAGACCCTGCGTTTCACCGGGCTCGACAGGCTTGCCGAAAATGTCGGTGAGCACCTCAAGCGCGGGGTCATAGGTGGTGGTGACCAGGGTGTAGCGCTCATCCCCGGCGCTGCCATAAAAATCAATGCGCAGATGCTCATCAAAATGAACCTGCTCCTCCAGCGCGGTGAGCGCCTCCTCGCGCGTCAGACCGCTGAGGTTGACACCGGCGGCATAAAGGTTGTTCACAATCCGTCCGTCATCGCGCAGCAGACAGCCGATCAGCACGACGGACAGAATCAGAATCAGGGCGAGCAGAATCAGGAGCAGGGGGAGAATGTTCTTCTTTTTCTTCCTACGCTGCGGACGGTAGCCGCTGCTCTGCGCCGCACGGTTGGCCTGCGTTGTGCGGCCGGTTTGCGTTGTGCGTTTTTTCTCAAATTTTCCCATGCGCGTCTCCTTCGTTATTTTTTTACATAATCATAGTCGGGAATTGTATCGGAGTTGTATCCGGCGCGGTCTGCCGCAGCAGAGCAATGCTGCGTTCAGAGCGGAAAATGCGCCGAAAGGGGCGGACAATGCGCGTTTTCCGGCCGGATTTGTGTCGCCCCGGCGCTGCGCCTACTGCGACACCTACCATCATTATACCTTAGTTCACACAAAATGCAACTTCTTTTTGATGACGATTCGATGACATTTTAGTGAAATTATGTCAACTGTTTTCCGTGATTTTGACGGTCATGTTACAGTTTGGAAACAAATATACCGGACTGCTTTGCGGCGCTGCAAACAGAAGCGCAGCGGGACGCGTCAATGGCGCGTCCCGCTTTTGCAGGGTCAGTTCGCTGCGCAGCCTGCCTCAATGCTGTGCGGCAGCGCACAGGGGGCAGCGTGATATTGCAGACCGCGCGGATAGAAGAAGCGAACCGCGTGCGGCAGCACCGCAAAGCTGGCCTCCGTCGCGTGGAGCAGCTCACCATCCATGTTGATGACGGTTTCGCGGTCGCAGTGGACGGTGATCTGTTGGCAGCGAAAATGCTGCACCAGCCCCTCCAGCTCGCGGTAGCGCCCGGCCTTGTAGAGACCGACGACTTTGGCCACCGTCAGGCGGGAGACGCGCCTGATGAGCAGCACATCCAGAATGCCGTCATCCGGCTCAGCGTCCGGCAGGGGGTTGAAGCCGCCGCCATACCAGCGGCCGCTGGCGATGCAGATGAGCGTCTGGCGGGCGTCGAAGCGCTGCCCGTCGAGCTCGACCACATAATGCTCATGCACGCCCTTGAGCAGATTGACCAGAACGGAGAGCAGATAAGCGCCGGAGCCGGTCAGCAGCGGCAGATGCTTATACTTGCCGACATCCGTGCCGATGCGGGCGTCGAAGCCGATGGAGCAGATGTTCAGACCGCAGACCCCGCCCGGACAGCGGATCAGATCGAAGCGCGCCTCCTCATAGTCCAGCAGCCGCTCCAGCGTGCAGAAGGCAGCCGGATCGGAGAAAATCTTGATGAAGTCATTCCCGGAGCCGCCGGGGAAATGGCTCACGGCGGCATTGTCGAAGCCGACGACGCCGTTGACGACCTCGTTGAGAGTGCCGTCACCGCCGCAGGCGTAAAGGTGCATTGGTTGACCGGTCTGCGCCGCTGCGCGGGCCAGCCGGGTGCAGTCGCCGGGGGCAGAGGAAATGTGGATGGCATAGTCCAGACCCCGGCAGGCGTGTTCAATCTGCCGGGTGAATTCTGCGGTCTGGTCATGCTTTCCGGCGGCCGGATTGAGGATGAAGACGTGTTTCATGGAATCGCCGCCTTAAAAATACATATATACGTTACACTGCAATCTGCCGTTGTAGAGCTTGCGCTTTCTGTTTGCCGGGCGACCGAAATAGTGCTCAAATTCCGGCTCGGAGGAGATGATATACTTTTTCCAGCCGTCCGCGAATTTCAGGTGGCGGCCAAACTGACGCATGAGCTGCTGCGCGGCGCGCTGCTCCAGCATTCGCTCACCATAGGGCGGGTTGCAGACGAGCACACCGCTGTCGCAGGGCAGCGAGAGTTTGGTGGCATCCGCCTCGCGGAACTCGATATATTTGGATACTCCGGCTTTTTTTGCGTTGGCGATGGCGATGGCGAGGCTGGCCGGGTCGATGTCGGTGCCAAGAATGCGATATTCGCCGCGGAATTCGCCGTCCTGCGCCTCCTGGCGTGCCTGCGTCCAGACAGTTTCCGGGACACAGGCCCAGCGCTGCGCGCCAAAGCTGCGGTTCAGACCCGGTGCGCGGTTCAGCGCGGCCAGCGCAGCCTCAATCACAATGGTACCGGAGCCGCAGAAGGGATCCCAGAAGTAGTCCCGACCGCGGTAGCGCGAGAGATTGACCAGCGCGGCGGCCATGGTTTCGTGCAGCGGGGCTTCGTTGCCCACGGCGCGGTAGCCGCGCTTGTGCAGGCTGACGCCGGAGGTATCCAGAAAGACCTCCACCACATCCTTCATAATGGAGAAGCGCAGGGGATAGGTCTCGCCGTTCTCGGGCAGCCAGCTCAGGCCATAGACACCGGCAAGACGATCGACGGCGGCCTTTTTTGCAATGGACTGGCAGTCGGGAACGGAATGAAGCTGGGAGTCCAGACTGTAGCCCTTGACCGGGAAAGCGCCGTCGCGGGGGATAAAGCGTTCGAGCGGGATGGCGCGCACGCCCTGATAGAGATCTTCAAAGCTGTGGGCTTCGAAGCGGGCCAGCAGAATCATGACGCGCTCGCCCATGCGCAGGCGGAGATTGGCGCGGGCCATTTCCGCAAAGCTGCCGGAAAAAAAGACGCGCCGATCCTCCACGCGGACGTTTTCCATCCCCATGCGGCGCAGCTCGTCACCGACCAGTCCCTCCAGCCCGAAAAGGCAGGGAACGGCCATTGTAAACTGTTCCATATAAACCTCACAAAACGATCATTCTTCTTTAGATTATAGCCGATATGCGGGAACATTTCAACCGCTCTCGCAGACTTTTTGTAAAAAGAAGGGAAGAATTTAACACAACGCAAACATTTCGCAAACGAGCTGCTAATATTTGTCGGGTATGATATGGCTACAAAATCACAAAAGGAGCCGGAAAAAATGAAAAAGCTTATCAACAAAGTGGGGCAGCTCGTGTGCAGCGCCTATCAGAAGGTGGAGCGTGCAGTGGTCGGCGGCTATCAGAAGATGGAGCGCGCCGTGGTCGATGGCTTTGGCCGTATGACGGATGGCTGTGTTGCGCTGCTGTTTGCCAGACAGGGTGAGAGCCCGGCTGCGGCAAAGGCGCGCCTTGCGGCGCAGGCCACGGACAGAACTTGACAACATAAATCTATCATAAAGGAGCAGAGAAGCAATGAACAGAAATCAAAACGATCAGGAATATCTGGTGCAGAAAATCCGCACGGAGTATACGCAGAAGCAGTACAGTGAGTTCGATGCGCTCAAGGCGCTCGATCGCCGCGTGAAGGCGCCGGTTAACCGCTTTGCCTGGTGCTTTGGCACACTGGCGGCGCTGATTCTTGGCGCGGGCATGAGTCTGATTATGACAGACATTGGCGCGACCATCGGCCTCAAGACGGTGATGCTGCCGGGTCTTGTGCTGGGTATCGTGGGTCTGCTGATGGCAATTGTCAACTATCCCATCTATCAGCGCCGCATGAGCAGCCGCCGCAAGAAGTATGCCGATCAGATTGTGGCGCTCAGCGATCAGATTATGCAGGGGAAGACGCATTGATGCAGCGCAAAGCCCCGTGGCTGAAGGAGCCACGGGGCTTTGCTTTTTGCTTATTTACCCAGATCCTCCACATACAGCTCGCGGACTGCATTGGGATCGGCGGGCTTTGCGGCGGGGGCAGGGGCCTCCACCGGAGTTGGATTGTTGCGGTTTTCCATAAACTTGCGTGCAACCTGCGGGAAGAGCGCGTAGGACAGGACGTCCTCCTCACTGCGGATGATGTCCTTCGCCTCCTCGCGATACTTCGCAAGCTCCGGCTTCAGCAGATCGGCCGGACGGCAGGTGATGACCTGATCGTCACCGATGCACTTTTTGCGCACGGATTCATTGACCTTGCCGGGCAGCTTGCCATACTCGCCGCGCAGCAGACCCTTGGATTCCTTGGGTACCATCTTGTAGCGTTCGCCGGCGATGATGTTCATCACGGCCTGCGTGCCGACGATCTGGCTGGTGGGCGTGACCAGCGGAGGATAGCCGAAGTCCTTGCGCACGCGGGGTACCTCAGCCAGCACCTCGTAGTATTTGTCCTCCTGCCCGGCCTGCTTGAGCTGACCCAGCATGTTCGAGAGCATACCGCCGGGCACCTGATACATCAGCGCCTTGGTATCTACGCCGAGTACCTTCGGGTCGAGAATGCCCTCCTGCTTCAGACGGTCAGCCACCTTGCGGAAGTGGGCGGCAGCCTCGTTGAGCTTGGCGAGGTTGAGACCTGTGTCACGGTCGGTGCCCTCCAGCGTGGCGACCAGCGATTCGGTCGCGGGCTGAGAGGTGCCGTTTGCCATGGGGGACAGGGCGCAGTCTACGATGTCGATGCCGGCCTGGGCAGCCATCAGGTTGACCATGTCACCGGTGCCGGCCGTGTTGTGGGTGTGCATATGGATGGGGACGCGCACGTTGTCCTTGAGCTTGCGGACAAGGTCATAGGCATGGTAGGGCAGCAGCAGGTTGGCCATGTCCTTGATGCAGATGGAGTCGGCGCCCATCTTCTCCAGCTCTTTGGCGACCTTGACGAAGTAGTCGTCGTTGTGGACGGGGCTGACGGTGTAGCTCAGGGCAACCTCTGCCCAGCCGCCATACTTCTTGACGGATTCGACCGCCTTGCGGAGATTGCGGATGTCGTTGAGGGCGTCAAAGACGCGAACCACATCAATGCCGTTTTCAATGGATTTCTTGCAGAATTCCTCGACCACGTCGTCGGCATAATGCTTGTAGCCCAGAATATTCTGGCCGCGGAAGAGCATTTGCAGGCGGGTCTTGGGCATATGCTGCTTGATGGTGCGCAGACGCTCCCAGGGGTCTTCGTTCAGAAAGCGCATACACACGTCGAAGGTTGCGCCGCCCCAGCACTCGACCGACCAGTAGCCCATGTTGTCCAGCAGCTCGAGCGCGGGAAGCATGTCCTCAATGCGCATACGCGTGGCAGCCTGAGACTGGTGCGCGTCGCGGAGAATTGTTTCTGTAATCAGCAGGGGTTTCTTTTCCATAGTTGACCTCCATTAACCAAACAGGGCGATCAGCACGCCTGCGGCGACGGCTGAGCCAATGACACCGGCGACGTTGGGGCCCATGGCGTGCATCAGCAGGAAGTTGCTGGGATCCTCCTTCTGACCCTCCTTCTGAGAGACACGGGCGGCCATCGGGACGGCGGAGACGCCGGCGGAGCCGATGAGGGGGTTGATCTTCTTGCCCTCCGGCAGGAAGAGATTCATGAACTTGGCCAGCAGCACGCCACCGGCTGTGCCACCGGCGAAGGCAAAGATGCCCAGGGCAAGAATGCCGAGCGTCTTGAGATTCAGGAAGGATTCGGCCTTGGCGGTTGCGCCGACGGAAATGCCGAGGAAGATGACAACGATGTTCATCAGCTCGTTCTGGGCGGTCTTGGCCAGGCGATCCGTCACGCCGCACTCGCGCATCAGATTGCCGAGCATCAGGCAGCCGATCAGGGGGGCGGTGCTGGGAACCAGCAGAGCCACGAAGGTGGTGACGGCAATGGGGAAGATGATCTTCTCCTTCTTGGAGACGGGG
>CAYXIN010000030.1:0-19623 GCA_964465395.1 uncultured Oscillospiraceae bacterium | reverse complement strand
CTACCGTCCCTATGGCTACGCCATTTGGGAGAACATCCAGCATATTCTGGATGCGGCCTTCAAAAAGCAGGGCGTTGAGAATGTTTATATGCCCCTGCTGATTCCCGAGAGCCTTCTGCAAAAGGAGAAGGATCACGTCGAGGGCTTCGCGCCGGAGTGCGCCTGGGTGACGCACGGCGGAAGTGAGCCCCTTGAGGAGCGCTGCGCCATTCGCCCCACCTCCGAGACGCTGTTCTGCGAGCATTTTGCGCATGTTTTGCAGTCGCACCGCGATCTTCCTATGAAGTATAACCAGTGGTGCTCCGTTCTGCGCTGGGAGAAAACCAGCCGTCCCTTCCTGCGCCACCGCGAGTTCCTCTGGCAGGAGGGTCACACCATCCACGCCACCGCAGAGGAAGCCAAGGAATTCACCGAGACCATGCTGAATGTCTACGCCGACTTCTGCGAAAATGTGCTGGCGATGCCCGTGACGCGCGGCCAGAAGACGGAAAAGGAGAAGTTCAACGGCGCAGAGGCAACCTACACCGTCGAGTGCATGATGCATGACCACAAGGCGTTGCAGGCCGGCACCTCCCATTATTTCGGAGATGGCTTTGCCAGAGCCTTCGGCATTGAATTCACCGACAAGAATAACCAGCGCACCAACCCGCACGAGACCTCCTGGGGTGTTTCGACGCGGCTGATCGGCGGCATCATCATGACCCACGGCGATAACAACGGCCTGGTTCTGCCGCCGCAGATTGCGCCCATTCAGGTTGTGGTGCTGCCCATTGCGCAGCATAAGCCCGGCGTGCTGGAGGCGGCGCAGAAGCTTCGCGAGCGTCTGCTGGCGGCCGGTGTCCGCGTGAAGCTGGATGACTCCGACAACTCGATGGGCTGGAAGTGCGCCGAGTATGAGATGAAGGGTGTGCCCCTGCGTGTGGAGTGCGGCCCGCGCGACCTGGAGAACGGGCAGTGCGTTCTCGTGCGCCGCAACGATGGCGAAAAGACTGTCGTCAGTCTGGATGAGCTGGAGACGGCGGTTGCCCAGCAGCTCCGTCTGGTGCATCAGTGCATGTTCGAAAAGGCCAGAAAGAATCTCACCGAGCATATCTTCGAGGCGCATTCGCTTGAGGAAGCCAAGACGCTCCAGGAGAAGAATGGCGGCTTTGTCAAGACCATGTGGTGTGGCGAGCTGGAATGTGAGCTGAAAATGAAGGATGTGGCCGGCATGTCCTCGCGCTGCATTCCCTTTGAGCAGGAGCATCTGGATGATGTCTGCCCCATTTGCGGCAAGCCCGCGAAGAAGATGATCTACTGGGGCGTAGCATATTGATTGCACCGACAACGGGCGCACCGCATCGCGGCGCACCCGTTTTGCGAAAGGAGTCTGTTCATGTATCCAATCAAGCGGGAGTTTTTGCCCTATCTGCATTTCACCCCGCCCATCCGCAGCGCGTCCGGCGCCGGACGCCTGGGCAGCCGGATGCGTCCCCCCGCCTGGCTCTGGAAGGATCGCGCGCTTTGCGTCCGGTGCCTGACCTTTCCCGGTGGCGCTGATGCGCCGCTGGAGGCGCTGCTGCTGGAGCCGCGCGGCGTTGAGACGACGCGCTGCCTGGTTTATTACCACGGTGGTGGCTTTTTCTTTGAGGCCGCCGGCTATCATTATCTGAACGCGAAAAGCTATGCCCTGCGCGCCCCCTGCAAGCTGCTGCTGCCGCGCTACAGACTGGCCCCGCAGTATCCCTACCCCTGGCCAACGGAGGATTGTTACCGCGCCTTTCTCTGGGCCTGGGAGCAGGCAGAGGAATTGGACATCTGCCGGGATACGCTTGCAATCGGGGGCGACAGCGTCGGCGGCTGCCTTGCCGCAGCGGTGACGCAAATGCTGCGCGATCGCGACGCGCAGGCACGCGCCTGCTTTCAGCTTCTGATCTATCCTTTCCTGGATCGGCGGCTGGACAGCGCCTCCAGCCGCGAATTTACGGATGCGCCAATGTGGAACACGCGCCTGTCGCGCGTGATGCTGGAGGGCTATCTGCCCACGCTGCCAACAACGCATCTGGCCTATGCCTCGCCCATGGAGGGCTGCTGCGATGGGCTGCCGCCGACCTATATTGAGACGGCGGAATTTGACAGCCTGCGGGATGATGGCCTTCATTATGCGCAAAAGCTGCGCAGCGCAGGCATAGCGGTGCGGTGCAACCAGACCCGCGGAACCATGCATGGCTTTGATATTGCGCAGCGGGCGCCAACCACACAGGCGGCGATTGCGGCGCGCATCGTCTACATGCAGACGCATTTTGCGTAAAAGGGGAGTGGCTGCCAGCAAAAAAGAGGAACACGCCCGGTATGGGCGTGTTCCTCTTTATGAAGTGGCTCCACTGCGCGCGGCAATCAGTGGATGCGCGAAAGGACTGCCTCAGTAAAAGTGTCCGACGAGTAGTCGCGCCGCAGAACCAGCTCGCTTTCGGTCAGACGTACAATCGTGAAAGAAATGTAGCTGGTGTAATCGTCAAATTTTACCTCCAGAGTGTTGTCCTGAAGCCGCCAGTAGCCACCCCTTGTTGTTTCGTGCAGATCCGTCATAGAAAGAGTTCCATCGCTGTAAAAGGAAATAGATTCTTGTCCGCTGGCTTCCTCGAACTCATCCTCCTCGCCGTCCTCGCACCAGCGCTGTGCGACAACCTGCCAAACACCGGTCAGTTGCGCTTCGGTATCCTGCTTCAGACAGGCGCACAGGGACAGGCCGAGTGCGGCAAGCAGAAGAAGTGTGCAGAGTCTTTTTACGATTTTCATTGTAAAGTCCTCCTTTTTCTGTGTTTGATGGAATTATTATACACGAAATATCATGGTAGTGTCAATACATGATTTCCAATGTATGGTACATTTCTGCTCAGGAAAGGATGTGCCCCAATGTACCATTATCCAAGGCTGCGCGATCTGCGCGAGGATCGTGAGCTGACGCAGAAATTTGTTGCCGCCCTCATTGGAACGACACAGCAGTATTATTCGGAGTATGAGCGCGGAATCCGCGAAATTCCGCTGCACAGCTTCATCCGTCTGGCAGAGTTTTACAGCGTTTCACTGGACAGGCTGGCAGAGAACCGCTATGAGACAGCATAGTGCGGCCTCCTGATTTCTCAGAGGGCCGCACTGTTGCTTATGTTGGCAGACTGGACAGCAGCGCCTCGGCGCAGAGCATCCCGTCCACGGCTGCGGACATGATTCCGCCGGCATAGCCGGCACCTTCGCCGCAGGGGTAGAGGCCGCGCACGGCGCTTTGCAGATCCTCGCCACGCAGAATGCGCACCGGGGAGGAACTGCGCGTCTCCGGGGCGGTCAGAACCGCGTCCGGATCAGCGAAGCCCTTCAAGCTGCCGTCCAGCGCGCGCAGCGCGTCGGCCAGCGGGCGGGTAATCTGCGGCGGAAAGAGCGCGTGCAGATCGCAGGGGGTGACACCGGGGCGATAGGTGGGGCGGATGGCGCCCAAATGCGTGGAAGGACGACCGGCGAGGAAATCACCAACGGTCTGCGCAGGTGCGTGGTAGCTTTCGCCACCCAGCCGGTAGGCGCGCTGCTCCAGCTCCTCCTGCCAGAGCATCCCGCCCAGCGCGCCCGGATAGGGGAAGTCCTCCGGCCGGACGGAGACGAGCAGCGCGGCGTTGGCGTTTTCGCCGCCGCGGTCGGCGTAGCTCATCCCGTTGGTGACAAGGCCGCCCTCCTGCGAGGCGGCGGCGACCACATAGCCACCGGGACACATGCAGAAGGTGTAGACAGAGCTCCCATCCGGCAGATGCGTCGCAAGCCGGTAATCTGCCGGCGGAATACCATCCGGGCGCGCAGCGCCATATTGCGCAAGGTCGATGGCCTCCTGGCGGTGCTCAATGCGCACGCCCATGGAGAAGGGCTTGGGCTGCATGGGAAGCCCCATCTCATGCAGAACGCGAAAGGTGTCGCGGGCGCTGTGGCCAATTGCGAGAATGAGCTGGCTGCATGGCAGGGTGTGCTGCTGCCCCGCCTGCTCGTAAATGGCGGCGCGAAGCGCGCCCTCCTGCGTTTCCAGCGCGGTCAGCTTTGCGCCGAAGCGCACCTCGCCGCCGAGGCGGATGATGCGCTGGCGCAGGCGTTGTATCACGGTGAACAGAACATCCGTGCCGACATGCGGCCGGGCGTCGTAGAGAATTTCCTCCTGTGCGCCGTGCTTGACAAGCTGCTCCAGCACCCAGCGGCCGCGTTCGTTTTTTGTGCCGGTGTTGAGCTTTCCGTCGGAAAAGGCACCGGCGCCGCCCTCACCGAATTGCACATTGGACTCGGGATCCAGCGGGGCACCATTCCAGAAGGCTTCCACCTTTGCCCGCCGCTCCGGGGCGGCCTCGCCGCGCTCAAGCACGATTGGCCGCAGACCAGCCCGCGCCAGCACCAGCGCGGCGAAGATACCGGCCGGGCCAAAGCCGACAACCACGGGGCGCTGGGTGCTTTGCTTTTCTTCAATTTGATAATAGTAGGGCACCTCGCGCGTGATCCGGCGGCTGCGCACCTGGCGCAGCACCGCCGACTCGCCCCGGCGCAGTGTGACATCCACGGTGTAGACCCAGTAAAGCTCCGGCTTTTTCCGCGCGTCCAGCGAACGCCGCCAGACCCGCAGCGAGGCAATGTCGGCGGCGCGGACGTGCAGAGCCTGCGCCGCATGATAGAGCAGCGCGTGCTGCTCGTGCTGACAGGGGAGAATGATATCCCGAATGCGAATCATAGCGTTTTCCTCAACTCTCCGGCAAGTCGCCCGGAGGCCCATGCCCATTGCAGATTGTAGCCGCCGCAGTCGCCGTCAATATCCAGCACCTCGCCCGCCGCATAAAGCCCGGGGCAAAGGCGGCTTTCCATGGTTTGCGGATCGAATTCCGCAGTGCGGATGCCGCCCGCTGTGACCTGCGCGGCGTCCATACCCATGACACCGGTGACCTCCAACGGGAAGTGCTTGACCGCGTGGGCAATCCGGCTGCGTGCTGCGGCGTCAAAGCTGCCGCAGCACTGCTCGAGCGAATAGCCGCAGCTTCGCAGCAGTGTGCGCCCAAGGCGATTGTGCAGCATACCGGTCAGCAGATCCTCCGCTTTCAGACCCGGCAGCGCGGTGCAGCGCTGCTCCAGCAGACGCAGCAGCTCTGCCTCCGGCGTTTGTGGGAGAAGATCCAGCAGAAGGCGCGGCGCTGCCTCGCCGGTGGAGATGCAGCGCGAAAGCTCAAAAATAACGGGGCCACTGACCCCATATTCGGTGAATTGCAGCTCGCCGCACGCACTGTGCGCACCGGCGCGCACCAACGCCTGGCAGCGCACGCCCTTGAGCGCGCGCACATAGGTGGTGTCGGTGCGTAGCTGCACCAGCGCGGGATACAGCGCGGTGCGGCTGTGACCAAAGGAGCGAAGCAGCCGATAGCCCAGATCTACGCCGCCCAGCTTTGCGCCGGCTGCGCCGCCCGCGCAGACAATGACCCGATCGGCCTCAAAGCTGCGCCCATCCGTCGCCTGTGCGCAGAAGCGCCCGCGGCGGCACCGCAGCGTGTCAATTTCGCAGCCGCTTTCAATGCGGACATTTGCGGCCTGCTCCAGATGCAGACGCAGCACGTCCGCCACGCTGTTGGCGCTGTCGCTGGCGGGATAAACACGCCCTCCGTGCTCCACGACGGTCAGCAGACTGAGCGAGCGGAAAAAGCGCTGCGTCCACGCGGCGTCAAATTCGTGCAGAGCAAAGGCGCAGAAGGACGGCGCCTCTCCGTGGTAGTGTGTCTGCGACAGGTCGGTGTTGCTCAGGTTGCAGCGGCCGTTTCCACTGGCGAGCAGCTTCCGCCCCAGACGACTCTGCCGCTCAAGCAGCAAAACCTGCCTGCCTGCGGTCTGCGCAGCGGTGAGCGCAGCCATCATGCCGGAAGCGCCGCCGCCGATAATCATCACATCCATTTGCAGATTCCTCCTGTTTCTGCTGTCAATTATAGCGGAAAGCGTGCGCTGTGACAAGTGCGTTCTTGACAGGAAGACAAAAAAAGACTATCATAGGAGCATGGAGTTGATGGATATGACAATGGATGAATGCGTCGCAAGAATCAATGCGCTTGCGCGCAAAGCAAAAACAGAGGGCCTGACTGAGGCGGAGTGCGAGGAGCGGGACGCGCTGCGGCAGCATTACATTGCCTCCGTCCGCCGGAATCTGCGCGCACAGCTCGACAATACCTATATTGTAGATGAACAGGGAAATAAGCGGAAGCTGAAGCAGCCAATGCAGTAAGGAGAAATACTATGCGAGGAATTCCATCTCTCATCACGGATATCCGCAAGAAGGTCTTTACCGAGGTGGCCAGAATGGCCTATGAGGGCGGTGACTATTCCCGCGTGGAGGACCTGCCCTACCAGATCGTTCCCGGGGATCAGCCGTTGCACCGTGAGTCGGTCTTTCTGGAGCGGGCGATTGCCAGCGAGCGTGTGCGCCTGGCTATGGGCCTGAACCTGCGACCGATTCAGACACGCCATCTGGTGACGGAGGGAATGGATCACGCAGCCGTGGCAGAGCAGTATTATGAGCCGCCGCTCATCAATATTATTCCCTATGCCTGCCATGGTTGCCCGAGCAATCAGTATAAGGTCAGCAATTATTGCCAGAATTGTCTGGCGGCCTCCTGTCAGAAAGTCTGCCCGCGGGGGGCGATTTCCTTCCGGAACAACCGCTCCTATATCGACCTGGATCGCTGCATTCGCTGCGGCAAATGCGCAAAGGCCTGCCCCTACCATGCCATTGTCCACCTGGAGCGCCCCTGCGCCGCCTCCTGTGGCATGGACGCCATTGGCGTGGATGCACAGGGACGCGCCGTGATCGATCAGGAGAAGTGCGTGGCCTGCGGCCAGTGTCTTGTGAGCTGTCCCTTCGGCGCGATTGTGGATAAGGGACAGATTTTTCAGGTGGTGCGCTCCATCATGCGTGGCGACCGCGTGGTGGCGATTGTGGCCCCGGCCTTCATCGGTCAGTTTGGCAAGCATTCCACACCGGGCAAATTCATTACGGCAATGAAGCAGCTTGGCTTTGAGCGCATTGTCGAGGTTGCCGTGGGCGCAGATATGTGTACCATTGAGGAGGCCAATGATTTTCTGGAGAAGGTGCCCGCGCAGCAGCCCTTTATGGCAACCTCCTGCTGCCCGGCGTGGCATGCCATGGTGCAGAAGCTCTTTCCGGAGCAGTCTGCCAATATTTCCATGACGCTGACGCCGATGGTTTATACCGCCCGCCTGATGAAAAAGAATTATCCCGGCTGTAAGGTGGTCTTTGTCGGGCCCTGCGCGGCAAAAAAGCTGGAGGCCATTCGGGAGAATATCCGCTCTGATGTGGACTTCGTCCTCACCTTTGAGGAGTTACAGGGTATGTTCGAGGCAAAGGAGATTCACTTTGAAACCATCGAGCCGATGGCCGATCTGAATGAGGGCAGCGCGGCCGGCCGGGGCTTTGCGGTCGCAGGCGGTGTGACCCGCGCGGTGACAGACCTGCTGCATGAGAAAAATCCTGATATGGAGATTAAAACGGCGCGCGCCGAGGGGCTGCGCGAGTGCCGCAAGCTGATGGCGCTGGCAAAGGCCGGAAAATATGACGGCTATCTGCTCGAGGGCATGGCCTGTCCCGGCGGCTGTGTGGCCGGAGCGGGAACACTGTTGCCAGTGGAGCTGGCGACGCGTGTGGTTGGAAACTATCAGTCCGAGGCGGACACAGCCAGCGCGCTGGAGAGCAAATACCGCGACACCGGCAAGCTGTTGGATTGAGCAGGCACAATAGAAATAGAGCAGGCGTGGCGTGGCCATGCCTGCTCTTGTGCGTTCAGCGATGTGTGCCGAGATAAAAGATCGACAGGGTACCGGGGCCGGAGTGGGCGCCAATGACCGGGCCGATAAAGTTGATGATGATTTCGCGCACGCCAAAGGCCTCGCGGATCATCTGCGCGACGGACTCTGCCTCCTCCAGACAGTCGCCGTGCGCAATAAAAACGGTCTGCTGCGCGGGCTCAATGGCGGTTTCCTTCATGTGCTCAACGAGCGCACGCAGAGCCTTTTTGCGGCCGCGGGCGGTGCCGTGGCTGGCAAGCTTGCCGTTGTCATCCATGTGCATGACCGGCTTGATGCCAAGGGCGCTGCCGATCACCGCAGTTGTGGTTGACACGCGACCGCCGCGCTTGAGGAAGAACAGGTCATCGACGGTGTACCAGTGGCAGATGTGGAGCTTGGTTTCTTCGGCATAGGCAGCGGCTTCCTCAATGGTGGCGCCGGCAGCGATTTTCTGCGCGATCAGATAAAGCAGCAGGCCTTGCCCCAGACAGGCGCAGAGGGAGTCTACGGTCAGAACCTTACGCTCCGGATACTGCTGCATCAGCTCCTGCGCGGCAATGTGCCCGGCCTGATAGGTGCCGCTCAGACCGGAGCTGAAGCCGATGTAGAGAATGTCCTGCCCGGCTTGCAGATAGGGCTCCATAAAGTCGTGGAAGGTGCCGACGTTGACGGCGGAGGTGACAGCGCTTGCGCCGTCGCGGAGATTGGCATAGAGTGTGCTGGCTTTGATTTCGCGCTCGTCGGGATAGTTTCGGTAGGTTTCGCCGTTTATGGTCACGCTCAGCGGCAGCACATGCAGCGTCAGCTCGTCCACAAGGTATGCAGGCAGATCGGCGGATGAATCGGTCAGAAGAATATAGCTCATAAGGTTGCTCCTATCTTGATTGTACATAGTAAATAATCATCTCCGCATCCTGGCGAAGAACATCAAACTGGGTTTTTTCGTCCACACAGGTGTGGAAATTAACACCGCCGGTCAGCAGATCCGTCATTTTCATGCAGACCAGCCTGAGGTCGATGTCCGTCCGGACAGAGCCGTCAAGCTGCCCGCGGCAGAGTGCGGCGTGAGCCGGGCGCGCGGGGCTGTCGCTGTCCGGCGCGGCAAAGCGCAGATAGTCAATGTCGGCGGTGGTATGCTCGCGGGCGGCGTAGAAGGAAATGTCCTGCAAAAAGCGAATATATTCCGGGTGAGCCTGATAGACCTCCAGGTATAGACGCAGGGTGCGGGCGAATTCCGCAAAGCCGCTCTCCGGCTGCACGGGGCGGGTGGACTGGCAGAGCCGAAGGTGCTCGTCCAGATAAAGCCGGAGAAGGTGGTTTGCCACAGCGGTGGCCAGATTTTGCTTCGCGCCATAGTAGCGATAGACCGACATGGGCGTCAGGTTGGCCTGCTCCGCAATTTCGCTGATTGTGGTGTGGTCGATGCCGATGTCCAGAAAACACGCTGTCGCCGCGCGGATGATTGCCTCCCGATTGCGCTGCCGCTCCTCCTGATGGGTCATGGTTTACTCCTCCTGATATTCAGACTAATATATGTTAGCCTGTATAACAGAACCAACTATAGCAGAAAGCGGGCGGAAAGTCAATCCCAATTTAAGCAGCAGGAAATAAATTGTGCGCCGCAGAGCTCTGCGACGCACAGCGTTTGTTGGACTCCTTTAACCAAGGAGAAGGAAAACCAGACCGGCGACCACCGGCTGGTGCAGCAGGTAGATTTCAAGAGAATGCCGCCCGCAGAAGCGCAGAAAGCGCAGCGGCGGAATCGAGGCCGGGACACGGGGAAGAAGGGACTGCTTTTTGCGGTAAAGGGTTTTGCCCAGGCCGGCGCCAATCAGGAACCATCCGAAGCCTGGAAGAATCGGAAAGAAGTCGCTGCCGCAGTAGAAGTCGGCAGAAGTCAGACCGAGCGGGAAAAGATAGTGCACGTTAACGGTGCAGCCCTCCAGCCAGAAGCCGATAGCGGCTAGCAGCGCGCCAAGCAGGAAAAGCAGCCACGCCGGGAAGCGCTTGCACAGGGGGTAGAGCATCATGCAGACACCCAGCATGTGCAGAATGCCGAACCAGATACGCAGACCGCTGAAGCCGAGAACGTAATCCATAAAAAGCGTTGTGTAGGAAACCAGCAGACCGGCGCCAAAGACCACAACACCGCGCTTGAAGCTGCGCGAGGCCAGGGTCGCGCAGATGCCGGAAATGAGAACGAAGAAAAGATGACCGTAGCGCTGCGTGAAGTTGAACCAGGCGGGGGTCTGGATTTGCATTCCGCCGAAGGCAACCAGATCGAAAATAAGGTGGATGACGATCATGCACAGGATGCACAGCCCGCGCAATGCGTCCAGCTCCCAAATGCGATGCTTCTGCTCAGCCATGCTTTGCCGCCTCCTCTTCCTCCAGAATGCGGTAGGCAACCTTTCCAACCAGTGTTTTCGGAAGCTCGTCGCGGAATTCAATCTCATAGGGCATGGCATATTTCGCAATCCGCTCGCGGCACCAGTGGAAAAGCTCCTGCCGGATGGCCTCGCTGGGCTGATATTCCGGACGCAGCACAACAAAGGCCTTGACCTTCTGCATCTTGTAGGAATCCTTTACGCCAATCACGCAGGAAAGCAGCACCTTTTCGTGACCGTCAATGATGTTCTCCAGTTGACTGGGGTAGACGTTGTAGCCGGAGGTGATAATCATGCGCTTCATGCGCTGGCGGAAGTAGACAAAGCCGTCGGCATCCATAGTGCCCAGGTCGCCGGTGTGGAGCCAGCGCTTGCCATCTGCATGGATGCGCAGGGCGTTGGCCGTTTCCGCTTCGTTATCCAGATAGCCCAGCATGACCGTTGGGCCGCTGAGACAGATTTCGCCCTCCGTGTCGGCGGGAAACTCGTCGGTGGTGCCGGGCTTGACGATTTTATAGCTGGTATCGGGGAAGGGAATGCCAATTGAGCCGTCGCGGGCATAGTCGATGGGGGTCAGGCAGCTTGCCGTGACGCACTCCGTGGTGCCATAGCCCTCACGAATCTGGACGCTGGCATTATGCTCTCGCAGGAAGTGATCCACCTTATGCTTGAGCTCCACGGAAAGACTGTCGCCGCCGGAGAAAACACCCATCAGGAAGGACATATCCAGCTTGTCCAGATTGCCGGTGCGCAGCAGAGCCTCAAAAAGCGTGGGCACACCGGGAATGAGATTCGGTTTTTTCTTCCGCAGCAGATCGGCATAGGTTTTGACGCTGAAATTCGGAACGAGAATGCAGCGCGCACCCCCAACCAGCGCAGTGTGAATCCCGACGCCCAGCCCAAAGCCGTGGAAAATCGGCATGACGGAGAGCATGGATTTACCGGACAAATCCGAATAGCCGCTGGCGGCCAGCGTTTGCAGCGCCAGCGCGTTGAGGTTTCTGCTGGACAGACAGATGCCCTTTGTGGTGCCGGTCGTGCCGCCGGAGTAGAGAATGCAGGCGCAGTCGTTGGGGCGCGTTTCGTCGGCGGGCAGTGTGTCAGGCGCCTGACGCATCAGCGCGTCCCACCAGAGATATGCGCCGCGCCGGGGCGGGCGCGGGTGCTTTCTGGCCTCGGTCAGAGAAAAGCCGATTTTCAGGGGGAGGGAGAGCTCGTCCTGAATTCTGGCAAGCAGGATGGTGGGCGTCTGCTGCGCCTGCGCAGCCGCCTCAGCAACCTTCGGATAGAAGCGATCCAGCGTCAGGATGGCCTTGCTGTGTGCCGTGTCCAGATAGAAGCGAATCTCCTGCGTGGCAGATAGCGGGTGAATCATGTTGGAGATGGCGCCCAGACGGTTGAGCGCATAGAAGCAGTCCACGGCCTGCGGCGTGTTTGGCATACAGATGGCGACGCGGTCGCCGCTGCGGATGCCAAGACCGTGCAGCGCGCGGGCGGTGCGCTCAATGCGCTGCAAAAAACGGGAATAGCTGGTTTCCCGACCCATGAATTCATAGGCGCACAGTCCGGGGTAGCGCTGCGCTGTTCTGGCAACAAGCTGATACATGCTCAGCTCCGGGTAGTCAATGTGGTGGGGCATTTGCCCATAAAAGTTCAGCCATGGGGCTGAGGCGGAAAGGGACAAGGTGTTGTCCTCCTTTGTTTGTTTCTGAACGTATTATAAACAAAATCAGGCCGAAATGGAATAGGCAAATTGGAGAGCCTGTCAGTTTTTTGCGCGCGGGGGAGAAAATCAAAACTCGCTCTTTATTTCCGGGGCCAAATGTACTAAAATAGAAGAAAAACTACCATACAGGAGATACTATGACCAGAGAGATGAACGAGCGCTTTCTGACAGCGCGAAAGCAGTATATTACGAATCAATACAGCCGGATGAATCCCCGCCAGTTGGAGGCGGTGCTGACCACACAGGGGCCGCTGTTGCTGCTGGCCGGTGCAGGCAGCGGAAAAACCACAGTTCTCATTCATCGAATTGCCAATCTGATCCGCTTTGGCTGCGCCTCGGACAGCCTTGTGGTGCCGGAGTGGATCACGCCGGAGGATGTCTGCTTCCTGGAGTCTGCGGTGGCTGCGCCGGATGCGCAGAACGCTGCGCGGGCAGATCAGCTCTGTGCGCTGGAGCCGGTGCGCCCCTGGCAGATCATTGCCATCACCTTTACCAACAAGGCGGCCAATGAGCTGAAGGAGCGCCTGTGCGCCATGCTGGGTCCGGAGGGGAACGATGTCTGGGCGATGACCTTCCACTCCGCCTGCTGCCGCATCCTTCGCAGGGAAATTCAGCATCTTGGCTACGACAGCAGCTTCACCATCTATGACACCGCCGACGCAGAGCGTGTCATCAAGGAGGTTCTGCGCGACAGGAATCTGGATGACAAGATGTTCCCCCCGCGCATGTGCCTGAATCTGATTTCCAAGGCCAAGGACAAGATGCAGACACCGGCGCAGTTTCTTGCGCAGAGCGGCAGCGATTTCCGCCTGCAAAAGATCGGCCAGATTTATGAGGACTATCAGCAACGCCTGGTTTCGGCCAACGCGCTGGATTTTGATGACATCATCCTGCTGACGGTTCAGCTTTTGCAGCAGTTTGAGCAGGTGCGCAGGGAGTACCAGCGCCGCTTCCGCTATGTGCTGATCGATGAGTATCAGGATACCAACAATCTGCAATATCTGCTGGCCTCGCTGCTGGCCGGCGGACATGAGAATATTTGTGTCGTGGGCGATGATGACCAGAGCATCTACCGCTTCCGCGGCGCGACAATCCAGAATATTCTGGATTTTGAGTCGCAGTATCATGGCGCGCGCACCATCCGCCTGGAGCAGAACTACCGCTCGACCCAGTCGATTCTGGACGCGGCCAATGCGGTGATTTCCCACAACCACGGGCGCAAGGGTAAGCGCCTGTGGACAAACAATGGCGCGGGGGAGAAGCTGCTTTACTATATGGCGCAGAATGAGAACAGCGAGGCGAGCCTTGTCGCCAACCAGATTCTCTCCGAATCCGGCGGCAGATGCTTTAAGGACTACGCGGTGCTCTACCGAACCAATGCGCAGTCCAACGCGATGGAGCTTGCCTTCAAGCGCAGCGGTGTGCCTTACCGCATCGTTGGCGGCACGCGCTTCTTCGACCGCGCGGAGGTCAAGGACATGCTGGCCTATCTCTGGGTCATCAACAACCGCGCCGACGATCTGCGCCTGAAGCGCATCATCAATCAGCCCCCCAGAGGCATTGGCGGCAAAACGCTGGAGACAATCGAGCGCCTCTGCGCAACGGCCAACCAGCCACTTTATCATGCGGTGAGTGATCCCTATTCCTATCCGGCGCTGGAGCGCGCGGCGCCGAAGCTGATGCAGTTTACCGCATTGATCGAAGAATGTGCAGAGCTGCTGCAAAGGCTTTCTCTGCCGGACTTTTATGAGGAGCTTCTGATCCGCACGGGCTATGTCGCCATGCTTGAACAGAAGGATGAAGTGGAAAACCGCACCCGTCTGGAGAACGTGCGCGAGCTGAAATCCTCCATTGTCACTTATACGGACAGCACAGACAGCCCGACGCTGGGCGGCTTCCTGGAGGAAATCGCGCTGTATACGGATATTGACCAGTATGACACCGAGGCCGATGCGGTGGCGATGATGACCATGCACTCGGCAAAGGGCCTGGAATTTCCCAATGTGTTTGTGGTCGGCGCGGAGGAAAACCTGTTCCCGGGTACGCGCTGCATTGGCGACGAGGAGGAAATGGAGGAGGAGCGCCGCCTGTGCTATGTGGCGCTGACGCGCGCAAAAAAGCGTCTGACCATCACCGGCGCAAAGCAGCGTATGCTCTATGGCCGAACGATGGTCAACCGTCGCTCCCGCTTCATCGACGAGATTCCGCCGGAGCTGCTGCTGGAGAAGGAGGAGCGCCCCAAGGTCTATGCTGCGCCTGCCGCAGCGGGCAGCTACGCAGGTGGCTATGCTGCGCCGCGCCGCGCCGCGCAGAGCAGTGCGGCAGCAAGCAGCGCCATCGCGCACACGGCGCGCAGCGCCCCCCTGCCGGAGCTGCGCAAGGGCGATATGGTGCAGCATGATACCTTTGGCAGCGGCCTGGTGATTTCCATCCTCCCGGCGGGCAATGATGCTGTGCTGGAGATCGCCTTTGAGCAGGTGGGAACCAAGCGCCTGATGCTCCGCGCTGCAGCGGCGCGCCTGAAAAAGCTGGAATCTTTTGCATGACCCCGGCATATGCTGCCGGGGGTGGTGTGCATGACGCGAGCGCAGCGCAACCGCCTGCGTGCAACATTGGCAGGGCTTCTGATCGTGGCGTCGTTGATGACGCTGCTGTTTCGGCAGCAGCTTGCGCCAATGGCGGAGCAGCTTCTGGCTACGCAGGTGGATAATCAGGCCTCAGACGCAATCAACGAGGCCATTCAGCAGGAAATGACGCAGACGCCCTATGAGACGCTGGTGCATGTGCAGAAGCGCCAGGATGGGACGGTTACAGCGATTCAGACGGATATTGCCGCCGTGAACCGCCTGAAAACGGATATACTGAAGCGTGTGGATCAACGACTGGAAAACCTCTCCATGGAGGAGCTTGGTGTGCCAATTGGCAGCGTTCTGCTGCCGGAGCTGTTTTCCGGCCGGGGCCCGAATATTCCGGTGCGCGTGATTGCGGTGCGCGCCTCGGACGCCAATTTTCTAAACAGCTTCACTGCGGCGGGGATCAATCAAACGCTGCACCGCATCACAATTGAGGTTCAGGTGGTGGTGACCATTCTGACCTGGACCGGTACCCAGAGCATTACCGTTCAGACCTCCGTGCTTGCCGCAGAGACGGTGATTGTCGGAACGGTACCAACCACATATTTCGGCCAGGAGGCGCAATCATGAATCCAAAGGAAGAAATACAAAGCCTGACTGCCAGGCTGGAAACGGCGAACTATGAGTATTATGTGCTCGATGCGCCGCGCATGGCAGATTATGAATATGACCGGCTGCTGCGGCAGCTTGAGGAGCTGGAAAAGCAGTATCCGGAGCTGGCCTCCCCGCTGTCGCCCACGCGTCGTGTGGGCGGCGAGGCGCAGAGCCGCTTTGAGAAGGTGGAGCACGCTGTTCCGCTGGAAAGCTTGCAGGACGTTTTTTCGGAAGCGGAGGTGCTGGACTTTGATGCCAGACTCCGGGAGGCGGTGCCGGATGCAGCCTGCTGCGTTGAGCCGAAGGTGGATGGACTTTCCGTTGCGCTGGAATACCGCAACGGCGAATTTATGCGTGGTGCGACGCGCGGAGACGGCCGGATCGGAGAGGACGTCACGGAAAATCTGAAAACCATCCGTTCGATCCCCATGCACATTGAGGATGCACCTGCGCGCCTGATTGTGCGTGGTGAGGTGTATATGCCGCGTGCCGTGTTTGAGCAGCTCAATGCAGCGCGTGAGGCGGCCGGACAAGCCCTGTTTGCCAATCCCCGCAATGCGGCAGCCGGCAGCCTGCGGCAGTTGGATCCGGCAATTGCAGCACAGCGCCGTCTGGATATTCTGATCTTCAATTTGCAGCTTGCGGAGGGCATCTCCTTCCAGACCCATCTGCAAACGCTGGAGTATCTGCGCCGGAAAAGATTCCGCGTGATTCCCGTCTGCCTCTGCAACACGCCGCAGGAGGCGCTCAGCCGCATTGCGGAAATCGGCGCCAGACGCTACGATGAATTTGATTATGATATTGACGGCGCCGTGGTGAAGCTGAACGATCTTGCGCAGCGTGCTGCCATGGGCAGCACGGCGAAGTTCCCCCGCTGGGCCTGCGCCTATAAGTACCCGCCGGAGATCCGCGAGACGGTGCTGAAGGATATTGTGGTACAGGTCGGGCGGACGGGCGTGCTGACGCCCAAGGCGGTGGTTGCACCGGTGCGGCTGGCGGGCACGACAGTGACCAATGCGACGCTGCACAATCAGGATTTTATCACGCAGAAGGATATTCGGATCGGGGACACCATCCGCATTCGAAAGGCCGGGGAGATCATTCCGGAAATTCTGGAGGTGGTGCGCGAAAAACGACCTGCGACGGCGCAGCCCTATCAGATTCCGGTGCAGTGCCCGGTTTGTGGCGCGCCGGTGGAGCGCGATGAGGATGCGGTGGCGCTGCGCTGCACTGGCGTGGAGTGCCCGGCACAGCTTGTGCGCAATATTACGCACTTCGTTTCGCGCAATGCCATGGATATCGACGGGCTGGGGGAGGCACTGGTGGAGCAGCTTGTTGCAGGAGGCCAGATTCACTCGCCGGCGGACATCTATGCGCTGCGCCTGGAGGACTTGAAGCAGCTCTGGAAAAGCGGCGAGAAGGCCGCGCAGAAGCTGCTCGATGCGATTGCTGCCAGCCGGAGCAATGACCTCAGCCGCCTGATTTTTGCGCTGGGAATCCGCCAGGTGGGGGAGAAAGCTGCCAAGCTGCTGGCCGGACACTTTGGCTCCATGGATGCCCTGATGGCGGCAGACTGCGAGGCGTTGACGCAGCTTCGCGACATTGGTGGCAAGACCGCGGAGAGCATTGTTTCCTGGTTTGCCAATCCGCAGTCGCGCCATATGCTTGCGCTGCTGCGCAGCTATGGTGTGAATATGCTCAGCCAGCAGAAGCAGGAAAACGACACCCTCGCGGGAAAGACCTTTGTTCTGACCGGCGCGCTGACGCGCTTCACGCGCGAGGAGGCAACCAGGCAGATTGAGCAGCGGGGCGGACGTGTCTCCGGCTCGGTGTCCAGAAAAAGCAGCTATGTTGTGGCGGGCGAAAATGCAGGAAGCAAGCTGAAAAAGGCGAATGAGCTGGGGCTGCCTGTACTCACGGAGGACGAGCTACTGGAAATGCTTGCCTGACTTCCGGCGCTGTGCTATAATTTCCATATGTATAATAGAGGAAAGGAAATCGAGAAATGAGAAAGCTACTGGCAATTCTGCTTTGCAGACTGGTGCATCTGGTCGGGAAGATGGTCGGAAAGGGGAGCAGCCTGCCTGGAAAATTTGCGCTGAAGCTCTGCCCGGATATTCTGCGGCGCATTCAGTTGCCTGGGACGATTGTTGCCGTGACGGGCAGCAACGGAAAAACCTCCACGGTGGAGATGATTGCGGCCGTTCTGAAGGCAGATGGTCGCACGGTTGCCTACAATGCAGAGGGATCCAACCAGATTGAGGGCGTGACGACCATGATTCTGACCTCCTGCACACTGGGCGGAAAAATGAAACAGGATGTGCTGCTGATAGAATCGGATGAGCGCTACACGCGCCACACCTTCCGATGGTTCCAGCCGACGCACTATGTTGTGACGAATCTGTTTCGCGACCAGCTTACCCGCAATGGCCACACGGAATGGGTCTATGACGCCATTGCACCCAGCATCGGCAGGGATACCACACTGGTTTTGAATGCGGACGATCCCATGGTCTCCCGCTTTGCCCAGGGGCATGAGAAGGTCGTGTGGTTTGGCCTGGATCACTGCGCGACGGACAGCGATGCCTTCTGCGGCGCTTACAACGATGGACTGCTCTGCCCGGTGTGCGGCAAACCCATGCAATATGACTATTATCACTTCAATCATATCGGCAGCTTCCACTGCACGGCCTGTGACTTTTCCCGCCATGCCACGGATTATGCGGTCACGGCAGTGGATCTGGAGCACAGCAGCATTACCCTCTGTGGAAAGGATCGCATTCCGCTGGCCTTCCGCAGCATCTATAATGTCTACAACATTCTGGCGGCCTATACGCTCTGCCGCCTGCTGGGTGTGTCGGGGGAGAGAATTGCCGATGTCACCGGAAACTATATCCTGAAAAATGGCCGCTACATCGAATTCAGCCTTGGAAAGCATGAGGGCATTTTCCTGATCTCCAAGCATGAGAACTCCATTTCCTATGACATGTCCTTCCGCTATGCGGTTGCGCAGCAGCGCCCCTGCACCGTGATGATCATTGTGGACGCCATCAGCCGCAAGTATTTCACCAGCGAAACCTCGTGGCTTTGGGACATCCACTTTGACTGGCTGGCCGATCCCTGCGTGCAGCAGGTCTGGCTTTGCGGAAGATATTGCAACGACCTGGCGGTGCGCCTGTCCTGTAGCGCGGTGCCGCAGGAAAAGCTGTATGTCTGCCAGAATATCGATGCGGCCTGCGCTGCGCTGCGTGAGACGGGCGAGGAGCAGCTCTACACGGTGACCTGCTTCTCGGATCGTATGAAATTCCTGTCGAATGTAACCGTAAAGTGAGGAGATAAGAATGGAACTGAAAATACTGCATCTTTTTCCGGATGCCATGAATCTCTATGGTGAGTATGCCAATGTTGCGGTTCTCGAGCGCGCGCTGCGTCAGATGGGGTGCGCGGTGCAGGTGGACACGCTTTCGCTGTATGAGCAGCGTGATATTTCCGGCTACCAGCTCTACTATATGGGGGCCGGAACCGAGAGCCGGCAGAAGCTTGCGCTGGAGCAACTTCGCGCCTTTGGCAAGACCTTGAGGCAGGCAGAGCTGCTTCTCTTTACCGGAAACGCCTTCCCCCTGCTGGGAGCCTCCATTACAGACGCGGCAGGCAGACGTTGGGAGGGGCTGCACCTCTTTTCCTTTGAAACAGTGGAGAGTAACCGTAGGATTCTGGGTGATTGTTTAGCAACCTGCCGTGAAATGGAGAAGCCGGTAGTGGGCTTTATGAATAAATGCAGCACGACAACAGGGGTAGAGCAGCCCTGGTTTGAGCTGCAAATGGGCTTTGGCAATGCGCGCGCGAATGGGCCGGAGGGTCTTTGTGCGGCCAATTGCCTGGCGACGCATCTGAGTGGCCCATTGCTTGTGAAAAATCCCGCACTCCTGCGGCTGGTGCTTGCGCGTCTGACCGGAGAAACGTCGCTACAGCTCGATGAAGCAATGTGGAAGGCATATGAGACAACGGCAAATGCTCTGCGGGAAAGACTCGAGACAAGCAGCCGCTAATCGATGGGCTCTCTCAGAGCCGACCGCTATAGTGAATTTGTGAGTGCCGGAACAGCGTGTCGCCTGTGGGCAAAACAGGAGAGCTGGCATCCGGTGCTGCACAGCCGGAATGTGAGACAGATGAGCGCCATA
The DNA here is from genome assembly GCA_964465395.1 of uncultured Oscillospiraceae bacterium. Classification (GTDB taxonomy): domain Bacteria; phylum Bacillota; class Clostridia; order Oscillospirales; family Oscillospiraceae; genus JAZOXB01. Next base: position 266 of record CAYXIN010000030.1, on the reverse strand, counting down.
TGGAATCGGGGCGCTGACCCGATTCCATATGGCGCAGAGTTGTGAAGTGTTTGCAAAAAATGAGGCAATAATGAAAAAAGTGCTTGACATTGAGTGATTTTTGTGCTATCTTATATAGGCAATGAGGGAAGCCTCGTTGATAGATATCGCGGAGTAGAGCAGTTGGCAGCTCGTCGGGCTCATAACCCGGAGGTCGGAGGTTCAAGTCCTCCCTCCGCAACCATAACGTAGCACCGAAAAAGATATCGGTGCCAAAAACCCAGTAA
>CAYXIN010000029.1:0-20434 GCA_964465395.1 uncultured Oscillospiraceae bacterium | reverse complement strand
TACTTCCCCATTTGTCAACACCTTTTTTCACTTTTTTCGCGATTTTTTGAAATTTTCTCTAATTTCGTTTTTTATCCTGTATTTCCCGCTCGTTTTCCACCGTTTTCGCGACATTTTCGAATATTCTTCCCAAATCATTTCGTCATTTTCGCTCAATTTCTGCAAATCTTTTTGAGCATATCTACAATTTCAATTATTACTCTCCGATTTTTTGCAAAAAGCAGTTGTTATTGGCTTCATCTTTTAGTATAATGTATCTTACCGGTGTGCTGTGCGCCGGCACTGGCGGGTATATCGCCCGGCATACATAATAAGGAGGATATGAAAATGAAAAAGCTCTTCGCACTGATCCTTGCGCTTGCAATGATCGCATCGCTCTTTGTCGGCTGCTCCGTCGGCAGCGACGTTGACACCCCGCCCGAGGGCGGCAAGACCCTCAAGGTCGGCATGGTCTGCATTGGTGACGAGAACGACCAGGGTTATACCTACAACTTCTTCCGTGCTAAGGAATCCGTGACCGAGAAGATGGCCGCCAAGGGCATCACCATCGACTGGCAGATCATCACCAATCAGCTTGAGGACGACGGCGTGACGGATGCCTGCATTGAGCTGGCTGAGGGTGGCTGCGAAATCGTCATCTGCAACTCTTATGGCCACGAGCCCTTCATGCTCAAGGCTGCTCCTGATTAACCCAATGTTCTTTTTGTCGGCTGCACGAACCTCAACTCTCAGTTTGCCGGTCTGGACAACTGCGTGAATGCTTTCGCCAATATCTATGAGGGCCGTTATGTTGCCGGTGTTGCTGCCGGTATGAAGATCAAGGAGCTCATCGACAACGGCACTATCACCGTTGAGGAAGCCAAGATTGGTTACGTTGGCGCTTTCCCCTTCGCTGAGGTTATCTCCGGCTTTACCGCCTTCTACCTGGGCGCACGTTCCGTCGTCCCCGAAGTTACGATGACCGTCAAGTATGTTTCTTCCTGGTCTGAAGCTACCGCTGAAGGCAACGCGGCGCAGGCACTCTGCGACGAGGGCTGCGTCCTCATCTCCCAGCATTCGGACAACACCACCCCCGCCACGGTCGCGCAGCAGAACGGCGTCTTCCATGTTGGCTACAACAACGACATGGTCGGTGTTGCGCCCGACGCCTCCCTGCTTTCCAGCCGCATTGACTGGAGCGTCTATTTTGAGTATATCTTCACCTGCGTCGCCAATGGTGGAGCTCCCTCCAAGGACTGGACTGCCGGTATCGCTGAGGGCGCTGTCGTCCTGACCGACCTTAACACCGCAATTGCCGCCGAGGGCACCCAGGCCAAGATGGACGAGGTCATCGCGGGCCTTGCAGACGGCAGCATCAATGTCTTTGCAGGTCCCTGGACCGGCACCGGCACCGCCTATGGCGCTGATGCTCCCGACACCAAGACCATGGCAGAGGGCGAGTTCTTCAAGGAGTCCGACGTTGCGGGCGGCCAGACCTCTGCACCTTACTTCTACTGGATCATCGACGGCATCACCTCCGAGAGCTGATTGTCTGATCCATATTGAGCCCATGTCAGGGGAACCGAGCTCCTCGGTTCCCCTTTTTCAAACCCGCCCCGTTTTCGAACGGAAGCTATCAGAGAGGATGATATGATTGGAGTCGAAATGCACCATTGAGCTGCGCGGTATTACCAAGCGTTTCGGCAAGGTTGTTGCCAACAACGGCATTGACCTCACCATTGCCGGCGGACAGGTTTTGTGTCTGCTTGGCGAGAATGGCAGTGGAAAGACCACGCTGATGAACATGCTCTCCGGCATCTATATGCCGGATGAGGGGCATATTCTGAAAAACGGCACGGAAATCCGCATCCGTTCGCCGCATGACGCATTTACCCACGGCATCGGCATGATTCACCAGCATTTCAAGCTGGTCGATGTGCTGACCGTTGCGGAAAATGTGGTTCTCGGTCTGGATGAGCCAGGCCGTTTGGATAAGAAGCAGATTTGCCAGCGCGTTGCTGATATCTGCGCCCGCTACGGCTTTGATCTGGAGCCGGACAAGAAGATATACGATCTGTCTCTCTCGCAGAAGCAGACCGTCGAGATCGTCAAGGTGCTCTACCGCGGCGCAGAAATTCTGATTCTGGATGAGCCAACCGCCGTCCTGACCCCGCAGGAAACAGAACGGCTCTTTGACGTTCTGCGCAATATGCGCGCGGACGGCAAGGCCATCGTTCTCATCACGCATAAGCTGCACGAGGTTATGGCCATCTCGGATCAGGTTGCCGTTCTGCGCAAGGGCAGCTACATCGGCACCGTTGAAACCGCCCAGGTTACTGCGCAGGCTTTGACCGATATGATGGTCGGGCGAAGCGTCAGCCTGAATATCGACCGGCCGCTGTACCCCCATCCCGTCCGCCGTCTCGCGGTTTCGCATCTGACCGTTCTGGATCGCGAGGGCGTCAAAAAACTGGATGATGTCAGTTTCCACGCGATGGGCGGCGAAATTCTCGGAATCGCAGGCATCGCCGGTTCCGGTCAGAAGGAGCTGCTGGAAGCCATCGCCGGCTTGCAGCCCGCGCAGCCGGGCAGCTCCATCCAATACCTGAACCAGGCACAGGAGGCCGTTGAGCTGACCGGTCTGCCGCCCAAGAAAATTATTGACCACGGCGTGCTGCTCTCCTTTGTTCCGGAGGATCGCTTCGGCATGGGGCTTGTTGGCAGCATGAGCATCGTAGACAACATCAAGCTGCGCAGCTACCGTCAGCGCCGTGGCCCCTTCCCCGACCGCAAATTCCCGGAAAAGCTGGCCGACGATCTGGTCAATGCGCTTGAGGTCGTCACCCCGGATATTGACCGCACACCTCTGCGCCGTTTATCCGGCGGCAATGTGCAGAAGGTTCTGGTCGGTCGTGAGATTTCCTTCACGCCGAGCGTGCTCATGTCCGCCTATGCCGTTCGCGGTCTGGATATCAACACCTCCTACACCATTTATAATCTCCTGACAGAGCAGAAAATGAAGGGCGTCGCCGTCATCTATGTCGGAGAGGATCTGGATGTTCTGCTGGAGCTCTGTGACCGCATTCTGGTTCTGTGCGGCGGGCAGATCAGTGGCGTGGTGGACGCCCGCTCCGCGACCAAAGAGGAAATTGGTCTGCTGATGACGCAAAGCAGAAAGGAGGCTGCACAATGATTCGTCTGTCCAAACGAACGGATGGCATGTCCACATGGAGTACGTGGCTCATCCGCATCAGCTCGATTCTGGTTGCGCTGCTGCTGGGCGCGCTGCTGCTGACCGCTCTGGGCTATCCCCCCATCCGCGCCTATGGCACAATCATCCGTGGCTCTCTCGGCTCGCTGACCTTTGTCCGTCAGACAGTCAAAATCGCCATCCCGCTGCTGGGCTGCGCGCTGGCGATTGCGCCCTGCTTCAAGATGCGCTTCTGGAACATCGGCGCAGAGGGTCAGATTACGGCCGGTGGCATTGGTGCAACGCTGGTTGTCCTGCTGCTGGCAGACAAGCTGCCGCAGGTTCCGCTGCTGCTGCTGATGGCGCTGGGCGCGATTGTCTGCGGCGCAATCTGGGGACTGATCCCCGGCTTTTTCAAGGCGCGCTGGAACACCAACGAGACGCTGTTCACCCTGATGATGAACTATATTGTCATCGGCATTGTCAAGTGGCTTCAGGGCGGCCCCTGGGAGGGCGCGGCCTCTGCGGTTGCAAACGGCAGCCAGCAGATCGGCCAGTTTCCCGCAAATGCCAAGCTGCCAACTGTTCTTGGCGTGCACTGCGGCTGGATTATTGTGCTGCTGCTGACGGTATTTATCTTCATTTATATGAACTATTCCAAGCATGGCTTTGAAATTGCCATCATTGGCGACTCCCACAACACCGCGCGCTATGCCGGCATCCATGTTGGCGGTGTCATGATGCGCACCATGGCTCTCTCCGGTGGCATCTCCGGTCTGGTCGGCTTTATCATCGTTTCCGGCGCCAATCACACGCTGTATGACAGCGTTGCAGACGGTGTCGGCTTTACCGCAATCACTGTCGCATGGCTGGCCAATCTGAATCCCCTCGGTATGATTCTGATTGCCATGCTGCTGGCCGTTCTGGACAAGGGCTCGCAGACCCTCTACCGGGAGCTCTCCGTCCCCGCCACCATTGCAGAGATTCTGACCGGTCTGATTCTGCTGTGTATGCTGGCCAGCGAATTCTTCATCAGCTATAAGCTCTCGATCCGTCGGAGAAAGGAGGCCTGACCCATGGAAGCAATTCTCAGTTTTATCACAACCCTTTTCGTATTTTCCGTTGTCAACGGCACACCACTGCTCTACGGCACCCTGGGTGAAACGCTGACAGAAAAATCGGGCAATCTGAATCTTGGCGTGGAGGGCATCATGTTCATGGGCGGCGCCTCCGGACTTTGCAGCGCCTTCTACTATGAGCAGCTCGCCGGTGTCGGCGCAGCCAATCCGCTTCTCGCGCTGCTCATCGCGCTTGTTTTCTCCTTCCTGGCCGGTGCGCTGGCCGCCGCGATTTTCAGCTTCCTGACCATCACGCTGCGCGCAAATCAGAATGTGACCGGTCTTGCTCTGACCATCTTCGGCACCGGCGTGGGGCAGTTCATCGGTGAATTTGTCCGCCAGAATTCCGGTGGCGGCGGCTTCATCTCCCTGAGCAACAATCTGAAGGCTATTTTTGTCAACTCTCCCTTCCCGCAGGTGCTGCGCAATATCCCCGTGCTCGGCCCCATTCTTTTCCAGCACAGCATTCTGTTCTACCTTGGCGTGCTTCTGGCCGTTGGCATGTGGTTCTTCCTTACACACACCCGCAAGGGTCTTTATCTGCGCGCGGTTGGCGAATCGCCCGCCACCGCAGACGCCGCCGGTATCAACGTCATCCGCTATAAGTACCTGGCAACCATGATTGGCGGCGGCATCTCCGCCATCGGCGGCATGGCCTACATCACCGGCATCGCAAACTGCGTCTGGAATCACGAGGGGCTCTCCGGCGTGGGCTGGATTTCGGTCGCGCTGGTCATCTTCTGTCTGTGGAAGCCGCTGTCGGCCATCTGGGGCAGCATTCTTTTCGGCTGTCTGCAAATTCTCTATCTGCGTCTGTCCCTGCCCTTCCTGCCGGCACAGATCTATAAAATTCTCCCCTATGTTGTGACACTTCTGGTTCTGATTATCAGCAGCGTGCGCAACAACCGCGAAAAGCAGCCGCCCTCTGCACTGGGACTGCCCTACTTCCGCGAGGAGCGTTAATGCAGCCTGACACCGGCGCCGCCCTTTGGGGCGGCGCTGATGTTTTCCGATTCGATGCAAATTCTTCAAGCTTTATTCACAAACCGACGAGAGTCCTGTGCTATAATAGGGGCGTAGATGAGATGTTGCAAGCGTCTCCTCTGCCGCTGCCGATGCTGCGGAGAATTTCGCGGATATGCCAACGGCAGCAATGGTTTGTTGACCAGCAAAACAGCGGTTTTCCTCCTCTTTAACCGCAAATCCTTTCATCTCTCTCTTTCTGTAACAGCAAACGCCCCACCGGAGCCCGGTGGGGCGTTTGCGCTTTCTCTGCTACTGCGGCGGCAGCTCCCTGCCCAGCCGCCGGTACATCGTTTTTTTCACCGCGCGGAGAATATTTTCATAACCTGTGCAACGGCAGAGATGCCCGGACAGCAGCTTGCGCAGCTCTGCATCCGTATACTCACGCCCGCTCTCCAGAATCTCCACTGCCGTCATAATAAAGCCCGGCGTGCAAAAGCCGCACTGGATGGCCGCCTCGTCTATGAACGCCTGCTGAATATCCGAGAGCTCTCCATTCGGGCCCAGAAGACTCTCCAGCGTGCGGATGTGCTTTCCTTCCGCCCAAACCGCCAGATAAATGCAGGAGTTAAAGCATTCTCCGTCAATGATGACATTGCACGCGCCACACTCCCCCACCTCGCAGCCCTTTTTGACCGAGGTCAGGCTGAAATCATTGCGCAGCAGGTCGGTCAATGAGGCACGGGCATCGATCATCTGCTCAATGTCACGGCCATTGATGTTGCAGCGCAGAAGCTTATACTGCTTTTCCATAGCTCAAATCGTCCCTCCTGCCAGTTCAATGGAGCGCAGCAGGCAGCGCCGCGCCAGTTCCACCGCAATATGCTGACGAAATGCCTTTGCTGCGCGCCACGAATCGCGCGGCTGGATATCCTCCAGCACCGCCTGCGCAAAATCTTCCACAGTCTGCATACAGACCGGTCGGCCGTTTGCCCGCGCCTCGGCATGGACAGCGCGCAAGGGCACCGGCCCTGCCACGCCATAGGCAATCCGTGCGCGGCAAATCGTGCTGCAATCCGCGCTGAGCACCACATTCACCGAGCAGCCCGTCGTTGCAATATCCATCGCATTGCGCATGGCATATTTAATATAGTGTCCCACGCAGCCCGCGTAGCTCTGCTTCGGAATGAGAATTGCCGTCTGGAGCTCACCCTCGCGGATATCCACCTGTCCTGCGCGGAGATAGAACGACTGAATGGGCTGACGCCGCACCCCCGCCGGGCCCGTCAGCTCCACCATCGCATCCCAGGCAAACAGCGTGGAGGCAGAGTCCGCAGAGGTCACACCATTGCAGGTATTGCCGCCGATGGTTCCAATGTTGCGAATCTGCGGCCCACCCACCATATCCACCGCTTCGCCCAGCACATTGATATAGCGCTGAATCAGCGGATCTCTCGTAATGTGTGAAAAGCTGGTCAGTGAGCCGATGCGAAGGTTTTCCTCCTCGTCCAGAGAAACGCCGCGCATGGCATCGATTCCATAAATCGAGATCAGCTCCACACCGGCGCGCTTTCCCTCGCGCATCTGCACCAGAACGTCCGATCCTCCGGCGATGATCTGCGCCTGCGGATGAGCCAGACGCAGCGCGACCGCCTCCTCCACCGATTTTGCCTCGTAGAGCGCCTTAAAATCATACATGGCTCAGTTCTCCTTTCTCCACGCGTCCTGAATCAGTCCCTCCTCCGTGAAGCGGCGGAAAAGGACATGCGGCGTGATGGGCGCCACATCCACCGCCACACCCGTGGCATTGAGCAGCGCGTTGCGGATCGCCGGCGCCACCGGGCAGGCCGGCGGCTCACCCAGCGCCTTTGTGCCGAAGGGACTGGTCGGCTCGGGATTCTCCACAAACTGCGCCTCCAGATGCGGATGATCCATCATGGTTGAGAGCTTATAGTCCAGAAGATTATTGTTCAGCGGTCTGCCCGTTGCAGGATCAAAAAGAAGCTGCTCAGACAGGCCATAGCCAATCCCCATGGACATGCCGCCGTGTACCTGCGCCTGCGCAAGCTGCGGGTTAATCAGGGTGCCGCAGTCATGCACGTTGATAATCCGGTCGAGCGTGATTTTGCACAGCGGAATATCCACCGTGATCTCCGCACAGCAGCAGCCGAAGGAATAGGCATTGTTCTTGACCTGATAGGTCGATTCCGCCGTGATATGCTCGCTGTGGCCCAGGCTGTAGAAGGCCTCCGTCGCCAGCTCCGCCAGACTCATGAGGCTGCGCCCGTCCGTTGTGCGCACAATATTGCCCTCTATGATATCCAGATTGGCCACTGCAACGCGCGTCAGCTCGTTTGCATACTTCAAAATCTTATCGCGCAGGATGTTTCCGGTCTGCGTGACGGAAAAGCCCACCACATAGGTCTGGCGCGAAGCATAGGCGCCCAGCCCGAAGGGGGTCACATCGGTATCCTGCGTGGAGATGACATGGACATCGCGATAGTCCCGCAGGCCAATCACATCCGCCGCCATCTGCGCGTAAGCAGTGTCGGCTCCCTGTCCAATTTCCGTCTCGGCCACCTGGAGCTGCACCGTGCCATCCTGATTCAGCACCAGTCTGCACGAGGAGTGCTCCAGAGAAATCGGCCAGACCGCCGTGTTGTACCAGAAGGGGGCAATGCCGATTCCCTTGCGTACCGGCCCGGACTGGTGGCTGTATTCGGCGTGCTTGCGCGTATAATCCATGTAGCGGATTGCCTTGTCAAAACACTGGTTAAAGCTGTCATAGTAATTCTCGTTTTTGGTGAAGGCATCGACATAGCCGACCGGCATGATATTCTTCCGCCGGAAGGCCAGCGAATCCATGTTCAGCGCCCGCGCGATGTCCTCAATATGGCATTCGTGTGCCCACGACGCCTGCGGCATACCATAGCCGCGCATGGCGCCCGCCGTGGACTTGTTGGTGAAAACGGTGTAGGCGTCCCCCTCAAAATTCTCGCATGGATAAAGCTGCGGGAAGGAGCCCAGCGCCTTGGCAGCAATGGAATGCCCATGTGAGGCATAGGCCCCCTGATCCGAGAAGCACTCGACCTTTCGCGCCACAAAGCTTCCGTCCGGACGCAGCCAGGAAACCAGATGAAAGCGTATGGCATGACGCACGCGGTTGGAAACGAAGGTATCCTCCCGCGGAATATCCAGCTTCACCAGACGGCCGCCCAGCTTCATCGAGAGCCAAGCAACCAGCGGCTCATAGAGCGTGTCCTGCTTGTTGCCAAAGCCGCCGCCAATATAGGGCTTGATGACGCGCACTCTGCCCCAGGGCAGACCCAGTGCCTGCCCGACCGTCCGGCGAACGATGTGCGGAATCTGGGTCGAGGAAACGATTACAATCTTGCCTGCCTCCTCATAGGCATAGGCAATGTGATTCTCAATATGACAATGCTGAACCGTCGGCGTGTGATACCATTTATCCACGCAGAGCAGGCCAGGCTCCCGGATTGCCTCCGCATAATTGCCGTTGCGGATCTGCGTGTGCTTCAGCACATTGTTCTGATAGTTCTCGTGGAGCTGCGGTGCGCCCTCACGCATGGCCTCCTGCACATCCAGCACAAAGGGCAGCGTCTCATACTCCACGCGGATAGCACGGGCCGCCTGTGCCGCCGCAATTTCATTCTCCGCCACGATTGCGGCCACGTCGTCACCATAGTAGCGCACATGTCGGTTCAGCAGATAGTGGTCAGCCACATCCTGATGAGCCGGCTCCACCGACCAGGGATGCCCGGCCGTCGGAAATGGAATCTGCGGAACATCGAAGCAGGTAAAGATTTTAACCACGCCGGGAATCTTCTCGGCCTCTGAGAGATCAACCGAGCGGACAAGCCCATGCGCAACCGTTGAGCGAACCACGCGTGCGATCAGTGCATGCTTGCCGCACAGATCGTCGGTGTATCTGGCTCTGCCCGTAGCCTTGTCGAAAGCATCGACACGCGCTACGCTTTTGCCAACATTCATATTATGTCAACCTCCCGTAGTGATTGATGAAGCGTTTTGCACAAAAAGACTCCTGCTCCACTTTTATTTTTTGAGTATATCACAAAGCCCGGCGCTTGAAAAGCCCTTTGCACAGTATTCCGGCAAAAAAATCTTCCCAACGCCACGAATGCAGGCTTTCGCTTTGGGCAAAAACGCGGTATACTAAACTGACTGAATTCTACAGGGAGGTTCCCATGCAATCTGACCGTCTGCTTGGCTGTCTCATCATGGCAGCCGGAAATGCCACCCGCTTTCAGAGCAACAAACTTCTCGCCCCGCTGGATGGCAGGCCGCTGATTTCCTACACACTCGCGTCTGTGCCGCACGCTGTCTTTCATCGTCTGCTCGTCGTCACACAGTACCCGCAGATTGCGGCGCTTGCGAAGCAGTTTGGCTATGAATGTCTGCAAAATACGCGGCCGGAGGATGGTCTCAGCCGCACCATCCGGCTGGGCACCGATGCACTGCGCGATTGTGACGCAATCGTCTACCTTGTGGCAGATCAACCCCTTCTGCGTGCCGAGAGCATCCGGCGGCTTGTTTCTGCCTGGCAGCTCGAGCCCGACTGCATTCACAGCGTCAGTCATCAGGGGCAGCGCGGCAATCCCGTTCTGTTTCCCCGCTGCTTTTTTGATGAGCTCTGCGCGCTCTCCGGTGATTGCGGCGGCAGCGTCGTCATCAGGCGCCATCCGGAACGCCTGCGCATGGTGGAGGCCGCCCGCGAGGAGCTGGCCGACATCGATACGCCGCAGGCCCTCGCCCGCTTGCAGGAGGCGGTGGAGCCCAAGATATGAAAAATGGGATGCTTCCGTTGGAAGCATCCCATCCATTTCAGCATATTCAGGAATTAGCCGTTCTCTCTCATCTTTGCAAAGCACTCGCTGCAATAGACGGGACGATCGGTCTTGGGCTCGAAGGGAACACGAGCTTCGCCGCCGCAGTTTGCGCAGGTAGCAGTGAAATACTCTCTCGGGCTACGGGCAGCATTCTTGCGAGCGTCACGGCAAGTCTTGCAGCGCTGGGGCTCATTCTGGAAGCCTCTCTCAGCGTAGAACTCCTGCTCACCGGCGGTGAACACGAACTCGTTGCCACATTCCTTGCAAACTAAAGTCTTGTCTTCGTACATGTTTTGGTTACCTCTCTTGATAAAAGTGATTTGCCCTGACGCTGTTCCCCTCCAAGGTGCTTGTTGGTTCGACACAGGGTGGTTATATTGCGAACGGCTGTTGCCGATTGCGCTTTTGTAACATGGATTATTATATCAGTTCTTGGGAGTTTGTCAATAGTGTCTAAGAGAATTCTTTTCAAATCTTTGAATTTTAGGCAGATTCATCCAAATTTACGTCACCATTTCCGTCAAAATGACAATTGCTCCTGCTCCTTATGGGGGATATGCAGATGCTCGTAGGCCAGATGTGTAACGCAGCGTCCGCGCGGCGTGCGCGTCAGGAAGCCGATCTGCATGAGATAGGGCTCGTAAACATCCTCCAGCGTCACCGCCTCTTCCCCGATGGTTGCCGCCAGGGTATCCAGTCCGACCGGGCCGCCGTTATAGAATTTGATGATTGCCTCCAGCATCCGCCGGTCGGTTGCATCCAGACCGAGGTGATCCACCTCCAGCCGTCCCAGCGCGTGGTCGGCCGCCTCGCGGGTAATGACGCCATCATAATAAATCTGCGCAAAATCCCGCACGCGGCGCAGCATCCGGTTGGCCAGTCTGGGCGTGCCGCGGCTTCGCGCGGCCAGCTCCATGGCGCCGTCCTTCTCAATCTGCATACCCAGCAGGGCAGCGGAGCGGGTGATAATGCGGCTCAGCTCCTCCGGCGTATACAGCTCCAGCCGAAAGCTGACGCCGAAGCGGTCGCGCAGCGGCGCCGAGAGCTGACCGGCGCGCGTTGTCGCACCGATGAGCGTAAAGCGGGGCAAATCCAACCGGATGGAGTTGGCCGAGGGCCCCTTGCCCACAATAATATCTATGGCAAAATCCTCCATCGCCGGATAGAGAATTTCCTCCACCGCTGTGTTCAGGCGGTGAATCTCGTCGATAAAGAGAATATCGCCCTCAGCCAGATTGGTCAGCAGCGCCGCCAGATCGCCGGCCTTCTCAATGGCCGGGCCGGAGGTAATGCGGATATTGACGCCCATTTCATTTGCGATTACACCTGCCAGCGTTGTCTTGCCCAGTCCCGGCGGGCCATACAGCAGCACATGATCCAGCGGCTCATTGCGCCGCTTCGCTGCCTCAATGTAGACCGACAGATTTTCCTTCACCTTTTCCTGCCCGTTGTACTCATGCAGACGTCTGGGACGCAGAGAATACTCAGTCTCGTCGCCCGGTGTGAAGCTGGTCGTCACAATGGGAGCTTCTTCGTTATGCGAAAAATCAATGCTCATGCTCTCACCTCATTACCATCGCCCGCAGGCAGTGACGAATAATCTCCTCCGTGCTCAGGCTTTGCGCCTCCAGCCCCTTCAGCGCGGCGGCGATTTCCTGCTGGCTGTAGCCCAGCTCCTGGAGTGCAGCCTGTGCCAGCGCCAGATTGCTGCCTGTAGCCCCGGCCGCAGCAGCGGGCATGGCAGAGGCAGAAGCATCCTGCGCCGTGTCAAGCGCCCCCATCTTGTCCTTCAGCTCCAGAATAATGCGCTGCGCCAGCTTTTTACCTACACCCTGGGCCGCCATCAGCGCCTTCTCATCCTGCGTCATGATCGCCAGCGCAAAGCGTTCCGGTGTTGTGGCAGACAGAATTGCCAGCGCCGCCTTCGGGCCAACGCCGGTCACGCCCAGGAGCTGCTCGAAGCTGCGCAGCTCCTCGCGGCTGCTGAAGCCAAAAATGTCAAATGCATCCTCGCGGATATTGCAGTAGGTAAAGAGTCTGGCCCGCTTCCCAACCCGCAGTCTGGAGACCGTGTAGGCCGTTGTCCGGCAGGCATAGCCCACGCCGCCGCAATCCACCACGGCCAGATTGCCCTCCAGAATGGTAATCTCTCCATCGAGATAGTAAAACATTGCTATTTCCTCCCCATCAGGCGCGAGGTCGCGGAGCGGCCATGGCACAGCGCAATGGCGATTGCATCTGCTGCATCGTCCGGCCGCGGCATCTGCTCCATTTTCAAAAAGCGGCGTGTCATATCCATAACCTGGCGCTTCTCCGCCTTGCCATAGCCCACAACCGCCTGCTTCACCTGCATGGGTGTATACTCATAAAGGGGCAGACCGGCCCGCTCAATGGCCAGCAGAATCACCCCGCGGCCATGGGAGACGCCGATGCCCGTGGTGATATTATGCCCCCAGAACAGCTCCTCAACCGCCACCGCCTCCGGCGCTGTGACCTCCAGCAGCCGCGTCATATCCTCAAAAAGTATGTTCAGCCGTCTGGAAAACGGAAGCTCTGCCGGGGTCGTAATGGTGCCATATTGCAGCAGCCGGAAGCTCCCCCGCTCGGCCTGAATCAGGCCAAAGCCCGTTGTTGCATAGCCGGGATCAATTCCAAGAATCCGCATTATGCGCCCAGCAGCGCGTTGCGGAGCTGCTCCACCCACTGCGGATTGGCAATGCCCAGCAGCCAGAAGACAATACCGACCGCAACAATGCCAAAGAGTACCCAGGCCAGCACCCGCTTCCATTTGGGGCTTGGTGCAAAGGCGGGAATCTGATCCTCCGGATTCGGAAGATCCTCGGGCGTCACCTGCTCCAGAAGAACCTCCTGCGCATCCTGCTTATGTTCATTCATACTCAATCACCTCATCGCTATCATATCATACTTTTTTCTGTTTTTCAGCAACTTTTTTCCAATTTTTCCGTTGCAGGACGGCAATGCTCGAAAATCACCAGACAGTGATCCGCTGCGGCCTCGCGATACTGCGCATCGCTCTCTACCGTCCAGACAAATTCCTGCACGCCCCACAGTCTGCGGCACAGGCGCAGCGCCAGCGTATGCCGATGCTGCACCTTATAGGCAATAAAATGCGGCAGGCAAAGGAAATTCAGCAGAAGATTGGTCATAATCAGCACCACCGCCGGATTCTGCCCGCAGCGCTCGCGAAAGAAATTGAGCGAGAGCTGCCCCCGGACAATATCCGGGCGATGGCGACGCAGCCAGAAGACCACGCGCGGGTCAAAGGACTCAATGCAGAATTGCAGCGCCGGATAATCATCAAGCATCCGGCAGAGCGCGCGCATCAGCACCGGGCAGTTATTCTTATAGGTCTTGGCCTCAATCACCAGCGGGGCCTGTCCCTCATACAGCTCCAGCACCTCGCGCAGCAGCGGGATGCGCTCCTGCGTACCCTCCAGACGGTATTCCCGCAGCTCCGCCAGCTTAGAGGCATGAACCTGACAGTCAACGCCCGCCGTGCGCAGGAGGCTTTCGTCGTGCATCACCACCAGCTCCCCGTCCTCTGTGATGCGCACATCCAGCTCCGCGCCATATCCGGACTCCTTTGCCCGGCGAAAGGCCAGCATGGAATTCTCCGGAATCTGCACGCTGCGGTCATGCAGGCCGCGGTGCGCGTAGGCGTGGGTCGCCAGACCATAAAAATCCGGCCTCTGCCGCCGGGTATACATCAGCAGCAGCCACAGCACAAACAATCCGCTCAGGCCGCCCAGTATCCACCAAAGATATTGCATTTTCCCCCGTCTCTTTCTCTCCGACTGCCCGAGGCAGTCTTTTTTTCATCGCTGCGAATCCTGCCGGAGTGCGTTCAGCAGCGCGCGAATATCCTCAAAAAGGAAGGTCGGCTGCTCCGGACTTGTTCTGGCGTCCTCCAGCGTGCTCTCGCCGGAGAGTACCAGCGCCGTGTCGATGCCGGCGCGATGGCCGCAGGCAATGTCCGTATAGAGCCGGTCTCCCACCAGCAGCGTTTCCTCCGGCCGGAAGCCACCGCGCCGCATGGCCAGCAGCGCCATTTCCGGCTGCGGCTTGCCGACAAACACCGGCCGGCGTCCCGTCGCGCGGTGAAGCATCTCGCAGACGGAGCCACAGTCCGGCACATAGCCATACCAGGTTGGGCAGACCCAGTCCGGGTTCGCCGCGATGAAATCCACGCCGCGGTTCAGGAGAATGCAGGCATCCTCCAGCTTTTGGAAGGTCAGCTCCGTGTCAAAACCGCAGACCAGTGCGTCCACATGCGCATCCCGCTGCGTCGTCAGGCAAAAGCCCGCCTGCGAAAGCTGCTGGCGAAAGCTTTCCGTACCAAAAGCATAGAGACGCTTGTCCTCGTAGCCATGGGTCGCCAGATAATCAATCAGCGCATCCACAGAGGTCAGAAAATCCTCCGCTTGCGCAGCAAGGCCCATGCGCTCCAGCTTACGCACATAGTCCACAACGCCGCGCGAGGAATTGTTGGTCAGAAACAGATAGCGCCCGCCGCTTTGCCGCACATAGTCCAGAAACGCGGCAGCCCCGTCAAACAGGCGGTCGTCAAGATAGATGGTGCCGTCCATATCAAGCAGGAACAGCCGCTTTCCCCTCAGCGTCTTCTCCGCCACAGCTACACCCCCTTGCACATTGCTCTCTATTATAGTCCGTGTTGTCGTGAATAGCAAGCAAAAAGTCTGCTCAGGTGTTATTTATATATTACACCTATATTTTATCTCGTCAGGTTTTTTACATTTCTGATACAAATCCGTGGTACATTTGATGCAAAGCCCTGCTAGAGTATAGCCAGCTTCAGCAAGCAATTCTTTCAAAGGAGCGTCCTGTCCCATGAGCCAAACGAAAATCCGCCGCCGTTCCGGGCTGACCTTTACTGTCCTGACCCTCGTGCTCTGCTCGGCTCTGACCACAGCGGCCTGGCAGCTTCGGCGGGAGCCTCCGACCGACATCGGCTCCACAGACCGCTCCATTCCTGACAGTCCCGACAGCAGCGAGCGCAGTGGCCCAGGTGAAGGCCGCACGGCACCCCCGGCGCAAAACCCGACCCCGACAGCGCCTCCCGCTGCCCCGGAGGAGGTGCCCGCTGCGGACGATCCGCTCCTGCTTCTGATCAACAAAACGCACCCGCTGCCCGCAGATTACAGCGTAGAAACCACCGCACTGCATGACTACCCGCAAAGCGTTGCCACCGTTCTCTACGACGACCTGTGTCAGATGCTTGCCGCCGGGCGGCAGGAGGGTCTCAGCTTCATGATCTGCTCCGGCTACCGCAGCACCGCAGAGCAGGCACAGCTCTTCGACGAAGATCTGGCGGCTCTGCTTGCACAGGGTCTGTCCTACGAGCAGGCCTATGAGGAAACCGCGCGTTTCACCATGCCGCCCGGCTGTAGTGAGCACGAAAGCGGGCTGGCAGTAGACATCGTCTCGCTGGACTATCAGATGCTCGACGAGACACAGGCTTCCACAGCGGAATCCCAATGGCTGCGCGCGCATTGCTGGGAATATGGCTTTATTCTGCGCTACCCCGATGATCGCAGCGCGCTGACCGGTATCAGCTATGAAAGCTGGCATTACCGATATGTCGGCCGCGCGGCTGCCGCCTATCTGACCGCGCACAACCTGACGCTGGAGGAATTTCACGCGCTGAACGAATCCGCGCTGCCCTGAGGAAGCAACAGGACTGCCGCGTTTTTACATATTTGTCTTTCGCCGTTCCCTCTCCTTTTTCCGGATGGTCTGCCGCCAGATTGCTGCGCGGCAGGCCATCGCATTTTTCGGCAGAAATCAACGCTGCCGCTGCACCGTCAGCTCCAGCAGTCTGGCCGCATGGAGCTGCGCCTGCTCCGCCATGCGCAGCAGCAGTCTCCGGTGCACCGGCCAACGCTGTGCGGCCTGCGCATAACAGTCGGCGCAATGCAGCTCAGCCGTGTAAGCACAGCGGATTTCCTCCTGCACGCTCCCCGGCTGCGGCGCTTCCTGCGGCTGTGCCCCCACCTGCCCACAAAGCAGCGCGCACATGGCAGAAAGCGTGCGGATTCGCCCGCCTACCTGCGCCTCCAGCGCGCGGAAGGCCCCCACCTGCCGCCCCGCCCGCGCAGCAAGCTGCCGGTAGCACCGTCTGAGTTGCTGCTCCTGTCCAAGCAGCGTCTGCAGCAGGGTATCCTCATGCGCTGCGCCGTGACGCACCCGCTGCCAGACGCGCGCAACCGCCTCCTGATCGTAGAGATCCATGCAATCCCCCCTCTGGATGCATTCTATGCCGCTACGGGGAAAAGGGTACCAGCCGGGCAGCTTTCGCTGTCTGTCGTTTCGTTGGTATACGCCGGATTTCATGGCAAAAGGGTCGTGTATCACAGTGGATACACGACCCTTTTCCATCTTGCGAACACCTCCTGTGACCGGGAGGTATCCGTTTCTTTTTCTTCATTCTTTTAAGAGTAATCCTCGGCTTCATCCAGCGTCAGATCTGCATACATCTGAATGCCGCGGCGGTAAATCACCACGCGCACCTGCTCTCCCGCCTGCGCATGGTTGAGCGCGCTGTAGTAGCTGCTTTCGTCTGTCACCGTCATGTCGTTGATGCGTATCAGCATATCACCGGCGCGCAGACCCGCGCGGAAGGCAGCGCTGTCGGCGCGAACCTCCATAATAAAGACGCCCTCCGGTAAATCCCAGTAAAGCCGCTGTGCCTCGCTGAGCGCAACAATCTCCACACCCAGACTGGCGCGGCCCGACACATAGCCGCTGCTCATAAGCTGAGTGATGAGGGGCGCTGCATCGTCCATGCACAGGGCAAAGCCAATGCCCCCGACCGTGGTGTAGGAGGTATAATCCCCCACGCTGCCAACCTGCATTGCCACAACCTGTCCGCTGGCATTCACAAGCGGCCCATGAAAGCCCTCAAGCACAGCGGTGGTCTGCAAGACCCGAAGCTGCGTGCCGGAAAGCTCCACCGCGCCGACTGCCGCAATATAGCCCTCCACAAGCGTTGCCTGCATCTGCGCGCCAAAGGGAAAGCTGAATGCATAGACGGTGTCGCCTGCCCGCAGCGCGCTGCTGGCCCCCAGCTCCACCGGTTGCAGGCCGCTGACCTCCAGCTTCAGAATTGCCAGATCGCTGGAGCTGTCGCAGCCCACCAACCGGGCTGTGTGGCTGCTGCCATCGCTGAGCGTGGCCATCATCTCCGTTTCACCCTGCAAGGCACTGGCGCTGCTCAGCAGATAGCCATCCTCCGTCAGTACCACCGCAGCGGCAGATGACTCATGCAGCGAAAGCTGCACCAGCCCCGGCGCCAGCTTTTCATACAGCGCAGTCCGATCCAGCTTAGTCTCCGGTACCTTCTGGATTGAGAGCGCATTGCTCTCATCGGGCATCGGCGTATCCTGCGTCACCTGCTCCGCCGTTGGCGGCGTCAGGGGCACATCCACCTCCGGCGTCTGTGTGCCCGCATTGCTGCGCAGCCAGAGCAGCATTCCCACCGTGACCAGATTGGCCGTGAGAATCAGGAAGAAAACCGACAGAATGGCCGCTGCATGCGGACGCTGCTTCTGCGGCGCTCTGCCTGTTCCGTAATAACAGGGATCCACCGCCGCCGGTTCCGGCGGAAGCTCGCGGAATTCCGGCTCCATGGGTGTCAGATCATCCATGCAGACACCTCCTACTTACTTAGTGGCATGGTAAAGGTAAACTCCGTCTGGTTATCATGGCTGGTTACAAAAATATCCTCTCCATGCGCCATTACCATGGATTTGACAATATACAGTCCAAGTCCCACGCCGTCGCGGTCTGTGGAGCGGCTCTTGTCCGTCTTGTGGAAGCGGTCGAAGATCAGCGGCAGCTCCTCCGGCGAGATAACAGGCCCCGTGTTGGCAATGGAGACCCACGCCTTGCCGCCGCGCTCCTGCGCGTGCAGGCGGAGCGTGCCGCCCTCGTCCACAAACTTGACCGCATTATCCAGAAGATTGTACACCACCTGCGTCACGCTGTCCTTCAGCGCATGGATGGTCAGGCCGTACTCCGGCAGATCGACCTCCACATTCAGCCGCTTCTGATTGATTCGCTGCTCAAAGCTCAGCAGAGTTTGCCCCAGCGTGTCGCAAATATCAAAATCGCTCAGTCTGGCCGGGTCCACACCCTGATCGCCCAGGCGGGAGACATCGAGCATACTGCGCACCAGTCGGGACAGGCGGCGCACCTCTGTGGACACCAGCTCCATGTAGTAACGCTGACGCTCCGGCGGGATGGTGCCATCCAGAATGCCATCCAGATAGCCCGCGATGGTTGTCATCGGCGTTTTCAGCTCGTGGCTGACATTGGCAATGAACTCCTGGCGCACCGTGTCGGAATTGCACAGCGCAACGGCCATGTTGTTAAATGCAACCGCAAGCTCCTCAATCTCCTGATTGTGGTTCCCGGTCGGCACGCGGACATTCAGGTTGCCGTGTGCAATCTGACGGGCTGCCGCAGCCATATTCTGAATGGGCCGCGCCTCGCGCCGACTCAGCAGCGGCGCAATCAGCAGTGCCAGCAGCAGCACAAGCAGCGTCAGAATCAGAAAAATCCGCAGCGCGGTCGTCACAATTGCCACCGGCGCGTTTGACTGCGTAGAGGCGACCACAATACACAGCGCATTGCCATCCTGATCGACAACCGGCAGCGCCACCGCCAGGCGCTCCTCGCCATAGATGCGCGAGACCTGTCTGCGCACAGCCATACCACCATCGGTAAAAATCCGCGTGGCCGTGTCGCTGCCCAGCGTTGTGCCGATATGCTCACAATCCTGAATGGCTCTGGCGCAAATCTGCACCTCTCCATCCGGATTGCAGATCAGCACATCGTTTTCCGAGGAAACAGATGCCACATTCAGATAGGTTCGAAACTCCCACAGATCGACAAAGGAGGATGCATAGGCCTCCAGCAGCTCGCAGACCGCCTCCGCTGTGGTATAAAGCGCGTCCTCCCGGTCGGCCTTCACCTCGCGGCTGAACACGGCCAGGAAAAACACCCCCACAAAGAGCAGGGCCGCCAGCAGAAGGCAGAGAATCAGCACCACCTGCCGATGGAGCGTGCTTCTCATGCCTCGCGCACCTCGAATTTATAGCCAACAGACCAGACTGTCTTGAGCTCCCACTGATCGGAGACGCCCTCAAGCTTCTCGCGCAGGCGCTTGACATGCACATCCACCGTCCGGGTGTCGCCAAAGTAATCAAAGCCCCAGACCTCATCCAAAAGCTGATTGCGCGTGTAAACGCGGTTGGGGCTGGAGGCCAGGTGGTACAGCAGCTCCATTTCCTTCGGGGGCGTCGGCACCTTTTTGTCTGCCACCGTCAGCTCGAAGGCATCCATGTCGATAATCAGCTTGTCAAACACCAGGCGGCGGCTCGCCTTCTCCGGCTGCACCCCGCTGCGGCGCAGCACCGCCTCAATGCGGGCCAGCACCTCCTTCATTTCAAAGGGCTTTGTGATGTAGTCATCCGCCCCCTGCTTCAGGCCAAAGACCTTGTCCTCCGTCTCGCTCTTGGCCGTGAGCATGATAATCGGCGTTTTTCCCTCGTTGCGGATGGCGCGGCAGACACCCCAGCCATCCATACCGGGCAGCATCACATCCAGCAGAACCAGAGCCGGCTGCGCGCTGCGGTATTTTTCCACGCCGCTGATGCCGTCAAAGGCCATGAGCACCTCGTAGCCCTCCTTCTCCAGATACAGCCGCAGCAGATCGGCAATGTTGCGGTCGTCCTCCACAATCAATACGCTTTTCGCCATTGGAGAATCCCCTCTCTTCTTTCATTTCTTTTTATTATAGCGCAAAATCGCGATTTTGGGTGAACAATTTGTAAAATGCGCCGGAAAACACACCGCTGTCTTCCAGCCTCCGCCTGCATTTTACTTTTTTCCTGACATTTTTTCGTTTTTTACAGGAAAACAGCTTGAAATTTCTCCTCTGGTATGATACGATAAATTTGTATCGGAATGTGCTCCGGCACAATACAATAATAATCTATCTTAGGAGGCTAAATTTCATGAATGTAGCAGAAATTATGGAGCATCGCAATGCGTTTTCCTTTGAGGTCTTCCCCCCCAAGACGGACGCAGGCATGGACAAGCTCTGCGGTGAGGGCGGTGTCCTGGAGCAGCTCTACACCCTGAATCCTGACTACATCTCCTGCACCTATGGCGCAGGCGGCACGAACGTCGGCAAGAACCTCGAGGTTCTCGACAAGATCGTCAAGGACGGCAAGTGCACCCCCGTCACCCACTTTACCTGCATCGGCAACACC
>CAYXIN010000028.1:0-21548 GCA_964465395.1 uncultured Oscillospiraceae bacterium | reverse complement strand
GCCCTCGCGATGGGCGATGCGCGCCATGCACAGATACATGCCGACCTCGCTGCACTCGCCGGCGAAGTTGGCCATGAGCTGATCGAAGATGAACTTCTTGTCCTCCTCGGAGATGTCGGGATTGTTCTTCACGGTCTTGGCATAGATGCCATACTCATGCTCGGCGGCCAGCTTGCCCTCCTCCAGCGCCTTGAACTGCGCGCCGGGAACCTTGCAGATCGGGCAGACAAAGCCCTCGGGCAGCTCGCCCTCATGCACATAACCACAGACGGGGCAGACATACTTCTTCATAATTTCAATCCTCCATAATTTTGTTTGATGATTTATCCGCGTCCACACGGACGCAATTGTGACAGATGCCGGTGAAGGTCAGGACGCAGTCGCGGACGCTGCCGCAATGCACCTGCTCAATCAGATGCGCCGGCAGCGCGACGTTATCGACGTCGATGACCGCGCTGCAATGGCTGCAAACAAAATGCGCGTGCGGGTGGGTGTTGCCCTCGAAGCGCTCCATGCCATCGACCACGCCCATCGAGCCGATGAGCCCCTCCTGCTTGAAAAGGGCCAGGTTGCGGTAGACCGTGCCGAGGGAGAGGTCGGGAATTTCCGGCTTGAGCTGGGCGTAGACCCATTCGGCGGAGGGGTGTACGGTTGTGGCGCGCACACATGCGAGAATGGCGTCTCTTTTTCTGCTGTGCTTACGGGCGGCCATTCTGCACCTCCGAAATAAGAATCATTCCTGTTTACATCCTTATGATAGCACGACGCGCGCGAGTTGTCAAGCTATTTTTGAAAATAATTCTTATTTTTATTTTAAAGACTATGGGCAAAAAAGCCCTGCGCTCCGGGGACAGAGCGCAGGGTGGAGAAGAAACGGCGCAGCGCGGTGAGAAGGGGAGCGACCACGCGGCGCGATAAGCATATGGATTTGGAAAGGCGGCTGCCGGGAAGAAAGGATAGAAGAAAAAACCCGGCAGCCGCACGCAAAAAGGATAGGAATGCAAAGAGTAAAAGAAAAAAAGGGGAAAACGTCTCTCTTGGACTTATTATAAGGATTATAGCACATCTTCTTTTAGAATGCAAATATAAAATGAGCTAAACGCCAAAAATATTTGTAAATTTTTTGTAACAAAAAACAGCGGGAGAGCTTCCGTCCTGGCAAAACAGCGCACCGCCGGGCCTGTGCTGCCGGGCGGCGCGCTGCGCTGCGCGGTTCACCGCGCAAAGTCGTAGGGCGTTTCCTGATAGACGAAATAATTCAGCCAGTTGGAGAAAAGCAGATTCGCGTGGGCGCGCCAGGTGACGCGCGGCGGCTGCGTCGGGTCGTCACCGGGGAAATAGTTGCGCGGTACGGCAATCGGCAGGCCGCGCGCCCGGTCGCGTTCGTATTCCAGACGCAGGGTGTCCGCGTCATACTCGGCGTGGCCGGTCAGAAAGACCTGCCGCCCGCCGGCGGTAAAGAGCGCGAAAAGTCCGGCCTCCTCCGATGAGGCGGCGATGCGCAGCGCGGGCACGGCTGCAACGTCCTCCCGGCGGATGCAGGTGTGGCGCGAATGCGGCACCATGAACACGTCGTCGAAGCCGCGGAAAAGAATCGGATTGCGGTATTCCACGCGGTGCGGGAAAATGCCGAAAAGCTTCTCCTGCAGGGGATATTTCGGAATGCCGTAGTGATAGTAGAGCGCGGCCTGTGCCCCCCAGCAGATGTGCAGCGTGCTGTGCACATGGGTTTTGCTCCACTCCATGATCCGGCAGAGCTCCGGCCAGTACTCCACCTCCTCAAAGGCAAGCTGCTCGACCGGCGCGCCGGTGATAATCATGCCGTCGAAGCTGCGGTCGCAGACCGCGTCAAAGGTCTGGTAAAAGGCCGCCAGATGTGCCTGTGGTACATGGGTTGCCCGGTGTGAGCCGGTTTGCAGAAAGCACAGCCGCACCTGGAGCGGGGTGTTGCCCAGCAGCCGGGCGAGCTGCGTCTCCGTGGCGATTTTGGTGGGCATCAGATTGAGAATCAGAATGTGCAGCGGGCGGATATCCTGCGTGATGGCGCGTGTCTCGTCCATGACGAAGATATTCTCGCTGCGCAGCACGGCCGTTGCGGGCAGTGCGTCCGGAATGTTGATCGGCATGGCAGCGCGTCTGCTTACACGCCAGCAAGCGCCTGCGCGAGATCCGCGATGAGGTCATCGGGATGCTCCAGACCGCAGGACAGGCGAACCAGATCGGGCGAGACGCCTGCGGCGGCCAACTGCTCGTCGGTCATCTGGCGGTGGGTGGTGCTGGCCGGATGCAGGCAGCAGGTACGCGAGTCTGCCACATGGGTTTCGATTGTTGCAAGCTGTAGCCGCTCCATGAAGGCTGCTGCCGCTGCGCGGCCGCCGCGCACGCCGAAGGAAACCACGCCGCAGGAGCCCTCGGGCAGATATTTCTGCGCCAGGGCGTGGCAGGGGTCGCCGGGCAGGTCACAGTAGCGCACCCATGCGATTTTTTCATGGCCGCTCAGGTATTGCGCAACGTGCAGCGCTGTGCTGCTGTGCTGCCGGACGCGCACAGCCAGGCTCTCCAGCCCCAGGCCGGTGAGGAAGGCATTCTGCGGCGACTGCACGCAGCCAAAGTCGCGCATGAGCTGCACCGTCGCCTTGGTGATATAGGCGCGCTCGAGGCCGAAGCGCTCGACGTAGGTGACGCCGTGGTAGCTCTCGTCGGGGGTGCACAGGCCGGGGAATTTCTCCGGGTAGCGCGCCCAGTCGAAGTGGCCGCTGTCTACGATGCAGCCGCCGAGTGCCGCAGCGTGGCCGTCCATATATTTTGAGGTGGAGTGGGTGACGATATCCGCGCCCCACTCGATCGGGCGGCAGTGAATCGGCGTGGCAAAGGTGTTGTCCACGATCAGGGGGACGCCGTGGGCGTGTGCGGCGCGGGCGAATTTCTCAATGTCCAGCACGCGCAGCGACGGATTGGCAATGGTCTCGCCAAAAACGGCGCGGGTGTTGGGGCGGAAGGCGGCGTTCAGCTCCGCCTCGGAGCAGTCCGGGTCCACAAAGGTGCAGAAAACTCCCATCCGCCGCATGGTCACGGAGAAAAGGTTGTAGCTGCCGCCGTAGATCGCGGAGGAGCTGACAATGTGGTCGCCGCATTCGAGAATGTTGAACAGGGCAAGGAAGGTCGCGGCCTGACCGGCTCCGGTCAGCATCGCCGCGCTGCCGCCCTCGAGCGCGGCAATGCGCGCGGCGACGGCGTCGCAGGTGGGATTTTGCAGACGGGAGTAGAAGTAGCCCTCCGCCTCCAGGTCAAAGAGCTTGCCCATCGCGTCGGCGCTCTCATAGCGGAAGGTGGTGGACTGAATCAGGGGAATCTGGCGCGGCGCGCCGTTTTCGGGCTGGTAGCCCGCCTGAATGCAGAGGGTTTCCGGGTGAAGCTGTTTCATAATAAAAGTACCTCGCTGCGCTTGAATTCTGGCAGAGCCGGGCTCCGCGGATGGATAAACATACAGGCCGGGACATTTTGCCCGGCGCTACCCGCCTATTATAGCCACTTGCCGCAGAAATGTCAACCGTTGCGGCAGCTTCGATGCAGGAAAAAATGAGAGAAAAACAGCCTTGCACTTGCAGAACAAATCGGGTATAATACTATAATCGGGAGAATTTATATTCTACAAAGTAAAGGGGGACGGGAATATGCACAGGCGGCTGTTTCGCGCGGTCTATGCGCTGAACTATGTGATGCAGGCCGGCTTTATGATGCTCTTTCCCGCCGGATTGCTGATTTTGGGCGGCTGGCTGCTGCATAACCGCTGCGGCGTGGGGCGCTGGGTGATGATTCTTTCCATTGTTCTGGGCGTGCTGCTGGGCATGTACAGCTTCTTTCACTATCTGCTCAAAACCATGAACCATATCGACCCCACACAGACGAAGGGAGGGACGGAGGATGACGGAACACACTGAGCAGCCGCCGGTTGCGGCCTCGTCCGTGCTGCGCGAGCAGATCCCGGTGCTGCTGACGGAGCTGGCGGCCGGCGTGCTGATGCTGGCGGTCTATGCGCTTCTGCGGCGGCTGACGCCTGCGGTCTGTCTGGGTGCGGCGCTGGGCACGGCGGCGGCCCTGCTGAACTATGGCGCAATGATCCTCGGCCTTCTGCGCGCGGAGCGGGCCGAGAGCCCTGAAAAGGGGCAGCTAATGGTGCGCGGGCTGTTTCTGCTGCGCACGCTGGTTTTGCTGCTGGCGCTGATTGCTGCGCTCAAGAGCGGCTGGTTTGATCCCATTGCGACGCTGCTGCCGCTGGTCTGGATGCGCATCGCGATTTTCGCGGCGGAGCTGCTCCTGAAGCGGAAGAAAAAGAAAGGAGACGCCTAAATGGACATCAGTGTCAGAGGTGCGCGGAAGCTGGTGGAGTTCACCGCTTTCGGGCTGCATATTGTCATCACGGATACGCTGGTTTCCTCGGTGTTGGTCATGCTGATTCTGGTGGTTGCCAGCTATTTTCTGGGCAGGCGTCTGACCAGACGCCCCGGCAAAACGCAGGTGCTCACGGAGAAGCTGGTCACCATGCTCTATAATATGGTGGGCGACACCATGGGCCAGCACAACCTGCGCTTCGCGCCCTACATCGGTGCGTTGTTCTGCTCGTCCCTGCTGGGCACGCTGATCGGCATGACGGGCATTTTCCGCTCGACTACGGCGGATTTGAGCACGACCATCGTCTGGGCCCTTATGACCACGGCGCTGGTCTGGTATCACAACATTAAAAACAATGGCTTCTTCGGCTGGCTCAAGGGCTTCACGGAGCCGATTGTGGTCATGACGCCGATGAATATCGTCAGCGAGATCGCCCAGCCCGTTGCGCTGGCCTTCCGTCATTTCGGCAATGTGGCCGGTGGCGGTGTGCTGACGAGCATCATCTATGCGGCCTTTGCGCTGCTGAGCTCGGTGGTGTTCCAGTGGATTCCCAGCGAGCTGGTGGCGGGCATTCCCTTCCTTCAGGTGGGCATCCCGGCGGTGCTGTCGCTGTATTTTGATGTGTTCTCCGGCTTCATTCAGGCGCTTGTGTTCTGTATGCTGACCATGGTCTATGTGGGCGAGGCCTGCCCGCCGCCGGAGGAGCTTGCCGCCGCAAAAGAGGAAAAGCGGCTGAAATAGCAGAAAAGAAAAACACCACAGATAAAATCATATTTCAGGAGGAATTTACTATGGATCTCGCAAAAGGTTTGATCGCTATCGGCGCAGGACTCTGCATGGGTATCGGCGCAATCGGCCCGGCTATCGGTGAGGGCAATGCCGTCGCCAAGGCGCTCGAGAGCATGGCTCGTCAGCCGGAGGTCACGGGCACCCTGCGCACCAACATGATTCTTGGCTGCGCCATCACCGAGACGACCGGCATCTATTCTCTGGTTGTCGCGCTGCTGCTGCTTTTCGCGTTCTGATGCGCGCAGCAGCCGATTCCCGGGAGAAAGGAGAAATGCGGCTTGGATTTTTTAACCGGCTATGAAAGCTTTATGGGCGTCAACTTTTTCACCAGCCTGGCGACGCTGCTGAATCTGCTGATTGTCTATGCGCTGATGAAAAAGTTTCTGTTCAAGCCCGTCAAGCAAATGATCGACTCCCGCCAGAAGGAGATCGATGATCTCTATGCCGATGCGGAGGAATCGAAGCAGACCGCCGCCGCGCTCAAGCAGACCTATGAGCAGCGCCTCAGCGAGGCCAACGCCGAGAGCGAGGCTCTGCTGCGCGAGGCGCACCGCCGCGCGCAGCTCCGCGAGGAGGTGCTGCTGCGCCAGGCGCAGGAGAAGGCGGCCCAGACCCTGCGCCGTGCCGACGAGCAGATCGGTCTGGAGAAGCAGCGCGCGCGCAATGAGCTGAAAGACGAGGTTTCCAATATGGCTCTGGATATTGCGGCGGCTGTGCTGGCCCGCGACATCCGCGGCGCGGAGCACGCGGAGCTGATCGACAGCTTCATCGAGGGACTGGGGGATGGGCAGCATGATTGACGCCCAGGCTTACGGCAAAGCCCTGTTTCTGCTGGCCGCGCAGGAGCAGGCCGACACGCGCGTGCGCGAGGAGCTGGAGCTGGTCTGCCAGGCCTTTGCGCGCTATCCCTCTTATGTCACACTGCTGGACACGCCTGCGTTGGCGACGGCGGAGAAGCTGCGCCTTGTGCGCGCGGCCTTCGGACAGGCGGAGCCCATGCTGCTGAATTTCTTCTGCATTCTCTGCGAAAGGCGCGCCTGCTACCGGCTCAGTGCGTGTGCCGCCGCCTACGGCGCCTGCTATGACGAGGCGCATGAGATTGTGCGCGCAACGGCGATCACGGCGCTGCCCATGACGCCGCAGCAGTGCCAGGCTTTGCAATCGCGGTTGGCTGCCATCACCGGCAAGACGGTGGTGCTGCAAAATCCGACGCAGCCCGCGCTCATCGGCGGCATCACCCTGCGCTATGGTGGGGTGCAGCTTGACGGCAGCATCCGCAGCAGGCTGGAGCGTCTGCGCCGCAGCCTCAGGGAAACGATTGTATAAGATAAGGTTGGTGAAACCGTGAATCTGAAAATAGAAGATATCAGCAAAATCATTCAGGATCAGATCCGCACCTATGCCGCCCAGACTACGCAGGATGAGATCGGCTATGTCATTCAGGTGGGCGACGGCATTGCAAAGGTGCATGGTCTGGCCCGGTGCAGAGCCAATGAGCTGCTGCGCTTTGAAAACGATTCGGTCGGCATGGCGCTGAATCTGGAGGAGAGCTGCGTCAGCGTGGTCATGCTCGGCACTGACGTGGGCATCAGTGAGGGCAGCCTTGTCCGGCGAACCGGCCGCGTGGTTTCCGTTCCGGTGGGCGAGGCGCTCATCGGCCGCGTGGTCGATGCGCTGGGGCAGCCCATCGACGGCAAGGGCCCCATCCAGGCGCGTGAGCTGCGCCCGATTGAGCGCGATGCCTCCGGCATCATCGCCCGCAAGTCGGTCTCCGTGCCGCTGCAAACCGGCATCAAGGCCATTGACTCCATGATTCCCATCGGCCGCGGCCAGCGTGAGCTGATTATTGGCGACCGGCAGACGGGCAAGACCGTCATCGCGACGGATACCATTCTCAACCAGCGCGGCAAGGATGTGCTGTGCATTTATGTGGCCATCGGCCAGAAGCGCTCCACGGTCGCGCAGCTTGTCGATACGCTGCAAAAGGGCGGCGCCATGGACTATACCATCGTCGTCTCTGCCACAGCCTCGGAGCTGGCGCCTCTGCAATACATCGCCCCCTATTCCGGCTGCACCATGGGTGAGTATTTTATGGATCAGGGGAAGGATGTGCTCATCGTCTATGACGACCTGTCCAAGCATGCGGTGGCCTACCGCGCGCTCTCTCTGCTCATCCGCCGCCCGCCCGGACGCGAGGCATTCCCGGGCGATGTGTTCTATCTGCATTCGCGCCTGCTGGAGCGCGCGGCGCGCGTTGCGCCGGAGTATGGCGGCGGCTCTCTGACCGCCCTGCCGATCATCGAGACGCAGGCGGGCGACGTCTCTGCCTATATTCCGACCAATGTCATCTCCATCACCGATGGCCAGATTTATCTGGAGTCGGAGCTGTTCCACGCGGGCGTGCGCCCGGCCATCAATCCCGGCATCTCCGTCTCCCGCGTTGGCGGCAGCGCGCAGATTCGCGCGATGAAGAAGGTCGCCGGTTCTCTGAAACTGATGTATTCGCAGTACCGCGAGCTGCAATCCTTTGCGCAGTTCGGCTCTGATCTGGATGCCGATACCCGCGCCCGTCTGGAGCAGGGCGCGCGCATTGTGGAGATTCTCAAGCAGGATCGCAACAGCCCCATCGACGTGGCGCTCCAGGTCTGCATCATTTATGCGGTCACGCATGACCTGCTGGCGGAGCTGCCGCTTGCGCGCGTGCGGGACTTTGAGGCGGCGCTCTTTGAGGAGCTGACCATCCAGCAGGCGGAGCTTCTGGAGGATATCCGCACAACCGGCGCGCTCTCTGAGGAGAATGAAGCCGCGCTGCGACAGACCATTGCGCTCTGCAAGAGCCGCTTCGTGCAGTAAAGGGGGGCGCCTATGTCCGGAGCCTCTATGAAGCAAATCAAGACGCGCATCCGCAGCGTGGAGAGCACGCGCCAGATCACCCGCGCCATGGAGCTGGTGGCCAGCTCCAAGCTCCGCCGCGCACGGGAGCGCGTGGAGCGCGCCCGCCCCTATCACGAGGTGCTGGGCGAGGCCATTGCCGCGCTACAGGCGGGCTTTGCCGAGAGCCCCAATGTCTACGCCACGGAGCGCGCGGTCAAAAAGACCTGTTATGTTGTCATTGCGGGTGATCGCGGTCTGGCCGGTGGCTATAATGCCAACCTGTTCCGCATGGTTCACGGCCAGATGGCGCGCGGGGACTGCTGCATTCTGCCTGTGGGACGCAAGGCGCTGGAATATTATCGTCACTGTGGCTGCGAGCTGCTCAGCGAGGCCTTCGGCCTGACGGCGGCGCTGGGCGTCGGAGACTGCAATCAGCTTGCGGCGCTGCTGTGCCGGGGCTTTGCGGAGGGGCGCTTTGACCGCGTGGAGGTTGCCTACACGCAGTTCTGCTCCATGCTTTCGCAGAAGCCGGCCGCCGCGCAGCTTTTGCCGCTGCGCCTTGCCGCGCCGGAGACGGCGCACTATGCAGGCGCCCTGCTGGAGGGCGATGCCGACGATCTGATTGCGCGCATTGTGCCGCAGTATGTGGCCGGCGTCCTTTATGCGACGCTCTGCGAGGCTGCCGCCTCGGAGCATGGTGCGCGCCGCACCGCCATGAGCGCGGCCAACAAAAATGCCGGCGAGATGATCGACACGCTGATGCTGCGCTTTAACCGCGCGCGCCAGGCAGTCATCACCCAGGAGATCACCGAGATCGTCGGCGGCGCTGAGGCGCTTTAGAATTGATGGAAGGAGAAATCCGTATGGAAACGAAACATATCGGCCGCGTGGTGCAGGTCATTGGCCCCGTGCTGGATATCCGCTTTCCGAATGGCCAGCTCCCCGATCTGCTCAATGCCATTGAGATTGAGCGCGAGGAGGGGAAGCTGGTCTGCGAGGTTGCCCAGCAGCTTGGTGATGACGTCGTGCGCTGCATCGCCATGAGCTCGACCGATGGTATGATGCGCGGCATGGAGGCCGTGGATACCGGCGCAGCCATCAAGGTTCCCGTCGGGCCGGAGACGCTGGGCCGCGTTTTCAATCTGCTGGGCCGGGCCATTGACGACCGGCCGCAGCCCGTGACCTGCGAGAAGTGGAGCATCCACCGCGACCCGCCCGCCTATGACGAGCAGGAGAGCACCACCCAGATGCTCGAAACCGGCATCAAGGTAGTCGATCTGATCGCCCCCTATGCAAAGGGCGGCAAGATCGGTCTGTTTGGTGGCGCGGGCGTGGGCAAGACCGTCCTGATTATGGAGCTGATTCATAACATTGCCCGTCAGCATGGTGGCATTTCTGTCTTTGCCGGTGTCGGAGAGCGCACCCGCGAGGGCAACGACCTTTATCACGAGATGAAGGAATCCGGCGTTCTGCAAAAGACGGCCCTGGTCTATGGCCAGATGAATGAGCCGCCCGGAGCCAGAATGCGCGTGGCGCTTTCCGGCCTGACGATGGCGGAGTATTTCCGCGACCGGGAGGGGCAGGATGTGCTGCTCTTCATCGACAATATTTTCCGCTTCACGCAGGCGGGCTCTGAGGTTTCTGCGCTTCTGGGCCGGATGCCCTCCGCCGTCGGCTATCAGCCGACGCTGGCCACGGAGATGGGCGCCCTTCAGGAGCGCATCACCTCCACGCGCAAGGGCTCGATCACCTCGGTGCAGGCGGTCTATGTGCCGGCGGATGACCTGACCGACCCGGCCCCGGCCACGACCTTTGCCCACCTCGACGCGACCACGGTGCTCGACCGCGGCATCGCCTCGCTGGGCATCTATCCGGCGGTCGATCCGCTGGAGTCCACCTCCCGTATTCTGACGCCGGATGTCGTGGGGCTGGAACACTATGAGGTGGCGCGCGAGACGCAGCGCATTCTCCAGCGCTACAAGGAGCTTCAGGATATCATTGCGATCATGGGTATGGATGAGCTGAGCGAGGAGGACAAGCTGACGGTCAGCCGCGCCCGCAAGATTCAGCGCTTCCTGTCGCAGCCCTTCTCCGTTGCGGAGCAGTTCACCGGCTATGAGGGCAAGTATGTGCCGCTGAAGGAAACCATCCGCGGCTTCCGCGAGATTCTTGAGGGCAAGCATGACGACCTGCCGGAGTCGGCCTTCCTCTTTGTCGGCAGCATCGATGAGGCGGTGGCCAAGGCGCGCAGAGGAGCGGCGCAATGAGCAGCTTCCACCTGGATATCGTCACGCCTGAGGGCAGCCGTTTTCATGGTGAGGCGGAGGCGCTGCGCCTGCGCACCACGGAGGGCTATGTCAGCATTCGCGCCGGCCACGCGGACTATATTGCCGCCCTGGAAATCGGCCAGGTGGATGTCACCTGCGCAGGGGAGCGGCGCATTGCCGCCTGCGGCGGCGGCTTCCTGAGTGTCGAGCGGGGACAGGTGCGCCTGGTGGCGACGACCTTTGAATATGCCGATGCCATTGACGTTGCGCGTGCGCAGCAGGCCAGACAGCGCGCCGAGACGCGCATTGCCGACGCGCGCGAGGCGCGGGAGCTGGAAGTGGCGCGGGCGAAGCTGGCGCGCGCCCTGAATCGCCTCCGCATTGCCTCCGGTGACAGCAGAATATAAAGAACGCAGCCGGGAGGCGGATCATGTGCCTGTCTCCCGGCTGCGTTTTTCTGCTTTATATGGGATTTTCTGCCAGCAGTGTCAGACATCCGCGCTGACGGGTGGCGTTGAGATCAATCACGCGCTGGTTGGCGCTGCCGCGCCAGCGCAGCTCCAGGGAGCGTTGTGCCTGCAAAAATGGCCCGTCCACCAGAACATCAGCGGCCAGCAGCAGCGCCTGCGCGTCCGGCACCGCAGGCAGCGCCTCATAGAGAAAGCCGGTGTAGACCCAGACCGTGCCGCCCAGCGCGCGCACGCCGCGCGCCAGCGCCGCGCAGGACGCCGCCTGACACATGGGCTCTCCGCCGGAGAGTGTCAGGCCGTCGAGCAGCGGATTTTCCGCGTAGCGTTGCAGCAGCTCTGCCACCGCAATCTCCCGCCCACCGGAAAAATCGTGCGTGCCGGGGTTGTGGCAGCCGGGGCAGCGGTGCGGGCAGCCCTGCACAAAGACCGTCAGGCGCAGGCCGGGCCCATCCACAATGGACTCGCTGATATAATCTGCGACGCGCATCATTCGTTCAGGCCGTGCTTCACGCGGTCGCGCTCCTCAGCGCGCTTGCCGTTGTTGAAGCGGTCGAGCGTGCCGACCAGATAGCCGGTGATGCGGCGAATGCGCTCAAAGGGCTGCTCCGGCGTCTCGCGGCGGCCGCAGCGCGGGCAGGTGTCTCCGATGATGCCGTTGTAGCGGCAGACCGGGTCGCGGTCTACGGGATGATTGATGGAGCCATAGCCGATGCCGCAGCTTCCCATGTAGCGCACGAGCTTCTCGAAGGCCTCCAGATTGCTGAGGGGGTCGCCGTCCATCTCCACATAGGAGATGTGGCCGCCGTTGGTCAGCGCGTGGTAGGGCGCCTCCAGCCGCAGCTTTTCAAAGGCGGAGATGGGATAATAGACCGGAATGTGGAAGCTGTTGGTGTAATATTCGCGGTCGGTGATGCCGGGCAGACGGCCAAAGCGCTGCGCGTCCATGCGCACGAAGCGCCCGGAGAGCCCCTCCGCGGGTGTGGCTAGGCAGGAGAAATTCAGGTGGCGCGCCTGCGACTCGCGGTCAGCGCGGGCGCGGATGCGCCCAACGATTTCCAGGCCCAGTGCCTGCGCCTCGGCGCTCTGGCCGTGGTGCTGGCCGATCAGCGCCGTGAGGCATTCGGCCAGACCAATGAAGCCGATGGAGAGCGTGCCGTGGCGGATGACCTCGCGAATCTCGTCGTCCGGGCCCAGCTTTTCGGAATCCAGCCAGACACCCTGCCCCATCAGGAAGGGGAAGTTGCGCACTTTGCGGCGGCTCTGAATTTCCAGGCGCTCGACAAGCTGGCCAACCACCAGGTCGAGCATTTCGTCCAGCGCGGCGAAGAAGCGCTGCTGATTTCCGCCGGAAAGAATCGCCAGCCGGGGCAGATTGATGGAGGTGAAGGAGAGATTGCCGCGCCGGGGTGTGATTTCCCGCTCAGGGTCGTAGCTGTTGGCGATCACGCGGGTGCGGCAGCCCATGTAGGCGATCTCCGTCTCCGGGTGGCCGGGCTTGTAATATTGCAGATTGAAGGGTGCATCGACAAAGGAGAAATTGGGGAACAGGCGTCTGGCGCTGCAACGGCAGGCCAGTTTGAACAGGTCGTAGTTGGGCTCGCCCTCGTTGAGATTGATGCCGCGCTTGACGCGGAAAATCTGGATGGGGAAGATCGGCGTCTCGCCGTTGCCCAGCCCGGCCTCGGTAGCCAGCAGCAGATTGCGGATGGCCAGCCGCGCCTCTGCGGAGGTATCCATGCCATAGTTGATGGAGGAGAAGGGCGTCTGAGAGCCGGAGCGCGACTCCATGGTGTTCAGATTGTGGATCAGTGACTCCATTGCCTGATAGGTGGCGCGCTCCGTTTCGCGCTCGGCGTGGCGCTGCGAGAAGCGCTGCGCCTGGCGAATCTGCTCATCCACGCAGCCGAAGGCCGCCTTGAGCAGCAGCGCCTCCGCCGCGAAGTAGGCGGCGTCCGGCTCCAGCGCGGGGAAAAGGCCCTGCGCGTCCAACTGCGCGGACAGACCCGCAAGCTGCTCCGGCGTGATCTGCACACCGCACAGCAGCTCCAGCGCGCGCGAAAGATTCTGGCGATAAAGCCTGCGGAAGCTCTTGCGCACGCCCTCGGCCATGGCGTAGTCAAAGTTGGTGATGCTCTGGCCGCCGTGCTGGTCGTTCTGATTGGACTGAATTGCGATGCAGGCCAGCGACGCATAGGAGGCGATGGACTGCGGCTCGCGGATGTAGCCCAGACCGGTTGAGAAGCCGCCGTGGAACAGCGCCAGAAGATCGATCTGGCAGCAGGTGGTGGTCAGGGCATAAAAATCAAGGTCATGGATGTGGATGTCGCCGCGCTCGTGGGCGGTGGCGTATTCCGGGCGCATCAGGTACATCTCCGAGAACTGCTTGGCGCCCTCGGAGCCGTAACGCAGCATCGTGCCCATGGCGGTGTCGCCGTCGATGTTGGCGTTTTCGCGCTTGATGTCGGATTCGGAGGCGGATTTGAAGGTGATCTCCTCGAATTTCCGCATCAGGCGGGAATTGACCTGCCGGGCGCGGTTGCGCTCGTCGCGGTAGAGAATGTAAGCCTTGGCGGTGGGGCCGTAGCCCTCGCGCATGAGCACCTGCTCCACAAGGTCCTGCACATGCTCCACATCGGGCTCATCGTTTTCCAGCTCCAGCATGGTTTCCACCTTGCGGGCGAGGGTCAGCGCCGTGTCGTGCTGCCCGGGGAAGCCCGAGGCGGCCAGTGCGCGCTCAATGGCGCTGGCGATCTTCATGGGGTCAAATTCCACGTGACGGCCGTCGCGTTTTTCAATCAATTTTGTAGCCATTTGGTGCTTCTCCTGACAATCATTGGTGTAAGAAAAGAGGTTGGCACGCCGTTAATCGGTGTAGCCGGTGACATAAAGCTCCTCATAGATCAGGCGGTAGATTTCGTCGCTGGCGCGGTTGAGATCGTAGACGCAGAAGGCCTGGTCACCGATCCGGCCGCCCCAGTAGGGAATGCGGTCGCCGGGAATCAGGGTTTGCGTGTCGATGGCGTAGCCGCCCAGCACCGCCTTCATGCACAGGTCGAGCAGCTCGCCGCTCTTCATCGAGGTTTCGCACAGGCCGAGGCAGATGCGGATGAGCTGCGGGTATTCGGTGTAGGGCATTTGCAGCATTTCGTCCAGCATGGCCAGCAGCACCTCGCGCTGGCGGCCGGTGCGCCGGAATTCGTTGTCCTGGTAGGAGGATTTGCGGATGCGGGCGTAGGCAGCGGCCTGCGTGCCGGTCAGACGGCAGCGACCCACGGTGAGATTCGCTGCACCGCCCAGCGAGCGGATCTCGTCGGAGTCCAGATCGACCACGATGCCGCCGAGATAGTCCACAATGGTGGCCAGCGCGTCGAGCTCCACGGTGATGTAATCCGTGATGTTCAGGCTGAAGCTGCGGTTGAGGGTGCGCAGCGCCATCTGCGCGCCGCCCCAGTTGTAGGCGTAGGTAATGCGGGAGTAGCTGCCCCAGTCGGGCATCGGCGCATAGGTGTCGCGGCTGATGGAAATCAGCTTGAGCTTTTTGTGGACATGGTCCAGAGAAACGATGATGATGCAGTCCGAGGAGCCCGCCGCATCCAGGCCGTAGAGCACGATGTTCTGAATCTGCTCTGCGCCGGGCAGCAGATAGCTTTCGCCCGTGGGCGGTGTGCCGCGCATGGCCTCCAGCGCGGCCTCGGGAATATCCTCGTTGACGAGAAGATAGCGCTCGATTTCGGTCTGACCGGTTTTTTCCTCAATGCTTTCGGGGCTCATGGTGCTCTCCGGGGTCTCGGTGCTGCGGTCAATGCGGCCGTCAGGCTCCGGCACGACGGGGTCGAGCGCCGCATCCGGCAGGGCGCGGAAAGCGTCGTTGGTCTCCAGCGTCCCGACTGTGTAATGGTAGCCCAGGCAGAGCGCGCAGGAGACGAGCAGCAGCAGCGCGCTCAGGCCCAGCCCGAAGGCGGCCGCAAGCCTTCTGCGCCCGCGCAGCAGCAGCGCGGCAAGACCCGCTAGCAGGCCGAGCGCCGAGACGACGATTGCCGCCGTCGCGCCGGTGAGCAGGGTTTGGATATCCGCGTAGGCGATGCGCTGCTGAAGCAGGCGGACAAGCGCTCTGCCACCCAAAATCAGGTACAGCGCCAGCACTGCCAGCGCCAGCCCCAGCGCCAGCAGCCCCAGCGGATTGCGCCGCCGCGCGTTTTGTCTGTTCTTTTCTTCGCGCTTCATGCGATTCACCTCATTTTATTTCTTCGCCTATTATAGCACAGCGTGCATCAGATTTCCACCGAAAAATCCCGGCTGGCGGCCAGCAGACGGCAGACCTGCTCTGCGCAGCGGGAGAGATTCTCCGCCGCCTGCTGCGGCTGCATCGCCTCATCCAACGTGCAGACGCCGCGCTGGATGGGGAAGCAGGCGGTGAAAAGTGCCTCTGCCTCCGCGTGAATGCTGCCTGCCAGCGCGATGCAGGGGCGGCCGTGCCGTGCGGCAAGCTGCGCAACCGCAGCGGGCCCCTTTCCCAGCGCCGTCTGCGCATCCAGACGCCCCTCACCGGTAAAGACCAGCGACGCCCGGCGCAGATGCGCCTCCAGCCCGGTTTCGCGCAGAACAAGTGCCGCGCCGGGCTCCAGCCGCGCGTTGAGGAAGCAGCGCAGCGCGAAGCCCAGACCACCGGCCGCGCCGCTGCCCGGTTCCTGCGGGTCAGCCTCCGGCCGGAGGCGTGCTGCGCAGCGGGCAAAGTGTTGCAGCGCGGCATCCAGCTCGGCAACCGCAGCGGGCGAGGCACCCTTTTGCAGGCCAAAGACGGCGGAGCACCCCGCCGGGCCGCACAGGGGCGTCGTGACGTCGCAGGCCGCCAGAAATTCGCATTCGGCCAATTCCGGCAGCACGTGCTCTGTTGTGATGGTGCAGACCTCGGCTAATGCTGCGCCGCCGAAGCTGCGCAGCGCTGAGCCGTCCGCGCGGCGGAGGGTAAAGCCCAGGGCTTGCAGCATCCCCGCCCCGGCGTCGTTGGTGGCGCTGCCGCCCAGCCCAAGCAGGAAGCGGCGGCAGCCCTGGGCCATTGCGTGCGCAATGGCCTGCCCCAGGCCGTATGTGGTGGTCAGGCGCGGGTCGCGCTGCGCCGGTGGAAGCAGCGTCAGTCCGGCTGCTGCGGCGCTGTCCAGAATTGCGGTCTGACCGACGATACCATAGGCGCAATCGACCGGCGTCAGCCGGGGGCCGGCCACGCGGCAATGCACCCATATTCCCCCCATGGCCTGTGTCAGCGCAGCGGCAGTGCCCTCGCCGCCGTCGGCCAGCGGGCAGATGCGGCAATCGGCTTCGGGAAACACGCGGCGGACGCCTGCGGCGACCGCTTCACCGGCTGCGGGGGAGGAGAGGCTCCCCTTAAAAGAATCCATTGCAATGACGATCTGCATCCGCGCCGCCTCCTTTTTTTCTGATTATATCAGATCGCTGCGCAAAAAACAATCCGGCAGGGCGCACCTGCCGGATTCCCGCTTATTCCCCGAAAAGACCGGCGCGGTCAAGAATGACCAGCAGCCGCAGGGCATCCTCGCCCAGATCCAGAACGGTTTCCTCGCCGCTGCCGCGCCTGCCGTTGAGCAGGCCAAGCCGCAGGAGCTTCTCAACCGTCGGCCGGTAATCCGGGCTTTGAATATCTTTTAACATTTCATAGCGCATTTCCTGATCCTCCAATCCAAAAAATTCAGCCAGCACAGCCGCCTCAGCCTCGGCCAGACGGCGCAGGTTTTCGTCGCTGAGCAGCCATTGCGTCATGGCCGGATGTGTGTGGAAGCTGTGCTCCAGCAGTAGCGCCGGTGTACCGGCGGCCACGCTGTAGCGCAGAATGCCGTAATAATCGGCGTTGTGCGCGCTGTTCCAGCGAACAAGGCTCTGCGGGAGCTGGCGCGTGCCCATCACGGCGCCAATGGTTTCGCTGAGCGCCTGCGCCAGCGGCCTGAGCGCCCCGCTGACCGGATAAAAAACCGCAACGTAGTCCACGGCCTCGTTGACCGCGTTTCCGGCTGCGTTGGAATGCAGACTCAGCAGCAGGTCGCAGCCTGCCGCCATCGCGCCCCGGCGCAGCAGATCGGGGTCATCCGTGACCGTCTGCCGCGTGGTGACGACGCGCACGCCGCGCTCCTCAAGAGCCTGCTTCAGGTAGCGCTGCAATGCAAACATCCGGTCGCCCTCACAATAGCGCCCATCGGCCGGGCTGGGGTTGTAGCCGACGCCGTGACCGGCGTCGAGACAGATTTTCATTCTCAGGTTCCTCCCTTTCGCTCATATTGCGTGCCAAAATAAAAGCTGATAATAATGCTGAATATGGTCAGCACATCCTGCGCCGACAGAGCGCCGCGCAGCGCCAGTGCCGCAAAGACCGCCGTCATGGTCAGCGTCACCAGCGATTTGACGGACAAAAGCCGGCTTAGCCGTTCGCGCATCGATGCATCACCTCCTCCAGATCCTTCAGGCGATGGTTGACGACTCGGAGCCTCTCCTCAATCACCGGTATGCGCTCACCGAGCTGATTGTGCCTGTCTACCTTGGCCTCGAGCTGGCTCAGGCGGTAGCGCGTCAGCTTCGCGGAGGCCAGCACACCGGCCAATGAGCCTGTGAGTGTGCCCGCCAGCGAGAGCAGTCCGACCACAATTTCGCTGTCCATTCCATCACCTCCCTTCACCCATGGCGGCGATTTTGGAAAAATTGCATTCCTTTGTGCAATGGTTGCAAAAAAAAGGAAAATATGCTATGATTATTGCGGAAAAAACGTGCAGAGGGGAGAACGGGGCCGCATGAAGCAGCAGACAACCAAGCAGATCATTCAGCAATCCTTTCGCGCGCTGCTGAACGCCCGCCCGCTGGACCGCATCACCGTCCGGGATATTGTCGATGCCTGCGGCCTGACGCGCAATACCTTTTATTATTATTATGAGGATATCTACGACCTCTTTGACGACTACCTCGACACCCGGATGCAGGAGGCGCTGGAGGCTATGCCGCCGGACAGCAAGTGGAGCGCCGTGCTGATGCGGATGCTCAGCAGCATCTTCGAAACGCCGCAGATGGGCCGCCATATTTTCCTCTCGCGCAAGCGGGATACCATGCGGCTGTATCTGCACCGGGTCATCAGCGCCGCGGTGGATCGTTATATCGACAGCAACGTCGTCGGCCTGTGCTGCGCGGGCGACGACCGCCGCCTGATCTGCGCCACCTGCACCCACGCGCTGTATGGCCTGCTGGAGGAGTGGCTGACCGGGCCGGATGGCGCGCTGCTTACCCGCTATCTGGAGCGCGTGGTGCAGCTCTTTGAGGGTGCCGTGCGCAGCGCGCTGCAAAAAGGTGCACAGCCACCGGATTGACAAAAACGACAAAATCCGCCCGGCAGAGCGGTTCAAATTTATATAAAGTAAACACTTGCTATTTTGCCGAAAAACGGGCATAATAGGAGAGTATTTTTTCAGAACGGAGGAGCAATCATGCAAGCCTTACAAGAGCGCATCCGTCGCGAAGGCCGCGTCCTTCCCGGCAACATCGTCAAGGTTGACGGCTTTCTGAATCATCAGGTGGACACTCGCTTCCTGGGCGAGCTGGCCGACGAATTCGCGCGCCGCTTTGATCTGAGCGGCATCACCAAGGTGCTCACCGCAGAGGCCAGCGGCATTGCCCTGGCAGCCATCTGCGCCTATCGC
Source organism: uncultured Oscillospiraceae bacterium (assembly GCA_964465395.1). Taxonomy (GTDB): domain Bacteria; phylum Bacillota; class Clostridia; order Oscillospirales; family Oscillospiraceae; genus JAZOXB01. The sequence goes on along the minus strand of CAYXIN010000028.1, from coordinate 3,065 downwards.
TATGGCGTCCCCATGGTCTTTGCGAAGAAGGCCAAGAGCGACAACATCGAGGGCGGCCTCTACCAGAGCGATATCTTCTCCTATACATATAAGAAAAAGACCACCCTTCTCTGCTCCATGGAGCGCCTCGGCCCCAGCGACCGAGTGTTTGTGGTGGATGATTTTCTTGCCAATGGGCAGGCCATCCGCGGCCTGCTGGATATTGTGAAGCAGTCCGGCGCGGAGCTGCTCGGCGTCGGAATTGCCGTCGAGAAGGGCTTCCAGCAGGGCGGCGACAGCCTGCGCGCTGAGGGCTACCCTGTGCAGTCCCTCGCCATCATAGAGCAGGCCGATGAAAACGGCTTTATATTCCGCGAATCCTGAGCTTAGTGCACCCTGCCGCAGGCAGGCCACTCCCGGGATGCAGCCCTCCCGGGAATCTCTACCGGGAGGGCTGCATCCTTTTTAAGGGAAAGGCGTACCGGCGCGGCAATCCTGTCAATCCCGCATATGCGATACGATAAAGGAGTAATCTTATGGAACGTAAAGTAGGAACTGTATCCCGCGGCATTCGCTGCCCCATTATCCGCCAGGGCGATGACCTTGCCCGGATTGTTGTTACCAGCGTCCTCGACGCTGCCCAACAGGAGGGCTATGCACTGCGCGACCGCGACGTCATCGCGGTCACCGAGTCCGTTGTGGCCCGTGCGCAGGGCAACTATGCCTCCGTGGATGATATTGCTGCCGATGTCCGCGCGAAGTTTGGCGGCGACACCCTGGGCGTCATTCTGCCCATTCTCTCCCGCAACCGTTTTGCGATCTGCCTGCGTGGTATCGCCCGGGGCGCGAAGAAGATCGTCCTGATGCTCAGCTATCCCTCCGACGAGGTGGGCAATGAGCTGGTCTCCCTCGATCAGCTTGACGAGGCCGGCATCGATCCCTATAAGGATGTGCTGACCGCAGCCGAGTTTGAGGCAAAATTCGGCAAGAGCCGCCACCCCTTCACCGGCATGGATTATATCGGCTACTACACCGAGGTCATTCGCAATGCCGGCGCGGAGGCCGAGGTGATTCTGGCCAACGATCCGCGTGCCATCCTGCGCTACACGGATCAGGTTCTGGCCTGCGACATCCACACGCGTGCGCGCACGAAGCGCATTCTGCTGGCAGCCGGTGCGAAAACCGTTCTGTGCATGGATGAGCTGCTCACCGCCCCGGTCAACGGCAGCGGCTGCAACGAGCGCTATGGTCTGCTGGGCTCGAATAAGGCAACCGAGGACACCATCAAGCTCTTCCCCCGCGCCTGCCAGCCGTTGGTGGAGGAGATTCAGGCGCAAATCCTGCGGGAGACCGGCAAGCATGTCGAGGTGATGATCTATGGCGACGGCGCCTTCAAGGATCCGGTTGGCCGCATCTGGGAGCTTGCAGATCCCTGCGTCGGCGTGGCCTACACCGCAGGTCTGGAGGGCACGCCCAATGAGCTCAAGCTCAAGTATCTGGCGGATAATGACTTTGCTGCGCTTTCCGGTGAGGCACTGCAGGAGGCAATCTCCGACCGCATCCGTCAGAAGGAGCAGAACCTTGTGGGTCAGATGGCCTCCGAGGGCACCACGCCCCGCCGCCTGACCGACCTTATCGGCTCTCTGTGCGATCTGACCAGTGGCTCTGGCGATAAGGGAACCCCCATTATCCACATTCAGGGCTACTTCGATAACTTCACCAACTAATTTCTACCGATACAGGGAGGTCAAACCATATGAAGCAGGATATGATTGTAATTCTGGATCTGGGCAGTGATGAGAATCCCCGCCTGGCCCGCGAGATCCGTGCCCTTGGCGTCTACAGTGAGATTTATCCCCATGACATCACGCTGGCGGAGCTGAATGCGCTGCCGAATGTCCGGGGCGTCATTCTGAACGGTGGCCCCAACCGCGTGGTGGATGGTAAGGAGATCGACGTTTCTCCCGAGATCTATAACGCGCCCTATCCCGTCCTTCTGGCGGATCATCGTGGCGATCAGCCCTGGCCGACGGAGCAGGCGGCGCGCGAGAAGGCGATTTCCGACTTTGTTTTCCATGTCTGCGGTGCAGAGGCAAACTGGAATATGGAGAATTTCATCTCCGACCAGGTCGAGCTCATCCGTCGTCAGGTTGGCGACAAAAAGGTGCTGCTGGCGCTGTCCGGCGGCGTGGATTCCTCTGTTGTGGCGGCGCTGCTCATCAAGGCCATCGGCAAGCAGCTCACCTGCGTGCATGTCAACCATGGTCTGCTGCGCAAGGGCGAGCCGGAGGAGGTCATCCGCGTTTTCCGCGATGAAATGGATGCCAATCTGGTCTATGTGGATGCTGTTGACCGTTTCCTGGATAAGCTGGCCGGGGTAGCCGATCCGGAAACGAAGCGCAAGATCATTGGTGCGGAGTTCATCCGCGTCTTTGAGGAGGAGGCCCGCAAGCTGGATGGTATCTCCTTCCTCGGCCAGGGCACCATTTATCCGGATATCATCGAATCCGGCACCAAGACCGTCAAGGTGGTCAAGAGCCATCATAATGTCGGTGGTCTGCCTGAGGATCTGCAATTTGAGCTGGTTGAGCCGCTGAAGATGCTCTTCAAGGACGAGGTGCGTGCCTGCGGCAAGGCGCTGGGCCTGCCGGACAGCATGGTCTATCGTCAGCCCTTCCCCGGCCCGGGACTGGGTGTGCGCTGCCTTGGCGCCATTACCCGCGACCGTCTCGAGGCGGTTCGTGAGGCGGATGCCATTCTGCGTGAGGAATTTGCGGCCAATGGCCTTGCCGGAAAGGTCTGGCAGTATTTCACCGTGATTCCCGATCTGCGCTCTGTGGGTGTGCGCGATGGAAAGCGCGCCGATGAATGGCCCTGCATTCTCCGCGCGGTCAATACGGTGGATGCCATGACCGCGAGTGTGGAGGATGTCCCCTTTGCGCTGCTGCAAAAGATCACCAGCCGCATCACCAGTGAGGTCAAGGGCGTCAACCGTGTGCTCTATGACCTGACCCCCAAGCCCACCGGAACAATTGAGTGGGAATAAGGAAAATTTATCTTCAAAGCGATTTTTACAGGTGTAGACC
>CAYXIN010000027.1:0-22213 GCA_964465395.1 uncultured Oscillospiraceae bacterium | reverse complement strand
AAAAGCATTGATTTTATTGGATTCTTGCTTGTTTTCTTATGTCAACGCTCTTGAGCGGAGGGAGCTTTTTTATTTGCCGGACGGCGCGGCCGTCTGGCTGCTTACCACTTATTCGCCCTGCTCACTGCGCAGGAAGCGCATCATGATGGTAGCAATCTGTGCGCGGGTGGCGGTTTCGCCGGGCAGGAGCTTGCCGTCGGAGCCATTGATGAGGCCCACAGCAACCGCCCAGTTCATCGCCTCGACTGCATAGTCGGACACCTTCTCTGCATCGGGGAACGCTGCAAGTGCATCCTCCTCCACTGCCTCAGCCTCGCTGTAGCGGTAGAGAATGACGGCAATCTGCTCACGCGTGATGTAGAGGTTCGGCGCGAAAGTCGTCTCATCCATGCCGTTGACAATGCCGTTCTCTGCGGCCCATGTCACAGCCTGCGTGTACCACTGATCCGCAGCGATGTCCGTGAAGGGGCACTCGCCTGTCGTCTCGGGCTCACCGGCGATGCGGTAGAGAATCGTGACGAGCTGGGCACGCGTCAGCTTACCCTCGACGTCAAAGAGCGTCTTGGAAATGCCGTTCATGTAGCCGTTCTCCAGCATGAAGTCCACTGCATTGTGGTACCAGCCGGTCGCGCTCACATCCGTGAACTGCTCACTCGGGCAGCCGACGGTCAGCAGCGCAGCCTTGAGCTCGGCCAGGAGGTCAAAGACCTCGTCGGCAGTCTCCGCGTTGTCAATGGCGGTGCGGGCATTCTCAAGGATGTCCATGTATTCGTCTCTGCAATGGCCAAGTAGGGCGTCGCCGTCATTCAGCAGCTCTGCAAGCTCGAACATTGCAGCGTAGCGCGCGGCCTCGAGTGCGGCCTGCTCCGCAGCCTTTCTCGCTTCCTCTGTTGCTCTGGCCTCTTCCTCTGCCTTCTCAGCAGCGGCCTGTGCCTGAGCCAGATACTCCACGAGCTCAGCCTTGATGCGGACAACCTCCTCATAGGTCTCGGCCATCTGCTGTGCATACTGCGCAGCCAGTGCAGCAGCGGCAGCGGCTTCCTTGTTGGCATCCTGTGCGGCCTGCATTGCAAGCTCGGCGGCGGCCTGTGCATCCTCAGCGGCCTTCTGGGCCTCCTCGGCAGCCTTCTGGGCTTCCTCAGCCTCAAGCTTTGCCTTCTCCGCAGCAGCCTTATCCTCAGCGGTGGAAGCAGCAGCCTCCTCAGCCTTGGCCTTGGCTTCCTCGGCCTTCTTCTGGGCCTCCTCGGCAGCCTTCTGGGCCTCCTCGGCAGCAACCTGTGCAGCCTGCGCCTCACGCATGGATGCTGCTGCTTCCGCAGCATGCAGCGCGGCAGTGTTGGCATATTCAGCCGCATCCGCCGCATCCGCAGCAGCCGCAAGCGCGTCGCGTGCCGCCTCAGCAGCCGCCTGCGCCGCAAGCGCATTGTTCTCCTCGGCAGCTCTCTGGGCTTCCTCGGCAGCCTCCTGCGCGGCAAGCGCGGCATCGGCAGTCTCCTCTGCGCGCTGCTGTGCTTCCTCAGCCTTTGCACGAGCCTCCGCAGCCGCATCCGCAGCGGCCTTGGCCGCCTCCTGATTTTCGCCGGCCAGAGCAGCGGCCTCCTCAGCGGCCTTCTGCGCTGCCTCGGCAGCAGCTACGGCTTCCTCAGCAGCTTCCTGCGCGGCCTTGGCCTCCGCAGCAGCCAGCTCAGCGTCTCTCAACGCCTGCTTTGCAGCCTTGACAGCCTCGCTGTCCTCCGCAACCATGACGCGGTAAATGGTCAGGTTGCTGTCGCTCTGGCTGTTCACCACGCTGTCGGGTGCCTCGCCGTCGAACGCGAACTTGCCGGTGGTGGAGTCATAACGCAGCGCGTTGGATTCCGTGCCGATTGCGAAGTTGGAATAGCCCTCAACCTCGCCGCTTGCGATGGTCAGGCCATAGGCCGTTTCGCTGGCAGCGGGAATGCTGTCGGCAAGATAGAGGCCGGTTGCAACATTCTGCATGGTGAGCTTACCATCGACACAGGTCAGCTTCCAGTAGCAGCTCTCATCAAAGGCGCCGGTGGCGGTCTGATAGGCATCCTCCGTCTTGGCGCCGATCAGGGCGTCCTCCATGCCATAGAAGACATGGCCAAGCTCGAAGGAGTCTTCGCTGCCAAAGCCTTCCCAGGCAACGATCAGATAGGTATCTTCTTCACTCAGCTCATCCAGGCTCGTGATTTGCAGGTAGCCACTGACCTCAGGCGCTTCCTCAACCGTCAGGCTGTAGGTCGCCGTCAGCGTGGTCTCGCCGCCCTCAGGCAGCGCACAGGTCACGACGCACTTGAGGACGATGGAGCCGGTGCCAACATAGGTCAGCGTTGCCTGCTCGGAATCTGCGCCACTGATGGTCGCAACGGATTCATCGCAGGTCCAGGCATAGCTGATGGCCTCCGCGTTGAAGAGCTGTGCGTTGAAGCTCTGCGTCTGGCCGACATAGTGGGTATCGACCTCGTCTGCCTGCGTGATCTTGAGCACCGGGCTGAAATCGCCGCGCTCAATCACCACGCTGTTTTCCTCGCGCAGTCCGTCGGCTGCGTAGCGGTCAATGCTGATGGCGTCGTCTGTGATGGTGATCGCGCTGATGCTGCAATCATCCTGGGAGCCATTGTAATTGCCGATATAGCCGCCGTTCATGTAGGTGAAGTTCAGCGTCTGCGTGGTATAGTTGGTGGAGCCGGTGCTGGCGTTGGGGACACGCATCGTCTCACCCTTGCCCACATAAGCCAGCGCGCCGCCGATATCCTGGTCATAGCCATCATAGGAAACACCGTTGGTCACGCCGGAGTAGCTGGAGTGGTTGTGGCCAAAGAGGAACACAATGTCCAGGCAGGAGCCTGCATCATTGACCACGTCAAAGAGGATATTTGCGTAGATATTGTCGTTCCACCAGGTCTGGCCCGTTGTGGAGCGCGGCGACCAGTGCATCGGCACATGCGTGGCAATGATGACCGGTCTGGTATCTCCGGAGAGAATGAGAGAATTCAGGTAGGTCTCCAGATTCGAAGCGGTCTGCTCAACAATCTCCTTGCAGGCAGCGCTGTCGGAGTAGGTGCTGTAGCCGCCCTGCCACCAGGGGAAGTCATCCTCGTTGATGAGGTAGACCACATAATCCTCATACTCATAGGAGCCTGTGGCATCGAGTGTGCCGTCGGTCACGAAGCCGGAATAGTCATGGTTGCCCTGGATGGCCAGGAAGTCCAGCAGGGGCCACTCATAAAGCAGCGTGTCCTTCAGCGCAGCAAGCTGCTCCATCATCTGTGCCTGGCTGGTATTGGAGCCGTCGCCATAGACGGAGCCATCGACATAGTCGCCCAGCAGGAGCGCCTGATCCGCATCCACACCGGCCTGCTGCATCACGCTGGCAATCGCGGCGGGAACGGTCGTCTTATTGCCGCTGCCCTGGAAGTCGGACATTGCCAGGATGGTTGTGCCGTCATCGGGGAGCAGAGCCTTGTAAGCCCGCTCTGCTGCAAGCAGCACCTCATAGTTGGAAACCAGCGCGCGCTTGGCGGGCGGGAGTTCCTTATAAGCTGTGCGGGCAGCCTTGATCTTCTCTGCGCTCTCTAGCGTGACCTCACCGATGGCATCGATCGCTTCCTCAACTGCGGTAACACCGGGATCCGGCACCACATGAATTGTAAGCTGCGCCACCGTTGCGGTGCCCTCAACCTCGCCCTCGAAGCTGTAGTCACCAACGTTGGCAAGGTCCGCGGCCGTGATTGCCGGCCATGTCACCTTGACGTTCTGGTTGTCGTAAGCGCCGTTGTTATAGCCAACCTTGACATACTTGGGCAGGCTGGGGACGGTACCCAGAACGGCTGTCACCTCAACCGGCGCAACACTGGTGATGGTTGCCTGATCCATGTCACTTCTGACATAGATGGTTGCGGTGGTCATCTTGCCGGTGGCGGTGTTAACGCCCTTGAGCTGCACCTCACCGTCGGAGGCAATCATTTCCTCCGTCAGCGTCTCCCAGATCACGGGAACACTGATGAGGTTGCCGGCAGAGGTGCGGCCGCTTACCGTGGTCGGCAGGGTCGGCAGAACGCCCGGCATGGTGCACAGGAAGATTTCATCCAGCGATGCAATATCCACGGAAGCATAGACCTTGAAGCGGTAGATGCCGGTACCGGCAGCGCTCTTGGTCATATACAGGCGAAGCTGCGTCGTGGTGACCGCGTCAAACATGATGCGGTTATACTGGTTGAGGGCAACCGTGCTCTCATAGGGGGTCAGAATGTTGACATCCTGCCACTCGCCGTTGGTATCCAGGTAAGCCATGCGATATGCCGCCGGAACACGCGTGCCGCCGTTATCGTCATACCAGTAGATATCCGCGCCGCCGATTGTGACGGGATCCGTCCAGATGTAGCCAACATAGGGCTCCGTGCTCGTGCCGCCCCAGTTGCCCCAGCCCTGGCCGGTGCCAACATTGGAGCTTGCGGGCTCGAATTCCTCGTTGTTGATGCCGCTGAGCTTCTCCCAGCTTGCCGTGTAGTCACTCTCGACGTCTGCGTCGGGCGCAACATCCTCGCCAAGGCCGGAGGCCTGTGCCGCAACCAGGGTCACGGTGATTTCAGCCGAGGCTGCATACTCGCCATCGTTCACAGTCAGGCGCAGCGTGTAGTCACCCTCGACCGTGCCGGTGATGGTGGTACTGGGCTTGTTGGCGCTGCTGAGCAGTGCATCCGCACCCTCCGGGAAGGAGACAAGCGTCCAGGCGTAGGTCATGTCCTTGTCGTAGGGCATACCATCATCCACGACGGTCGCCTTGACCGCGGTATGGAGGTTGCCGACCTGCGTCAGATCCTCCTTGATCGTCACGGTGGGAGCCGTGTTGACCGGCGCATTGCTGCGGTCGCCGCCCTCACTGAAGACCTGAATCTCCGTCACAGCGGTATAGTGCCCATCCAGATTGGTGAAGGTGAAGCGGAGCTGATCGGTGGTCACGGCCTCAAAGTAGACCGCGTTGTAGTTGGCCCTCGGCACAGCAGGCTCACGGCTCTGGCTGCTGACCTGCTGCCACGCCTCGCCATCCCAATACTCGACGGTGTACTTCGCCGGCTCGGCATAGCCACCATTCTGGCGGTCATTGTAGAAGTACAGCGTTGCCATATCCACGGTCTGCGCAGCATCCAGCTTCAGAACCAGGGAATCCTTGCTGTTCGGGCTGTTGTAGTTGCCCCAGAACGGCATATTGACGGTCGTGCCGTCCGTAACCGCCTGCGGGTCGGGAAGGGTTTCGTTCACTGCGGTGGAGGTTGCGTCCGAACCATCGGCGCGGTGCTTCTCTGCCCAGGACGCAGCGCGGGCCGTGTCGGGGGTAAAGGTCGCCGTCACCTCTGCGCCCTCAGCCAGGTTGGTCAGGCCATGAATACCGGACTTCTCCAGCATGGCCAGCACCTTGGTGTCGGTAATGGCAGTGTTCATCGCGGTGGGGATTGCCTTGCCTGCATTCTTGGTCAGAACCTCAGCCGTCTCGCCTTCCTGGAAGGTCAGCTCGCCGGTCGTGGTGTCATAGATCACATGCACCAGATCGCTCAGGGTGAAGACCAGCTCACCGTCAAGATACAGCGAATAGCCCTCGGGACGATCCGCATAGTAGCTGATCTCGTCACCGATCTCATCCCAGACGATAGTCAAGTCATGGCCATGGTAGCGGACATTGTTGACCATGAAATGGTCATAGGGGAAGACAATGGGATCCAGCTCAATCTTCTCATCGGCACGCGGCAGCAGACCCGCCATGTCCTCGATGAAGAGATAGATATAGTTGCCAAGGATGTTGTGATAAATCCAGGAGCGGTAGTAGTTATCCAGCGTTCTCCCATCGATGTTATGGAACTCGTTGTTGTTGGGATAACGGATATCACCGGCATCCGGATAGACGTTCCAGGCCATCCATTCGGCCATCATTGCCAGCATGTCATCGGTGACATACTCCTGCTCGACATCATAGGTACGCAGCGCAGCCTCGTATGCGCGAAGCTGAACAGTGAAGTTGATGTTGGAGAAGTTGTTCGAGCCGCTGACGCTCTGGTTGTGAACCTGGTTGGCGGTGTAGAACGGGAAGATCGGGAATTCCTCACCATTGGTGAAGGTCTTCAGAGCTTCCTTATACTTTGCGATGGAGGTTTCATCCGTGGGAACCATGCCAACGGCAAAGTAGTTGTAGTTGTTGGACTCGGTGTAAAGCACCAGATTGGGCTGCTCTGTGTTGTGCTGCGCGGAGGTCGGACGCACCGCATAGGTCTCGAACTTCTGGCACTGCTCGCACCACATCAGCTCCAGCACGTCCGTCTGAATCTTGTCAGCCAGCTCGCGGTAAACCGTGGCCTGCTTGGTGTCGCCAAGCTGCTCATAGAGCGTCGCCGCTGCATCCGCAGCCGCCCACACATAGGCGTTCTCGCCGTGGGCCTTCCAGGTGCCGGTGCCGGGCGCATGCATGGAAATGGTGTCGGCATCGTTACCGGTCATGTAGTTGTTGCGGTAGGCGATCAGGGAGCGGCCGTCAATATGATTGCCATAGTGCTCGAGCTGACCGGTTGCGTCATGGCCGAAGTAATAAGCGAAGTTTTCCGCAACCTCGGCGCCGCCGCCAATGACATTGAAGGCTTCCAGACCAGCCTCGGCAATATACTGGCCATAGTGGTTGTTCCAGTTATTGCGGTTGCCGGGGTTATCCAGGAAAGCGCTGCTCTGCGAGGAGTTGCCCACAGAGAGGATCTGGCCATAGGCCAGGTAGGGGGAACGCAGCCACTTGGTGTCCTGCAAATGCATGGACTGGGTCAGGACAATGGCGTTGTTGTAGCCAAGCACACCCTCGATGGTAATCGGATACTGATAATCATAGCCGGGAATATTGGCATCGAGAGAATTGAAGCGCTCCAGCCACCAGCGGTAGTCGATGGCCTTCTGCACAGCCTTGTTCTCCACATCGATGTAGGGAACGTTCTCCGCCCAGTAGAGGTTGTATTCGGCCTTCTGCGCGCGGATGGCTTCGAGATTCCCCAACTCAGCCAGACGGATATAGTCCGTGGTGGAGGCGGGAATTTCCTCGGTGGTCCAGCCCATGACGACCTTGAGATCAACGCTCTCGCCGGCAGCCAGGGTCAGCTCGCGGCTCAGGGCATGTTCCGACTCTGCATAGTCAAAGCCATTGCCCGTCAGACGGGTCGTGATGGTGGTCAGATTGGCAGGAGAGCTGACCGTGCCGATCAGCTCCGGCACCACGGTGCCGCCGATTTCGACGGTAGACTGCTCCGAAACGAAGTCAGAGGCGGCCTGGACTGTGACAGTCTGCTCCGTCTGGCTGATGTTGGTCAGGGTGATGGCTGTGACCGCGACGTTCTCCTGGTTGATGAACTTGGTCACATCCGCAGTCAGATTGCTGCCAACCGTGTAGAGGCTTACCCAGTTACTCGGATAGTTCACACGCTTGGAAGTCGTCTCACTGGTGCTGAGCTGTCTGCCCTCACTGTGGAAGGTGATGGCATACATGTTGCCCGCGTTCAACGGCTGATGATAGGCAGTGTTGCCGCCAAAGCCGATCACGCGCGGGGAGCTGGTGTACATATAGAGGGCGCGGCCTCTGGTCATGAAGGTATTGCCGTCGTTATTGCCGTTGCTGCCGGCGTCGCCATTGGCAACACCCTCGCGGGCAAGCACGCGGTCAAAATAGAAGGAATCGCCGCCGTTGGCAAGATCCTGCTGATAGATGGCCATCATCAGGTCATCCTCGGCATAGGAAACGCCAAGCTTTTCCAGGTTATAAACCTCATCCAGCAGTTCCGTATTCTTGAACACCGGATAGCCGATATCCAGCGCTGCGGGAGCACCGCTTTCTTCCTCGGCTGCAAGAGTTACCAGGCTCGCCGGTATAAGCGAGAACACGAGAGCAAACGCCAGGAGGCCGGCAAGCAGTTTTTGAATTAAGGGCTTTCTCATTCTTTTATTGCCTCCCATCTTCAGAATTATGATACATCGGTGGTGCTCTATTCTGTAACAGAGCTTGGGGGCGTCAATCTCCACCCTCATCCCAGCGAGAGGGATGGTGCCCTCCCACCCGGCAGAACCGGGTGGGAGGACGGGGGGAGAAACGAAAATGTTAGCTTAGTTATTTTGCAGGAAGCGCATCATGATGGTAGCAATCTGTGCGCGGGTGGCGGTTTCGCCGGGCAGGAGCTTGCCGTCGGAGCCATTGATGAGGCCCACAGCAACCGCCCAGTTCATCGCCTCGACTGCATAGTCGGACACCTTCTCTGCATCGGGGAACGCTGCAAGTGCATCCTCCTCCACTGCCTCAGCCTCGCTGTAGCGGTAGAGAATGACGGCAATCTGCTCACGCGTGATGTAGAGGTTCGGCGCGAAAGTCGTCTCATCCATGCCGTTGACAATGCCGTTCTCTGCGGCCCATGTCACAGCCTGCGTGTACCACTGATCCGCAGCGATGTCCGTGAAGGGGCACTCGCCTGTCGTCTCGGGCTCACCGGCGATGCGGTAGAGAATCGTGACGAGCTGGGCACGCGTCAGCTTACCCTCGACGTCAAAGAGCGTCTTGGAAATGCCGTTCATGTAGCCGTTCTCCAGCATGAAGTCCACTGCATTGTGGTACCAGCCGGTCGCGCTCACATCCGTGAACTGCTCACTCGGGCAGCCGACGGTCAGCAGCGCAGCCTTGGCAGCCTCAAGCGCCTCTGCTACTTCGGCAGCGCTGGTCGCAGCCTCAACAGCAGCGCGGGCATCCTCAATGATGCTCATATACTCATCTCTGCAATGGCCAACGAGGGCGTCGCCGTCCTCGAGCAGATCGGCCAGCTCATACATGGCAGCATAGCGGGCGGCGATCAGAGCAGCCTCCTCAGCCTTGCGCTGTGCTTCCTCAGCGGCCTTGCGGTCGGCCTCAGCCTGCTCCGCAGCGGCCTGTGCCTGAGCCAGGTACTCCACGAGCTCAGCCTTGATGCGGACGATTTCCTTGTAGGTCTCGGCCATCTCCTGGGCATACTGCGCAGCCAGTGCAGCAGCGGCAGCGGCTTCCTTGTTGGAGTCCTCCGCAGCCTGCATTGCAAGCTCGGCGGCAGCCTTTGCATCCTCGGCAGCCTTCTGGGCATCCTCGGCAGCCTTCTGGGCTTCCTCAGCCTCAAGCTTTGCCTTCTCCGCAGCGGCCTTATCCTCAGCGGTGGACTCAGCAGCTTCCTCAGCCTTGGCCTTGGCTTCCTCGGCCTTCTTCTGGGCTTCCTCAGCAGCCTTCTGCGCATCCTCGGCAGCAGCCTGGGCAGTCTGGGCATTCTTCATTGCCTCAGCAGCCTCGGCAGCGGACTTGGCAGCGTCCTCAGCGGATGCAGCAGCCTTGTTTGCCTCAGCAGCGGCCTTTGCAGCCTCAGCAGCAGCCTTTGCAGCCTCCTCAGCGGCAGCCTTGTTGCTCTCCTCAGCAGCAGCAGCGGCTTCCTCAGCGGCCTTCTGCGCCTGCTCAGCGGCAGCTCTGGCTTCCTCAGCAACAGCCTCGGCAGCCTCGGCCTTCGCCTGAGCCTCCTCAGCCTTCTTCTGGGCTTCCTCAGCAGCCGTTCTGTCCTCGCCGGCAGCAGCAGCGGCTTCCTCAGCAGCCTTCTGCGCCTGCTCAGCGGCAGCTCTGGCTTCCTCAGCAGCCTTCTCAGCAGCAGCGGCCTCGTCAGCGGCCTGCTCTGCATCGTCGGCAGCCTGCTCAACCAGCGCAAGCAGCTCCTGGAGGGTAATCAGATCGCGGTATGCCTGCTCAGCAGCAAGCAGCACATCATAGTTCTCAACAAGTGCCTGCTGATCCTTATCGAGCGCATCATAAGCAGCACGGGCAGCATCAATGGCATCCTTGCTTTCCTTGGTGACGTCACCAATCTCGTCGATGGCCTTCTCGACCGCCTCAACTGCGGGATCGATCAGCTCCACCTCATAGATGGTCAGGTTGCAGGCATTCGTACCGGTGACCTCGCTGGCGGGCTCACCGCCGCCGAAGGAGAATGCGTTGGCGGAACCGGAGAAGCGCAGCGCGTTGGACGCGGTGCCGATTGCGAAGTTGGAATAGCCTTCGACCTCGCCGGTGGCGATGGTCAGGGCATAAGCGGTTTCACTGGCTGCGGGAACGCTGTCGCCCAGATAGAGACCGGTTGCAACGTTCTGCATGGTCAGCTTGCCATTGGTATAGCTGAGCTTCCAGAGGCAGCTCTCGTCGAATTCGCCATTGACCGTGGCATAGCCGTCGGTCGTTTCGGTGCGGAGGTTGCCGTTGTTCTCAGCGTGGAAAACATAGCCGTTGGTGGAGTCGGCATTGCTGCCGCCAAAGTAACGCCATGCGACAACCAGATAGTTGGCATCCTCGCGGAAGTCTGCCGGATTCGTAACCTGCGTGTAGACCATGCGGACACGAATCTCCTCGTAGCGTGCCTCAGCGTCCAGGAGGGTCTCATAGTTCATGACCTCATCCTTCAGGGAATCGGGCAGCTCGTCATAGGCATTGCGGGCAGCCTCGATTGCGTCACCGCTGTTTCTGGTGACCTCGCCAATCTCGTCAATGGCTTCTTCAACCGCCTTGACTGCCGGATCGACATAAACCTCGCCATAGACCTTCCACTCCCAGAGGCCGACGCCATTGTAGTCGTTGGCCCGCTTGGTCATCGTGACGCGGAGTGCGGTGGTCACAACGGGATCAAAGCTGGTGGTGTTGTAGCCGTGAGCCTCCAGCGCATAGCCCTGCGCATTCGGCACCTCGACCCAGTTGCCATCGTCATCCAGATACTCATAGATATACTCTGCGGGGAAGCGGATACCGCCGCTGGTGATCGTGACGCCATCATACCAGAAGTAGATATCCGTGGAGTTCAGCTTGACCTTGGTGCCCCAGGTGTAGGTGACACTCTCGGCCGCGGAGGTATTGCCCCAGGTACCATAGTGGTAGCCGCCGCTGCCGTTGGATGCCTTGGGTGCCCAGCCGTCATTGACTGCATCCAGGTGCTCCCAGGAGGAAACAAAGCTGGTGCCGACGCTGGCGGTATAGGCCAGGTTGCCGTCATAGGTCTCCAGACCGGCAACGATCTTGTTCAGGCGCTTGGTCGCTGCATTGACCTCGTCCTGCGTAGACTCCTCATTATCCAGAACAACCTGCGCTCTAGTGAGCTCAGCCTTGAGCTGGCTGACTGCGCTGTCGGTGAAGAAGCTGGTGTCCAGCGCCTCAGCCGCAGCAATCGCAGCCTTCAGCGCGGTGGTATCAACGAAGGAGCCGCTGGGATAGCCATAAACCTTCCACTCGATGACGCCGACGCCCAGAGTTGCGGGATTCATCGTCATACGCAGCGCGGTGGTGGAAATGGGGGAGAAGGTTGTGGTGTTATACTGGTTGAGCTCAAGACCCAGACCGGAAATAACGGGAACAGGCTTCCACTCGCCGTTCTCATCCAGGTAGTCGATTGCAACATCCTTCGGGAAGAAGTTGCCGCCGCCATCCTTGAAGTAGTAAGCGTCCATACCGGTCAGGAGAATCGCCTCGTCCCAATCGTAGCGCACCCATGCCGTGCCACCCTGATCGCCCAGCCAGTTATGCCAGACGCCATGAGAGGTATCGCTGGAGCGCTCGGGATCAAAGCCGTCATTCAGGCCGGCCACGCCGCCAAGATCCTGGGGCGTATTGATAATTGCAGAGGGAATGGCCAGCGGTGCAACGTTCACCAGGTCATTCACAACCACATAGACAGGAACCGCCACGCGGATCTCGGTTCCATCGATGGTGCCAAGCGCATCAAAGCGGCCCTCAGCAGCGTAGCTTTCCGCGGAGATCGCATCCCAGGTAACCGTGCCTTCGGAAATGCTGCCATCCGGGTAGATTGCACTGACACTCTCGGGCAGTGTGGGCTCAACACCGGCCTTCGTCACAACAGCAGTCATGCGCTGCACGCCGTCGGCCTTCTCGCTCATGGTGACCGTGATCTCAGCAGAGGAGGACTTGTCCTCATCCGTAACTGTCACACGGACAACATACTCACCAGCCACATGCACAAGAAGCTGTGCATCCTGCTGATCTGCGTTGGCAATGGCTGCCTCGCCGCCCTCCGGCTGGCTCACGATTTCCCAGCTATAGACAGCGGTGCCGTGGTAAAGCTCGTCAAGCGTAGCCTCGACGTGGAGGTCTGCCACAGAGGGATTGTCGGTATTCTGCACGCCGGTTGTCTCCGTGATCACGGGGTTCAGGCGCTCCGGCGCAGCGGCCAGATTCAGATCGATGGTTTCCACCGTGGTCTTCTCGCCGTCGCTGACGCTGACCTGGAAGGTATAGTCGCCCATGACGGTCGCAACCAGCTTCGTGGTCGGCTTTGCGGGGGTCTCGAAAGTAACCTCTGCGCCCTCCGGCGTCTTGACAGCGCTCCACTCGTAGGTCAGGTCGCCACTGGGTGCGCCGTCGTCAGTCGCGGTGGCAGTCAGCTCGAAGGGAACGATTGCCTGCGGCTCATCGGTAGAAGCGGTGATCTCCACAACAGGAGCCGCGTTCTCTGCGGTCGCGTCGTTGGTCAGGGTCAGCTCAACGCTCTCGCCTGCGGGCAGCGTCACAGTCGTCACGCCCTCGTGGTTGGCGTTGATATAGATCTGGCCCAGCTTCGTCTCACCGACCGTGATGGCATAGAAGCCGGTCTTGAGTCCGGCGCCGCTGAGGTCGATGGTGGAGCTGTGGGCATTCGTCGTGTAGCCCTTGAGGGTCAGGATGATGCTGCTGCCATCGGCGGCAATTCTGGCCTTCTCGATGGTGTCCTGCACGGTCTCGACATAAATCTTCTCGTCCAGAACATTGACGCGCTTGCCATAGCCGTCGTTGGGGATGATGGTGTAGACACCGTCGGTGCTGGTCACGCTTGCGCCATAGCCATACAGACCGAAGATCGGGTCATTGATGACGTCGGCACTGATGCGCAGCAGGGAGCCATAGAGACCCTCGTCCGACTCGCCGGAGAAGTCCTGCCAGCCGTTGTTCATGACGCGGGTGCCGCCGTCGTTGACGTTCATGGCGCCGTAGCCGCCCTTATACATGTTGTAGCGCCAGGAAACGCTGCCGACATAGGTGTCGGTGATCTGGCCCATGTTGATGGCGTTGAAGTTGGAAAGCTTTGCCGCATAGTTCACGCGGGCTGCCCATGCGGTGCTGTCGCCGTCCTCAGTCTCCTGATAACGCATGTAGTCATCCATGATGGAGCCTGCCAGAGAAGCGGTGTACTGGAAATTCCACCAGCTCTCGCCGCCGATGAAGGCGGGGTCAGCGTACTGATACCACGTCGGCTGAATGCCACGCATGGCACGGGTCTTGTGATTTGCAAGGTTCATAGCCGTCTGTGCCTCAGCGGTGAAGTCCTCCTCGGGATAGTACTTCAGCATCGCCTGTGCTGCGGCGAAGGCACCCTCCTCGCCCGTGTTATCATAGGCGAACTCGGAGCCGTAGGGATAGGTGGCATAGACCGTGCAGTACCATGCCTTGTCCATTGCGAAGGTTTCCTTCAGGTTGTTGGCCTCCTCGGTCATTCCCTCGGCGTAGAGAGCCTCGATCATATCGGGAACCTGCTGCTCGCCGTAGAAGCCGATGGTGCCGGCGCCCACGCGGTTGATGTAGATGCCGTAGGCCTTCTCCAGATACCAGGTTGCAGGCTTGCGATAGGAAATGAGGTCAGGATAAGCCTTGACAATGCGGTACATATTGAAGAAGCCGGTGCACTCCATCATCTCGGAGTAGGTGCGGGTATAGGGGCTGGAGCTGGTGCTGTAGATACCGGAAGCGCTCAGGTAGTTGGCAACCGTATAGGTCTCCTGCGTATTGGCCATGTAGTTTTCCCACATGAAGTCAATCAGGTAGGTCTCAATTGCCTTAACCTGCTCGGGATCGGGATCCAGATAGTTCTTCATCGCGATGAAGTTGATGTTGTCATGGCTCCAGTCATCGCCCCAGTGGTTGCGCTCGTTGCTGTCGCGGCCACTTGCGAAATACCAGTCGCTGAAGATGCCGTAGGTAGCACTCTCCGGATCGGTATCCTGGGTGTTGGTAACCATGAAATCGGCGTGCGTCTCGGTGGCCAGATCCAGCTCAGTCAGGACGTTGAACTCGTACTGCGTGAACTTGTCAACCCACTCATCGCCAACCTTGAGCTGATACTCAACGCGGACACTGTTGTTGCCGATGCAGGCGAAGCAGAGGTCATAGATGTGGTGCATCTCGCCATCCACTTCCTTGGCCTCGACGAAGGTCACGGACTCGCTGTAGCCCTCGTTGGCGCCATGCTCACCAAGGCCGGTGCGGTTGTTGTTGACCTTGCCGCTCTCCTGGTAAGGAATGTTTTCCTCGCCATAGGGGTCATTCTCGTGGACGCACTGGATGTCCACCTTGGTCACTCTGATCTTGTTTTCATCATAGTGCAGATCGAGCTTGGTCTGCATATTCAGCGCAGTCTGGAAGCTGGGCACTGCGATGGCGTCGATCAGACCCTCCTTGTAGAGGATCGAACGCATGTTGTTCTCGCGCTCCTCGATGGAGTCGGAAGCGTTGTTGGCGCTGGTCGCGCTTTCCTGGGCGGTATTGTCGCCGGCGCGGACAGCGGAGAACTTGAACTGATAGGTCTGGCTCTCACCGGGAGCCAGGATCAGGCTGGAGCAGTCCTCGAAGTAGCTGCGGCCAGTCTTGCGGATATCCTTGGAATGGATGTAGTAGACACTCAGGCCAGGCTGCCAGCCGCCCTGATCGCCGCACCAGTTGGTAAAGAGACTGCTGTTGCGGTTGTCTCTGACGCCGTTGTTGGAGCCGATCCAGTTATCCACATACTCGATGCGGGCGCCGGACTCCACAACGGGGGTAAAGAGAATATAGTTACCCTCGCCGCTGCAACGGATGGCATAGGCATAGCCGCTGTCAGCACCGGCAAAGGTATGGGCCGTAACTCTCTGGTTATAGACGCTGTTCACATAAGTGTACTTGTTGTTCCAGGGCATGGGCAGACCCACGTCACCGAACTCCAGGTACTCCTCACTGGCGTTGGAGATCGTGATAGACCAGAGCATGGAGCCGTCGTCCGTGGACATATCGTAGACAGACTTGACGTTGAAGCCCTTCATCGCGCGGCTGACATCGGAGTCGAGTGCCAGACCGGTGTAGTTGACCTCAATGCTCTTGTCATTGACGGTCTTGGTGATGTAGGGGTTGCTCTCCAGATTGGCAGAGGCATCGGAGGCCGTGGTGGAGCCGCCGGCTGCCAGGGTCTTGTTGATATCGACCTCTTCAAAGCCGCTGTTGTCGGTGGGGAATGTGCCGTCCGCGCTGGAGCGGACAGAGAAGATCATTTCGCCCATCCACTGATGCTGCACGCCATTTTGCGGAGACGTGTCGTTGGGCAGGACGAAGTTAATCTCCTCGCCCCATGCATTGAGCGGATTGTTGACAATGTTCAGCGCAGAGATCTGGCCGAGATCACCAACCGTGACCTTCAGGCTGTCGTTCTTGATGGTGTCATCAGCAGCCGCTGCGACTGTCGGAGTCAGTGCAGGCAGCGCGCCGAGAACCAGCGAAACGACCAGAACAACCGCTGTGAACAGTGAGATGATTCTGCGGGACAGATGTTTCATTTCGAATTCTCTCCTTCCATAAGTTTGGCAAATTCTGGTTTTTGCGGTGTGCTAAACGTTTAACAGTTGCATAAAAAAGAATTGCCCCCACGGGCAGCCGGCACCGGCGACGGATACCGGTACGCAGGGTATGTCTACCTCGACACGGCAGCATTTGTCAAGAGTTGTGATGTCTCCTCCTTTCCAAATCCAGGCTTTGAAAATGCCGAAAAGAAGCACGATCCGCTTTGCAGTATCACAAGCAGGGCCATTTACAACGCGTTGCGAAGCCATGCAGCAGGCATTCCCTGCCCGGCGCACGATGAAGACAGCCCTGTCACTGGATACCCGTCCGCAGCAGCGCCGCACAAGGGGCGCTTCTCCCGTCTGGTAAACGTTTAACATATTCCGAATAAACTATACCATATTTTCCATTCCGTGTAAATCCCGAAAAAAATTTTTGGATTTCTTACCAAAGTGGCGGCGCGATTCTTGTGCTATCTGCTGAAAACGGGGAAAGAAATGCCCCCGACACAGGCCATTGCGCCCATATCGGAGGCGATGCGTTTGCGCTGCGGCGCAGCCGTCGCATACGCTGGTGGAGAATCAGCGGAACTGATAGATTGTTGTCGTTTTATAAGTCTCCCCTGCCTTGCAGACCGGGCTGGGGAAAGCCGGATGATGGATGGCATCGGGCCAGTGCTGCGTTTCGAAGCAGATGCCCTGGCGATGCAGGTAGACCGCGCCCTGCTTTCCGACCTCTCTGGTCAGGAAATTGCCGGAATAAATCTGCATACCGGGCAGATCGGTATAAACCTGCATCCGCAGCCCGCTCCGGTCGCCCGTCAGCTCTGCCGCCAGCGCGAGACTGCCACTGTGCTTCAGACACCAGTTGTGGTCGTAGCCCTTGCCCAGCCGCAGTGCCTCATAGGGCGCGTCGATATCGCGGCCGATCTCCTTCGGCGTGCGGAAGTCCATCGGCGTATCCGCGACAGGGACGATCTCCCCCGTCGGAATCAGCGCAGCATCCGTCCGCGTGAAGGCATCCGCATCCACCCACAGGCTGTGCTTCAGAATCGAGCCGGAATCATGGCCGTTGAGGTTGAAGTAGCTGTGGTTGGTCAGATTGATGATGGTGTCGGCCTGCGGGCAGGCGCGATAATCGATCCGCACGGCCTGATCCTCCGTCAGGGTATAGGTCACGTCGATATCCAGCGCACCGGGATAGCCCTGGTCTCCATCCGGGCTGTGGAGGGAGAAGGTCACGCTCTGCGCTGTCTGCGCCGTGCAGCGCCACAGGCGGGTGTTGTAAAAATGCAGGCCGCTGTGCAGGTTGTTTTTGCCGTCGTTCGCATCGAGCGTATAGCTGCTTCCGTTGAGGGTGAAGGCCGCGCCTCCAATGCGGTTGGCGTTCCGGCCCACCGTTGCGCCAAAGAAGGTACCCTTTGCCTCCTCATAGCCGCGCGGATCGTCATAGCCCAGCACCACATCCAGCAGCGCGCCCGTCCGATCCGGCACACGCAGCGCGTGCAGCGTCGCGCCGAAGTCGCTGACCTCCATCACCATGCCATTGCTGTTTTTCAGGATATACAGCGCAGCATTCTCGCCGCTGCGCATTGTTCCAAAGGCTCGTTGTTCCATAGCTCCTCCATTGTTTTCTGATTCTAAAAACCTGACGCACGCATTTTTCGGGTGCGCACGGCTCATTTTCATCATACCACAGCATTCTCCGCCTGTAAAGCCGGAAATCCATACTCCCGCCCGAAAAAGGCTTGTCTTTTCTTCTGTGCTCTGCTATAATGAGCAAAAATATACATTATAATATAAGGAGGCGCTCCATGCACATACGAAGGCTCTGGGTCATTGCGCTGCCGGTTGCCACGGCTGTGCTCGGCATCTGCATTTTTGTCGCCTGGCTGCTTTCTCCGCAGCCCGCGTCACTCACCGTTCTCTATTCCGGCTCACCGGCCTATATCCACGACCGCTCGATTGACTATCTGAATCAGAACGCCGCCGAAGTTGCCCTTGGCAACAACATCTGGCTGCGGGCAGAGCTGGTGCAGCAGCAGAACGCTGCCCAGCCCCAGCTTCTCTTTTTTCTCGACTACGGTAAAAAGCGCAACGATGTGCTGGTGCTGGACATTGCGCAGAGCCTTCTGGACAGCCCCACAGATACCGGCAGCCAGAGCTACCTGACCTGTCTCAACGGGCAGCTTCTGATCTGCCTGGATGCAGCAGCAGCGCCCGGCTGTACCCCATACGATACGCTGGGCAGCAGCGTGGTCTATGTGGATGAGACGACGCTTTGCCCCGGCGTGACCACCTGCCTGGAAGAAGTGAATGGCGCATATCGCTCCATCCCGCTGGGCGGGAAGTATTATCTCGCGCTGACCTGGGTTCCGGAGGACTACTGCCTGACCTTTGGCGCACACACACTGACCGCCAGGGAGCTACAGGCCGCTCTGCTCCTGATTCCCTATGGTTATCGCAGCACGGAGGGATGAGCAATGCAGTTTATAAACAAGACCCGCAACACCCGGACGCTGGTGTATGACTGCTTCTTCTTTTACTATCGCGAACGCCTTTTTATAAGCTGGCTGCTCCGCTTTCTCCTGTTTCTTGCGCTGTTTCTCTGGGAGAGTGTCACCATCTTCCGCACGCATTCGACGCTGACACTCGACTGGTTTGTCTGGTTTTCTCTGACACTGCTGATGGCTGTCTCTCCCCTGCGCAGCCGCACGCAGCTCTGGCGGAAATACTGCCGGGCAGGAAAGTCAGCGGTTTGCGTGACCACCTTCCGCTTCGGCGCAGACGGCTTCGAGGTGCATGAGGGACTGCACGATAACCGTTATTCCTATTCCTATCGTGAGTTGGAGCGCCTGCACGAAACACCGCAATATCTGTATCTCGTTACAAAATGGCGGCGGCATGTGCTGGATAAGCGCGGCTTTGCGCTTGGCAGCGCCGAGGCGCTCTCCACCTTTCTGCGGCAAACACTCCGCCAGCAAAAGGCAGCCGCCTCCACCCGCAGTGATAATGCAAATAACGCCTAACAAGATTTGTTTCATGTCACATCGTTTGCAGGATTGCAAAAAGGTCGTGTATCCATCGCGATACACGACCTTTTCCTATGCAGAATATTGCGCTCCACAGACAGGGCGCCGGGAAAGCAGCCTGAGGAATGGGGAACCACCGCGCGGGACAGTTTCTCGAAGGCGCGTATAGCACCGGGCGGCAATATGGCAGCTTCTTCGCTCAGATTCGAATCAGCTCATATTCATCCGTGCCAAGGCCGATCTCCTTGCCGTGGCTGATCTGAACATGCCAGTCGGTAGATGGATGCAAATCGGTAAACACATCGCCGGTATCCGCAGAAAACTGCGCATTGGCGCTGCGCTGCGCCTGATTGCAGAGGCATCCGCTGGCCGCATCAATCGCAACCGGATCAAAGGAGGCCAGCATACCAATGTCGGGCAAAATCGGCGGATGATTGACGCCATAGCAGTCACAGTAGGGAGAGACGTCACAAATCACATTGATATAAAAGGCCGGGCGTCCCTGTACCACCGCCTTGGTATACTCCGCCATCTTGCTGTTGAGCACCCGGCTGTTGGCGTCCTCCTGCGAGTAGATGGCCTCCGTGGGGCAGACCCCGATGCAGCGACCGCAGCCCAGGCAGCGGCTCAGGTCAATGTGCATCTTTCCGTCTTCCACTACCGGCGCACCATGGGCGCAGTTTTTGACGCAGCTTCCGCAGCCGATGCACTGCTCCGTCCGGACGCTGGGCTTTCTGGAGGAATGCATTTCCTCCTTGCCGGCCCGCGAGCCGCAGCCCATGCCGACATTCTTGATGGTACCGCCAAAGCCGGCGCCCTCGTGTCCCTTGAAATGTGCCAGCGAAATCAGAATGTCCGCATCCATGATGGCCCGCCCGATCCGGGCATTGTGGACATAGGTGCCGTTCACCGGCACAGCCACCTCATCCGTCCCACGCAGACCGTCGCCAATGAGAACGTGGCAGCCCATGTTGTAGGGGTTGAAGCCATTCTGATAGGCTGATTCCAGATGGTCCAGCGCATTGGTTCGGCCGCCGACATAGAGCGTATTGCAATCCGTCAGGAAGGGCTTTCCGCCAAGCTGCTTCACCAGGTCAACCAGTGTGCGGGCATACTGCGGCCGCAGATAGGCCAGGTTGCCGGGCTCGCCAAAATGGAGCTTGATTGCTACATACTTGTCCTTGAAGTCGATCTGGTCGAGTCCCGCTGTCAGAAGCAGCCGGGAGAATTTCTGCTGGATATTCTCCTCCATTGTTGTTTCAAAGCTGGTGAAATATACCTTTGCCTGTTCCATAAGTACCTCCATTGCTCGTTGCATCTCAAAATCTTCTGTTTTTATTGCTTCTGCACCTGCTCCAGACGCCTGTCGCGAATGCGGTAGACGCGCGAGCACAGCGCAAGAACGGACGGACGGTGGGTCGAAAGAATGCAGGTTTTGTTCGGCAGGGCTGCCAGATGACGCAGAACATGCGCCTCCGTCTCCGGATCCAGTGCAGAGGTAACCTCATCCAGCAGCAGAATTGGCGCATCGGTCAGAATCGCGCGTGCAATGGCAAGGCGCTGATTCTGTCCGACCGAGAGCGAATTGCCCCGCTCCCGCAGGGGTGTGTACAGTCCCTCCGGCATCGCGCGCACAAAGTCCTCCGCGCAGGCGACGCGCAGCGCGGCATACAGCTCCGCATCAGTGGCCTGCGGGCGCACCAGGCGGAGCATATCCGCCACCGTTCCGGAGAAAATCACATGATCCTGCGGCACATAGGCAAAAAAGCTGCGGGTTGCCGGCGAAAGCGGCAGGCTGCTTCCGCCGCCCTCCAGAAGCGCGGCGCCACCACTCGGGTGCAGCAGCCCCAGCAGAATGCGAAAGAGCGTGGTCTTGCCGCTTCCGGACGGGCCAATGATGGCAATCATCTCCTGCGGCTTCACGGTGAGCGTAAGCTGCTCCAGAACCGGCTCGCGTGTCTGATAGCAGAAGGAGATCTCCTCCAGGCACAGCGTGACCGGCGCCGCGCTGCGGCGCAGAGTTTGAGCCGCCTGCGTCTCTCCCGGCTCCTCACGCGGCAGCTCCAGAACGGAGATGAGCCGCTGCGCCGAGACACTGCACTCCACCGCCGAGGGAATCGCGCGGATAATCCCGGTCAGGCTGGCGCTGAGATAGCTCGCAAGCTGGAGAAAGAGCACCATCGTGCCAAAATCGATTTTCCTCCGCCAGAGGCGATAGGCGCCCCAGCCCAGGCACAAATAGCGAATCAGCAACCCCGCCTCCGAGAGCAACGAGGAGTTGAGCACGGAGAGGTGATTATACTGCATGGCAACATCATAGTAACGCTTCTGCACCCGATCCAGACGGCTGCGAAAGACATCCACCAGATTCAGCGCCTTGACCGTCTGGGCATTTTGCAGCGCCTCCTCATGGAAGGAGAGCATTTCGCCCCTGACCTCAAGCATTTTGCGGCTGCCCTCGCGAAGCCTGCCCATCAGCGGCCAGGCCAGCAGCAGCGACAGCGGCGCAAGCACAAGCGCAAGCAGCGCCATGGTCGGATCATAGCAGAGGATAACCACCAGCGAAACCCCAAGCTGCGCCAGCTTGATGATCAGATTGGGCAGCCAGCCCAGCACACTCCCGGCAACGTTCGTCACATCGGAATTGATGCGGTTGAGAAGATCACCGGAGTGAAATTGCTGAAGCGCCTCCCAATCCGTGTTGAGCAGCATGGCGAATACCTCGGCACGCAGCTCATTGGTGACCTTGACGTTAATTTTTGCGCTGAAGCGCTGAATCACTGCGCTCAGCAGAATATGAAACACGGCCAGCAGCACCACCGGAACGCCAACATAAGCCACGCGCATTCCGGTATAATCTGCACGCTGATGCAGATAGACAATGGAATTGATGAGCTCCCTGGAGCCCAGGCTTGCCAGCACGCTCAGCGCCATCGCCAGCAGCCCCAGCAGAAGGTAGAGCACGACCGCCCGATGATAGGCACGCGTGTGGTGCCAGATCCAGCGCGTCTCCTGCCAGATTTCGCGGAGCGTACCGTCGTGCATGTGCTGTTTCAGTTTCCGGAGCAGCTTCATGGGCAGCCCTGCCTTTCTGTCAGTCGATTTCTTCCTCCGCTGCGCGGCTCTTTCGGCCATAGTTGTGGTAGCCGTAGGCATATTTGTAGCCATAGCCACTGTGTTTGGAGGCATAGCCCGAGCGGGTTGTGCCCGCCTGCGTGCCATTAAGGACGCAGCCGATGATATCCGCACCTGCTGCATCCATGCTCTGCACGGCATTCAAAATCTGCGATGTGTTGGCCAAATCCTGGCGCACAACGTAGAGGACCGCGTCGGCATGGCGGCTCAGGGAGGCCGCATCGGACAGCAGCCCCGCCGGTGGCGTATCAATCAGAACATAGTCAAATTTCTCGCGCAGCAAACTAATCAGTTGCTTGAGGCGCGGTGCATCCAGCAAGCGCTGCGGATCGACGCTGACACCATCGCCGGAAATCAGCAGCAGACTGGAATCCGGCACATTCAGCAGGCGGAAGTTTTCCGCCTTTCCG
>CAYXIN010000026.1:0-23298 GCA_964465395.1 uncultured Oscillospiraceae bacterium | reverse complement strand
AGGTTGACGCACACGACGATCATGCCGTCCTGCGCCAGATGCTTGCGGTCGCGCAGCACCACGCTGCCGACGTCCCCGACGCCGGTGCCATCGACGAGAATTTTTCCGGCGGGAACGGTCCCGTTGAGCTTGCAGCTTCGCGCGCTGCACTCAATGATCTTGCCGATGTCCGCAATCAGAATATTTTTGGGACTCATGCCCATCTGCCGCGCAAGCTGCGCGTGCTTTTGCAGGTGGCGCTGCTCGCCATGCAGAGGGATGAAGTAGCGCGGACGCGTCAGCGCGTGGATAATTTTCAGCTCCTCCTGACAGGCGTGGCCGGAGGCGTGGAGCCCCTCCAGCTTGTCGTAAACCACGTCGGCGCCCTTGCGGTAGAGCTCGTTGATGATGCGCGAGACGGCCTTTTCGTTCCCCGGAATCGCGGAGGCGGAGATGACAATCTTGTCACCCGGCTCGATCTCCACCTGCCGGTGGCTGGAGAAGGCCATGCGGTAAAGCGCGGACATGTTCTCGCCCTGTGAGCCGGTGGAGACAATGACGATCTTCTCCTTGGGCAGAGACTTGATCTGGCTGATATCCACCAGCAGCCCCTCCGGGATATTCAGATAGCCCAGCTCTGTGCTGACCTTGAGAATGTTCTCCATGCTGCGCCCGGTGACGGCGACCTTGCGCCCGTGGCGGTGCGCCACGGCAAAGACCGACTGGATGCGGTGCATGTTTGAGGCAAAGGTGGTGACAATGATGCGGCTGCGGCAGCCCTTGAACTGCCGGTCGAGGCTTTCGGCCACCAGCGACTCCGAGGGTGAGTAGCCCTGACGCTCGACGTTTGTCGAGTCGCACAGCAGCGCGTAGACGCCCTCCTTGCCGAGAGTGCCGAAGCGCCCGAGGTCGATCATACCATCCTCACTGGTCGGGTCAATCTTGAAGTCGCCGGTGAAGATCAGCGTGCCGACCGGTGTGCGGACGGCAAAGGCAACCGCGTCTGCGATGGAGTGATTTATATGGATAAACTCCACGCTGAAACAGCCGGCCTTGACGACCTCGCCGGGCTTGTGGGTCACAAGCTTGCTTTTGGCAAGCAGGCTGTGCTCCTCCAGCTTGAGCTTGATGAGCCCCAGTGTCAGGGGGGTGGCGTGCACCGGGGCGTTGACCGCCTGCAAAATGTAGGGCAGAGCGCCGATGTGGTCCTCATGTCCGTGAGTGATGAAGAAGCCACGGAGCTTCTGTTGATTTTTGGCAAGATATGTGACATCCGGAATCACCAGATCCACGCCATACATCTCGTCCTCGGGGAAGCCAAGACCGCAGTCAATGACGATCATATCCTTCCCATACTCCAGCACGGTCATGTTCTTGCCGATCTCGTTCAGACCGCCCAGAGGAATGATTTTCAGTTTTTCAGACAAATGCAAAACTCCTTTTGTAGTGTAGTAAGTAAGTCTATCCCGTATCTATGTCAGCCGTTGGCCACGCCGTCGGCTTGTGTCCAAACCATCTCAATTTTATTATATCACAGAATCCGCTGAATGTATACATCTTTTTCTTCCGCCTTGCGGCGCGTGGCATTTTTGCGGCCGTTTTCGCAGCTTTTTGTGGCATTTCTCCCATAATCGGACACATTTTTGCGCGCACGCTTGCATTGTCGGGCATTTTTTGCTATACTATACTTTAAGAACCTTAGGAGGCAATTGTATCTATGACATCCTTGAGAAAGCGGTATTTTGGCGACCGGGCCTTTTATAAGATGGCGCTGGCCGTGGCGATCCCGATCATGATTCAGAATGGCATCACGCAATTTGTCGGTTTGCTGGATAACGTGATGGTCGGGCGCGTCGGCACAGAGCAGATGACCGGTGTCGCTATCGCAAACCAGTTGATTTTTGTGTTTAATCTGGCGATCTTTGGCGCGGTGTCCGGCGCGGGCATCTTCGGCGCGCAGTTTTTTGGGCAGGGGAATCCGGATGGCGTGCGCTATGCCTTCCGCTTCAAGCTGCTGCTGAGTCTGGCGCTGACGGCGGTTGGTGTGGGCATTTTCCTGCTCTGGGATGAGCCGCTGATTCTGCTCTATCTCCGGGGCGAGGCCGCCTCGCCGGAGAGTGTCACCCTCAGCCTTGGCTACGCGAAGGAATATCTGTCCATCCTGCTCATCAGCTTTGTGCCCTACACGCTTGCGCAGTGCTATGCCAGCACGCTGCGCGAAACCGGCGAGACGGTGGTGCCCATGGTGGCGGGCATCATCTCCGTTGTGGTCAATCTCGGCCTGAACACGGTGCTGATTTTCGGCTATCTGGGCTTTGCGCCCATGGGCTCGGCAGGCGCGGCGATTGCGACCGTGATTGCGCGCTTTGCGGAGGCGGCGGTTGTCATCCTCTGGACGCATCTGCACAGTCGGCGCTTTGTCTATGCGAGGGGGCTGCTGCGGTCGCTGCGCATTCCGGCCGCGCTGCTTGCGCAGATGGTGCGCAAGACGCTGCCGCTGATGCTTAACGAGATGTTCTGGGCGCTGGGCATGGCGCTGCTGGGTCAGTGCTATTCGCTGCATGGCTACGACGTGGTGTCGGCCTATAATATCACCTCGACAGTCACGAATGTCTTCAACGTGGCGTTTATGGCGCTTGCCAGCGCGATTGGAATCATCGTGGGGCAGCAGCTTGGCGCCAATCGCTTTGACGAGGCGGTCGATACCGACCGCAAGCTCATCGTGTTCTCCACCTGCGTGACCTTTGGCATCGGGGCGCTGATGGCGGCGGTTTCCGGTCTGATTCCGCAGATTTATAACACAACCGGCGAAATCCGCGCGCTGGCCTCCAGCCTGCTGCTGGTGGCGGCGCTATGTATGCCCATCAACGCGCTGGCCTGCGCCTGCTACTATACGGTGCGCTCCGGCGGCAAAACGCTGGTGACTTTCCTGTTCGACAGCGTGTATATCTGCTGCCTGACGGTGCCGGTGGCCTATCTGCTCAGCAGTGTAACCTCCATTGGTGTAATCCCGCTGTTCCTGATCTGCCAGCTTGCCGACCTGGGCAAATGCGCGGTTGGCCTGATCCTGATTCAAAAGGGCATGTGGATTCAGAATATTGTAAAGGAATGAGCTTATGAACACGGAATTTTATCAAAAACACGGGCTGCTGCGCATTTTCCTCTCCTACTTCAAGCCCCACCGCAAACTTTTTGCGCTGGATATGTGTTGCGCGCTGATTGTGGCCATGGTTGACCTGGCCTTCCCGATGGTTTCGCGCGAGGCGATGAATAAGCTGCTGCCCGATCAGCACTTTGGCATTTTCTTCATCGTTATGGCGGCGCTGGCGCTGGCCTATCTGGTGCGCGCCATTTTGTACTATATCATTGCCTATTGGGGGCACACCTTCGGCATTCGCGTTGAGGCGGATATCCGCCGCGACCTGTTCCGCCATATGCAGACGCTGGGCTATGAGTTTTATGACCGCAACCGCACCGGCCAGCTCATGAGCCGCCTGACCAGCGACCTGTTTGAGATCACCGAGCTGGCGCACCATGGGCCGGAGGATTTGCTGATCTCCATTTTGACGATCATCGGCGCGCTGATTTTCATGTTCTCCATTGAGTGGCGGCTGGCGCTGGTGGTGGCGATCATTCTGCCGATTCTGATTGTGACGGTCACGCTGCGCCGCCGGAAGATGAGCGCCGTTTCCAAGGGCGTCAAGCGCCGGACGGCGGCCATCAATGCCGAGATTGAGTCCTCTCTCTCCGGTTTCCGCACGGCAAAGGCCTTCGCCAACGAGGAAGTTGAGTTTGAGAAGTTTGACGAGGCCAACAACCGCTTCAAAATTTCTAAGCGCGAATTCCACAAGGAGATGGGCCTGTTCCACGGCTCGCTGGAATTTTTCCTGACGCTGCTCTCCGTGGCGGTGATCGCCGTGGGCGGCTATCTGTATATGATTGATGAGCTGGAGATGGTCGATCTGCTGACCTTCAGCCTCTATATCTCCACCTTTACCTCGCCGGTGCGCAAGCTGGTGAATTTTTCCGAGATGTTTGCCAATGGCTTTGCCGGTCTGAGTCGCTTTGCGGAGCTGATGCGCACGCAGCCCAGCCTCCAGGATGCGCCGGATGCCAGACCGCTTGCGCAGGTTCAGGGGCAGATTGCGGTGCAGGATGTCTCCTTTGCCTATGAGGAGGAGCTGGACGTGCTGCGTCATGTGTCGCTGACGGTAGAGCCGGGCGAAACCATCGCCCTCGTTGGCCCCTCCGGTGGCGGCAAGAGCACGCTCTGCCGCCTGATTCCGCGCTTCTATGATGTGAGCGAGGGCAGCATCACCATCGACGGGCAGGACATCCGTCAGGTCACGCAGGAGTCGCTGCACCATGCCATTGGCGTTGTGCAGCAGGAGGTTTTCCTCTTTGCCGATACCATTGGCAACAACATCCGTTATGGCCGTCCGGATGCCACGATGGATGAGATTATTGAGGCGGCGAAGCGCGCGGAGATTTATGAGGATATTATGGCGATGCCGGAGGGCTTCAATACCTATGTGGGCGAACGCGGCACACTTCTGTCCGGCGGACAGAAGCAGCGCGTCTCCATTGCGCGCATTTTCCTGAAAAATCCGCCCATCCTCATTCTGGATGAGGCAACCAGCGCGCTGGACAGCGTGACGGAGGCCAAAATCCAGAGCGCGCTTGATGCACTGGCGGTTGGGCGCACAACGATCATCATTGCCCACCGCCTGTCCACCATCCGCAGCGCTGCCCGCATCTTTGTCATTGCCGACGGAAAAATCAGCGAACAGGGCACACACGCGGAGCTGATGGCAAAAAATGGCGTCTATGCGGGGCTGAGACGGCTGCAAGACCTGGAAAATTGAGAAAAAAGCGCAAAAATGCGGCAATATGCTTGCTAATCTGGTGCCTGTGTGCTATAATCGATAAGATTTAGAAAGTATTCACCAATGTGCCCTCTGCACATAGGATGAGATAAATAATGAGAGGATGATCCCTTTTGAAAATGCCCCTGCGGCCGGAGAACGCCATTCAAAAGTTCCACATCAGCGGCAAAATGCTGACCTGTCAGGAATTTGGCTCCGGTCATATCAACAGCACCTATAAAGTCAAGACCGATACCGGCCACACCTATGTGCTCCAGCGAATCAATCAGTATGTTTTCTCCAACCCCAGAGAGGTAATGGAGAATGTGACCGCCATCACGGAGTTTATCCGCCAGCGTGTGGACGATCCGCGCGAGACGCTGCATTTCCTGCCCACCGACGAGGGCCTGCGCTACTATTTTGATGAGCAGGGCGAATGCTGGCGCTGCTATGTTTTTTCGGATGGCCTGTGCCTCGAGGCGCCGGAGTCGGAGAAGGATTTTTATGAGAGCGCGATTGCCTTTGGCCATTTTCAGGAGCTCCTGCGGGATTTCCCGGCAGACACGCTCCACGAGACCATTCCCATGTTCCACAACACGCCCAACCGCTACCGTCTGCTGGAGGCGGCGCTGGAGAAAAATGCAGCCGGCCGCGCCGATGGCATTCGCGCTGAGCTGGCCTATATCATGGCCCGCAAGCAGGAGGCCGGAACGATCTGCGCCCTGCTGGAGAGCGGTGAGCTGCCCCTGCGCGTGACGCATAACGACACCAAAATCAACAATGTTCTCTTTGACCCCGCGACCCGCCGTGCCTTCTGCGTGCTGGATCTGGACACGGTGATGCCCGGCTCCTCGCTTTATGACTATGGCGACTCCATCCGCTTCGGTGCGGCCACTGCACGCGAGGATGAGCGCGACCTGAGCAGACAGGGCATCAATCTGGATCTTTTCCGCGTTTATACGGCGGGCTTCCTGACCGCCTGCCCCAGCTTGACGGCGCGAGAGAAGGCGCTGCTGCCGCTTGGCGCGAAGATCATCACGCTGGAGCTGGCGATCCGTTTCCTGACGGACTATCTCGATGGCGACCTCTATTTCCGGACGGATTACCCGGAGCATAATCTTGTGCGCGCCCGCGCGCAGCTCCACCTGGTCGAGGATATGGAGAGCAAATGGGTCGAGATGCAGAATATTGTGGCTGAGGAGGCCGCAAAATAAAGCCTACACGCCCCGCAATGAACCTCCATTGCGGGGCATTTTCAAAAGGAGCGTAATAAAATGAACTTTAAGAATGCATGGATCTACACGGAGCAATTCCGCTTTGAGCGCGGCGCCTTTGGCGTGGAGGATGGGCGCTTTGTGCGTGTGCTGGCCGAGCCCGCCGCGGACGCGGTCGATCTGCAGGGCGCGTATGTCATCCCCGGTCTGATTGATGTCCACAGCCATGGCAATTCCGGCGCGGATTTTTCCGACGGCGATGCGGCCGGGCTGGAGAAGATGGCGCGCTACTATGCCCGCAATGGCATCACCTCCTTTGCGCCCGCGTCGATGACCCTGCCCTATGAGACGCTGGCCGCGGCCTTTGCCACGGCGCGCCGCTTTGTCGAGCGCCGCGTGCCGGGTGCGGCGGTGCTGCGCGGCATCCAGATGGAGGGCCCCTTCTTCTCGGAGAAGAAAAAGGGCGCGCAGAATGGTGCATACCTCCGCGAGCCGGATTTTGAGGCCTTCGCGCAGCTCCAGGAGGGCTGCGGCGGCCTGGTGCGGATTGTGGATGTGGCGCCGGAGCTGCCCGGCGCGGTGGAGTTTGTCCGCCGGGCGAGTAAGCTCTGCACCGTCTCCATTGCCCATACCGATGCGGATTATGATGCGGCGGCTGCCGCGATCGCAGCGGGTGCGACCCATCTGACACACCTGTATAATGCCATGCCCGCCCTCCACCACCGCAAGCCCGGTGTGATCGGCGCGGCAGCGGAGGCAGAGCAGGTCAGCGCAGAGCTGATTTCCGACGGGCAGCATGTCCATCCCTCGGCGGTGCGGCTGGCCTTCCGGCTGTTCGGCGCGGCGCGCATGGTGCTCATCTCCGATTCCCTGCGCTGCTGCGGTATGCCGGATGGCGAGTATGAGCTTGGCGGCCAGCAGGTGTTCCTGCGCGGCGGCGTGGCTCGCCTGGAGGATGGCACCATCGCGGGCTCTGCGACCAATTTGTATGACTGTATGCTGCGCGCCATTTCCTTCGGCATTGCGCCGGAGGATGCGCTGCGTGCTGCGACGGCCAATCCCGCGCGGCAGCTTGGCGTTGCCGACGAGGTCGGCTCCATTGCCAATGGCAAGGTGGCGGACTTCGTTCTCTGTGACGCGCAGCTTCAGCGCAAAGCGGTCTATCTGGCCGGGGAATGCCTGTAAGCGTGGCTGCCTGCGGAAGGGAGGCGAGCCGCTTGCTGAGGAGAGTGCTCCTGCTGCTTTTATGCCTGCTGCTGCTGTGCGGCGGGGTCTGTGCCGCCGGTACCGAGGTCGAGGAATTGAATACGCAGGTGACGGTGGATGCGCAGGGCGCCTGCCGGGTGACCATGACCGTGACCGTCCAGTTCAGCGGCGCCACGGAGAGTCTGTTGATTCCGCTGGGCAGCGGCGCGGATGACATTGAGCTGGCCGGCTGGCGCTATCGCGTCCGGAAGCTGGATGGCGTGACCTGCCTGCTGGTCAGCAATGAGGCGGGCTTCACCGGCAGACAGACCTTCGTGTGCAGCTACCGGCTGACGCAGTGCGTCAGCGAGACGGGCAGCGGCCAGCGCTTTTGCCTGCGGCTGCCGGAATATGGCTGGGAATGCGGCATTGCCTCCTATCGTCTGGAGCTGCACTTCCCGGTGGAGGTCGGCAGCGCCGGGCGCTGGACAAGCGGCTATTATAATGATGTATTCGACAATTATCTGGATCTTGCGGTGCAGGGCAACACCCTGACGGCGCAGAGCAACACGCCGCTGCGCGATGCGGAGACCGTCATGCTGCGCCTGGATTTTCCGGCAAATAGCTTTGATCTGCGAAATCAGCCGGGAAAGGCTGCGCCCTATGCCCGTCTGGGCTTCTACGCGCTGCTGCTGCTGACGCTGCTCTACTGGCTGCTGCGGCTGCGCAATCCGCGTCTGCGCCTCGGCCAGCCGCACGGCAGCGGTCTGGAGGGCTGCGCGGGCGAGGTGCCCTGCCAGCTTTTCGGGGAGCTTCCCGATCTTGGGGCGCTGCTGGCGCACTGGGGGAATCTGGGCTATCTGCAAATCTCCCGCGAGCGCGGCGGACGTCTGCTGCTGCACAAGCGGATGGAGATGGGAAACGAGCGGACGCCAGTGGAGCGCAGGCTGTTTCATGCGCTGTTTCGCGGCGGCATGACCTGCGATGTGCGCAGCGCGCGCTTTGCACGCGCCACACAGGACACTGCTGCGCAGATGCGCGCGGCCTGGTGCCGCCGCAGCTTCCGCCCCAGCAGCAACCCGAGGCTCTTGCGACTGCTGGGCGTTCTGGCTGGGCTGCTGGTTGGTCTGCTGTTGTTTGACCGCCTGCTTCCGGCGACAGGGGCGCGCTGGGTGCTGATTCCGCTGTTGGCGCTTCTTTCGGCGGGGCTGTGCGCGCTGTTCCAGCGTGGCCTGCTGCGGCTGCTGCATCGCCAGCCCCTCCGCCCGCTGGCGCTTGCGGCGGCGACTGCGCTGACGCTGTGCATTCTGGCCGGCTTTGGTGGCTGTGTTGCGCTGATGCTGCTCAACCTCCTCTTACAGAGCTTTTGCGTGCTGGCGACGCTTTTTGGCGGGCGACGCACGACAGCCGGAATGGAGAGTCTGCAGGAGCTTCTGAGTCTGCGCCGCTTTCTGCGCCGCGCTGACCGCACCCAGCTTCAAAAGCTGCTGCGTTATGACCCGCAGTATTTTTATCGGATGCTGCCCTATGCCGAGACGATGGGTGTGGGGCGGGCCTTTGCTGCCGGCTTTGGCGGCTGGCGGCCGGAGCCCTGCGCGTGGCTGCTGGATTCGCGCGGCGCAGCGGGCAGCGCGCAGGAATTCCGCCAGCGCTATGCTGACCTGTTGACGGCGCTGCGCGAAGCTGCACCGGCAGAGCGCCGTCCGGCGCTTCCTGCGCGCAGACGATAATCAGGAGGAGTTTATTTTGGAGGAGTATCGTTTCTATGCGCTGGTATCCCGTATGCGGAACATCACCCGCTGGGGCCTGATGCGCAATTCCTTTTCGGAAAATGTGCAGGAGCACAGCCACATGGTGGCGGTGCTGGCACATGCCCTGGCGCTGATTCGCCGGGATATTCTGGGGCAGGCGGCCGATCCGGAGCGCTGCGCGACCGCTGCGCTGTTCCACGATGCGACGGAAATTCTGACCGGTGATCTGCCGACGCCGATCAAATACTATAATCCGGATATTCGCAATGCCTATAAGCAGGTCGAGCGCGTCAGCGCGGACCGGCTGCTGGAGCTTTTGCCGGAATCTCTGCGCGGCAGCTATGCGCCGCTGCTGCACGAGGATGACCCTGCGGTACATGATATTGTGAAGGCGGCGGATAAGCTCTCCGCCCACATCAAGTGCATTGAGGAGCTCAAGGCGGGAAATCAGGAGTTTGAATCGGCAGCCGAGCAGACGCGCGCCGCCCTGGTGCAGATGCATATGCCGGAGCTGGACTGGTTCATGCTGCACTGTCTGCCCAGCTTTGGGAAAAATCTCGATCAGTTGTAACGAAACACGCGGCCTGCCTCAGTGTGAGGTGGGCCGCGCTTGTTCAGACCAGCACAATCCGTTCCTCCTCCAGCCGGGCGGTGCGCCGGGCCGGAGGACGCTCTGAGAGCAGCTCAGCCGCCAGCGGTGCTTCAAGCTCTGTCTGGATCAGGCGGCGCAGCTCCCGCGCGCCGCTGCCGTGACCCATGGCGCGCTGCGCCAGACTTGCGGCGATTTCGCGGGAAACATGCAGACTCAAATGCTGCCGCTCTGCCCGCTGCTGGAGCGCGTGAAGCTGCTGAAGGGCGATGGTGGTCAGTGCGCCCTCCGTCAGAGGGGAGAAGGCTGCAATGCAGTCCAGACGGCCAAGAAACTCCGGCGGGAAATGCGCGCGCAGCGCAGCCATGCTCTGCGACTCCCGGCGCTGTGCCCCAAAGCCGAGTGGCCCTGCCGTGCCGCTGCCGAGATTGGAGGTCATGACCAGCAGTGTGTTGCGGAAATCGACGCGGCGCCCGGCGGCGTCGGTCAGCACCCCATCCTCCATGATTTGCAGCAGAAGGCCGCAGATATCCCGATGCGCCTTCTCCAGTTCATCGAGCAGCACCAGACAGTAGGGGCGGCGGCGCACGCGCTCGGAAAGCTCACCGCCCGCCTCGTGCCCGACGTAGCCCGGTGGCGCACCAATCAGACGCGAGACGGAGAATTTTTCCATATATTCTGACATGTCAATGCGTACCATGGCGTCCTCGCTGCCGTAAACGCTCTGCGCAAGCGCCTTGCAAAGAGCGGTTTTGCCCACCCCGGTTGGCCCGATGAACAGCATGGCGGCCACGGGGCGCGTTTCTCCGGCCAGACCACTGCGCCCGCGGTGTACTGCCTGCACCACTGCGTGGATGGCGCCCTCCTGCCCGATGATGCTGCGGCCGAGGGTCTGCTCCAGCGTGGACAGGCGCTGGCGCTCTGAGGCCGAGAGCATACC
Organism: uncultured Oscillospiraceae bacterium; assembly: GCA_964465395.1. GTDB lineage: Bacteria > Bacillota > Clostridia > Oscillospirales > Oscillospiraceae > JAZOXB01. The sequence goes on along the minus strand of CAYXIN010000026.1, from coordinate 12,775 downwards.
CAGCGGAATTCCGGTGCGGCTGGAAACCACCGCCGCGATGTCCTCCGCGCAGACGCGGCGCTGCGGCTGCGGCTGGCGGCGCAGGCGTTGCAAACGGTCGCGTAAGGCTGCGGCCTTTTCATATTGCGCGCTTCGCACGGCCTCGCGCAGATCGTGCTGCGCCTCCTGCGCGTCCGGGCTGCATCCACAGAAGCGACCCAGATTGGCGCGCGCAGCGCCCTCATCCAGCAGATCAACCGCCTTGTCCGGGAGAAATTTGTCCGTCAGATAGCGGCAGGAAAGCTCCACAGCAGCGCTGATCGCCTCTGGCGCGATGGGAATGTGATGGTGCGCCTCCAGCGCGGGGCGCAGGCTTTCCAGAATGCAGCGCGTTTCCTCCGGTGTGCTCTCGCGCACCTGCACGGTGCGAAAGCGCCGCTCCAGCGCAGCATCCTTTTCGATATATTTGCGGTATTCGCTCAGAGTGGTCGCGCCGATGAGCTGCAATTCGCCGCGCCCCAGCGCAGGCTTGAACAGATTCGCCGCGTCGATGGCGCCCTCGGCTGCACCGGCGCCGACCAGCGTGTGCATCTCGTCAACAAAAAGAATGACATTCTGCGTGCGCCGGAGCTCGGCAAGCAGATCGCGGATGCGCTCCTCAAACTCGCCGCGGTACTTGGTTCCGGCAATGACACTGGCCATATCCAGCGCGTAAAGATGCTTGCCGCGCAGCGCCTCCGGAACCTGTCCGGCCGCGATGCGCTGGGCAACGCCCTCGACAATGGCGGTCTTGCCAACGCCCGGCTCACCAATGAGCGCGGGATTGTTCTTTTGCCGCCGCGAGAGAATTTGCAGCACGGTTTCGATTTCCATGTTGCGGCCGATTACCAGATCGGTTTTCTCCGGCCGCGCGACCATATCCACCGCGAATTGCTCCAGCAGACGAAAATTTTGCATCGCTTGCTCCTTTCGGACACATTGTCCCTCATATAGATCGGAAAACAGCAACTCCGGCGCCGCGCCACAGCGCGTGAGCAGACGACAGGCGCCGCAACTGCTGTCGCGCAGAATACAAAGCAGCAGCGCCGCCGGACAGAGCGCCTGCGACTGCGCAGCCGCGCGCCGTAGTGCCCGCTGCGCGCGGGTGGAGAAGCCCTGCGGCAGACGGTGCAGCGCAGTGCCCCTGCCGCATTCTGCCAGCAGCGCCGCCAGCAGCTCGTCCGCGCTTAGACCACGCCAGTGCAGCAGCCGCCCCGGCAGCGTGTCCGTGGACGCAGCGGCGGCGACCAGAATGTGCTCCGTGCCGACCCGACTATGCCCGGCGCGGGCGGTAATCGCCCAGGCCAGCTCCAGCAGACGCCTTGTCTGCGCCGGAAACGATCCTTTTTTCATCTCTGCCGCACCTCCTGCACACCGCTGAGATTCTAGCCCGGCGCGGCAAAATCTATACGCACGAAAAATTTATCGGTTTCTGCATTTTACTATTTGCTTTTTCCGCAAAACGTGATAGAATGGGAGTACCCAAATCATACAGGAGGCTTTACTTATGGCATATCGTATTACTGATGCTTGTGTCGCCTGCGGCACCTGCGCCGGCGCATGCCCCGTTGAGGCAATTGCCGAGGGCGATGGCAAGTACGAGATCAACCCCGACCTGTGTGCAGGCTGCGGCACCTGTGCCGATGCTTGCCCTGTCGAAGCGATCGTCGAGGAGTAAGGATACAGGAGCCACCGAGCCTTCGGTGGCTTTTGTTCTTTTTGCCTATGGAAGAAGCACTGTGGAACGCAATGCGGCTGCGGCAGGAGGCGGCCTTTCCACTTGGAACGGATTCCGTCCTGCTGGCCGATTTTATTACGCTGCCCCGGCGGGCGCGCGTTGTGGATCTGGGGAGCGGCGGCGGGACGCTGGGGGTGCTGCTGTGCGCCCGCGCTGCGGATTGCTGCGTGACGGGTGTGGAGCTGCGTGCTTCGGCGCACCGGCTTGCGCAGGAAAACATTGCCCTGAATGCCCTCGGCACGCGGATGCGCGCGCTGCTGGGAGATGTGCGCGACTGCCGTCGGCTGCTGCCTGCGGGCAGCGCGGACTGCGTGATCTCCAACCCGCCCTATTTTGCCGCCAGCAGCGGGAAAACGAGCGCGGCTGCGGCGGAGGCCCGGGCGGAGACCAGTCTTTCGCTTGCGGAGCTGTGCTGCGCTGCGGCGTGGCTGCTGCCGACGGGCGGACGCTTCGCGCTGGTCTATCGGCCGGAGCGCCTTTGCGATCTGTTCTGTGCGCTGCGCGCGCATAGGCTGGAGCCCAAGCGCCTTCGCTTTGTGCGCCACCGCGCAGACAGCCCGGTCAGTCTGCTGCTGCTCGAGGCGCGGCGGGGTGGCAAACCCGGCCTGCAACTGCTGCCGGATTTCGTTCAATTTGAGGCCGATGGCGCGCAAACTGCGGCCTATCGCGCCGCCTATCACAGAGGAGAGTGTCTATGAGCGGAATGCTTTATCTGGTGCCGACGCCCATCGGCAATCTGTCTGATATTTCCGACCGCTGCCGCCGCACCCTGGCGGAGGCGGATTTTATTGCAGCCGAGGATACCCGGGTGACGCGCAAGCTGCTGAATTATCTGCAAATCCATAAGCCGCTGGTCAGCTACTATGCCCACAATCTGGCCGCAAGCGGCCAGCGCATTCTGGAGCGCATTCTGGCCGGAGAAAGCTGCGCGCTGGTGTCCGACGCAGGCAGCCCGGCAATTTCGGACCCGGGAGAGGAGCTTGTGCGTCTGTGTGCGGCGCATGACGTGACGGTCACGGCAATTCCCGGCCCCTGCGCGGCCATCACCGCGCTGAGCATTTCTGCGCTGCCGACGGGGCGCTTCACCTTTGAGGGCTTCCTCCCGGTTCAGAAAAAGCCGCGTATGGCCCATCTGGATGGGCTGCGCGGGGAAACGCGGACGATGATTTTTTATGAGGCGCCGCATAAGCTCTGCGCGATGCTCTGCGATCTGGCGCAGACCTTTGGCCCGACGCGGCGGATTTCCCTCTGCCGGGAGCTGACCAAGCTTCACGAGGAGGTTTTGCGCATGACGCTGGCGGAGGCAATGGCGTATTATGAGACGCAGAGCCCGCGTGGCGAATATGTGCTGATTGTCGAGGGCGCGCAGGAGACTGCGCCGCAGACGGTCAGCATGGAGCAGGCGATGGCGCGCCTGCGCGCGCTCCTGACCCAGGGCGCAACGCGGAAGGATGCCGTGCGGCAGGTGGCGGCGGAGACCGGCCTGTCCAGAAATGCGCTTTATGAGGCCGCCTTGCAGGAGGAAACAGAAAACTGAATGAAAAAACCGCACAGGGGCGCGATCACCCTTGTGCGGTTTGCCTGTTATGAGATTGTGGCGGGGTGCGGACATGGCATACCCGCCATTTTTGCGTTCAGGAGGCGAGAGCCTCGCGATAGAAGGCGTCGATCTGCGCCATCAGGTCTTCATTGACGCCGCCGGTGATCTGCTTGTCCACTGCAGCGTAGTAATCCGCGCGAACCGTGTCAGGAATCTCGCCGTCATATCGCTCCCAGAGCGCGGTGTATTGCGCATTGACCTCGTCCAGATAGCTCTGGTACAGCGCATCCTGCGGACGCAGCAGGCTCATGTGATCCTCGCCCGGGCAGAGCAGTGTGGTGACATGCGCCCCGTCGTAGCCGCTGGAGAGCAGGCCTGCGCCATCATAGTGGATGGTGCTGTCCGCGTCGCCGTGAATCACCAGAACAGGGACGTCCGTCTGACGGATGGCCTCGGCAGCGGAGCCGTTGGCGGCCGCGCCAAAGCGGATGGCCTGCTTGAGATAGAGGAAGGGATAGCCAAGGTAGACAACCGGGCCGCAGTAGCCGCTGGCTGTCTCGCACATCAGCCCCATGGGAGTGTCGTAGCCGGAGACGCTGACGGTGGCGGTGATATCGTGGTCATAGGCCAGAATGCGCGCGGTGGCGTAGCCGCCCCAGCTATGCCCAAAGAGCAGCAGCGGGAGCTGCGCCAGTGCCGCGTCCTGCTCGACCCAGCGCAGCGCGGCGTCCAGATCCAGCACAGACTGGGAGAGTCCGCGCGTGTCGCTGCCGCCGGAGGCACCGGTTCCAGTCGCGTCATAGGTCAGAACACAGTAGCCCTGATCGACGAACCAGCGGGTGATGTGCAGATAGCTCTCGGCGGTTGAGCCGAGACCATGCGCCATGACGACCAGCGCCTCGGCATCCTCGCTGCCGTAGAGCCAGCCGGTGAGCGTTTCGTCGCCGGAGGGGAATTGCAGCGTCTGGCGCGGATAGTCGGCAGCGATGTCGCTGTAGCAGAGGTAGCCGCTGTAGTCCGGCGCCTCGACCCGGTGAAACATGCTGGAATAGATGACCTCCACGGCCACAATGGAGCCGGAGAGATAGAGCACCAGCAGCACAAGCAGGCTGATTTTCAGTATTTTTTTCCAGGTTTTCTTCATGATGATTTCTCCGCTGTTGTAGAAAAGCCGCAGTCAATGGCGGCTGCGATCAAAGTCTGCGCCGCTTTCAGCGCGTTTTCATTTTTCAGCAGATGAAGCGTCAGCGTGGGCTTCTCCGCCTTGGGCGAGAGGAAGATCCGCTTCTGATAGATCTCGCGGGCGCAGAGTGCGCCGACTGCCTGAAAATCGAAGCAGCGCAGCGTCAAAACGAGCGTTCGCCCCTTCTGACTGATGTCCATCACGCCGCAGGCGGCGGCTCTGGCGCGCAGAAGCGCAATGTCCATCAGATTCATGACGCCCCTGGGCGGGTCGCCATAGCGGTCAACGATTTCGTCAAGCAGCTCGTCGGCATCCTCGCGGCTGCGAATGGCCGCCATGCGGCGGTAGAGATCCATGCGCTGCTCGCCGGAGGGGACGTACTGCTTGTCAATGTTTGCCGTGACATCCAGGTCGGCGGTGCAGCTTACCTCAACGAGTGCGGGCTCACCCCGCTCCTCCAGCACGGCCTCCTCCAGCAGCTTCAGGTAGAGGTCGTAGCCGACGCTGAGCATATGCCCGGACTGCGCAGCGCCCAGCAGATTGCCCGCGCCGCGAATCTCCAGATCGCGCATGGCGATTTTGAAGCCGGAGCCGAACTCGGCATAGTCGCGAATGGCATTCAGGCGCTTCTCTGCAATCTCGCTGAGCACCTTGCCACGGTGGAAGGTCAGATAGGCGAAGGCGTGGCGATTGCTGCGCCCGACGCGGCCGCGTATCTGGTGGAGCTGTGCCAGGCCAAGGCGGTCGGCATCCTCAATGATAAGGGTGTTGACGTTGGGAATGTCGATGCCGGTTTCAATGATGGTGGTGCAGACCAGAATCTGCACCTCACCCTCGGCCATGCGCTGCATCACGTCGCTGAGCGCGTCCTCGGTCATCTTGCCGTGGGCAACGGCGATTTCCGCGTCAGGCAGGGCGGCCTTGATGCGCGCCGCGCAGCGGGTGATGGTTTCCACGCGGTTATGCAGATAAAAAACCTGCCCGCCCCGCTCCACCTCGCGGCGCATTGCGTCGAACAGCACCGGCTCGGCGTATTCCAGCACAAAGGTCTGCACCGGGTAGCGGTTGTGCGGTGGCTCCTCCAGGGTGGACATATCCCGGATGCCGGACAGCGCCATGTTCAGCGTGCGCGGGATGGGCGTGGCCGAGAGCGTCAGCACGTCCACGCCGCGCGAAAGCTCCTTGAGCTTCTCCTTGTGCGTCACGCCGAAGCGCTGCTCCTCATCCACAATCAGCAGACCGAGATCCTTGAAGACCACGTCCTTTTGCAGCAGCTTGTGCGTGCCGACAATCAGATCCAGCGTGCCGGCGCGCAGCTCGGAGAGCGTCCGCCGCTGCTGGGTCGGGGTGGAGAAGCGGGAGAGCACGCCAATGCCAACGGGGAAGCCACGGAAGCGGGCAACCGCGGTGGTGTAATGCTGCTGCGCCAGCACGGTGGTTGGCACCAGAATGGCTACCTGCTTACCATCCAGAATGGCCTTCATCGCGGCGCGGAGGGCGACCTCCGTTTTTCCAAAGCCGACGTCGCCGCAGAGCAGACGATCCATCGGGTGCGGCGATTCCATATCGTCCTTGATTTCCGCGATGCAGCGGAGCTGGTCGTCCGTCTCGGCATAGGGAAAATTCTGCTCAAATTCGTTCTGCCACGGGCTGTCGGCCGCGAAGGGATAGCCCGGCAGACGCCGGCGTTCTGCGTAGAGCTTGATAAGCTCCTGTGCGATGTCCTTCACGGCAGCCTTCGCCCGCGCCTTGGATTTCTCCCACTGGTCGCCGCCGAGCCGGTTGAGCTTGACGGGGGCGTCCTCGCCGCCGCCGATGTATTTGGAGATCAGGTCGAGCTGTGTCGCGGGGACATAAAGGGTGTCTGTTCCCTGATAGGCAATTTTGACGTAGTCCTTCACGGCGCCGTCGATCTTGATCTGCTCCATGCAGACGTAACGGCCGATGCCGTGATGCTCGTGCACGATGAGATCACCGGGCGTCAGGTCGGCAAAGGAGTCGAGCTTCTGGCGGTTGCTGGCCTTGGCGCGGGCCTTGCGCTTCGGCTGGGCGGGGGTCTGAAGCTGCCCCTCGGTCAGCACGGCCAGCTTGAGCTCCGGGTACTCCATGCCAAAGGGCAGTGAGCCGTCAGCCAGAAGCACCTGGCCGGGCTGCGGCAGCCGCGTCAGGGGAAAGGCAAGGAAGGCCGAGATGTGCTTCTCGCGCAGAAGCTGCGCCAGAATTTCCGCGCGGCGGCGATTGCCGCAGAGAACGAGGGACGAGAATTCATTTTTCTGGTAGTAGGCAAGATCGTTGGCAGCAGCATCCAGATTGCCGCCGTAGGAGGGAAGCTGCTTGGCCGTTATGCTGACCAGCGTAGCCGGCTTGAGAGACTCCGGGTAAGCGGAGGCCAGAAATGAGTCGAGAAAAACTGCGCCCCGACCCTGTACCGTTGCGCAGACGCTCTCCCAGTCGGCGCTGAATGCGCAAAGCTCGCCATAAAGCACACCCGACTGCAACAGGGAGTCAAGCATCATGCCCTGCTCCTCCGTGAAGTGGTTGGCCGCGCGGCGAAGATTGCCATGGTCGCAGAAGAAAACCGTGCTCTCTGCGGGGAAATAGTCTGCGGCGCAGGCGAATTCCGGGTAAATGAGCGAAAAATATCGATCAGCGGCGGAAAAGCTCAAATTCGCTCGAAGTGTCTCGCAGTCCTCGGTCAGCGTGTGCAGCAGCGCCTCGTTGGGGGTTCTACGGCGGCGCAGCCGCGCCTGGAGCGCCTCCAGCTCATCACACAGACCGGGAATTCCCTGCCTGTGCAGACCCGGCAGCACCTCGGCCACCGGCAGGAGCGTCAGCTCTGTGACATTTTCCGTGCGGCGCTGGGTGATGGGATCAAAGCGCCCCATGCTGTCAATTTCGTCTCCGAAAAACTCAATGCGCACCGGCCATTCGTCGGCGGGGGAGAAGAGATCCATGATGCCGCCGCGAACGGAGAATTGACCCACACCCTCGACCAGTGTGCTGCGGGTGTAGCCTGCGGCGACCAGGCGGGCGCAGAGAGCCTCGGGCTCCAGATGCGCGCCAATGCGCAGACACAGCGCCGAGGAAAACAACGTCGCGCGTGGAATGGTGCGCAGGCACAGCGCCTCCCACGTGGTCAGCAGCAGCGGCAGCTTCCCCTGCGCAAGAAGATAGAGCGTGCGAAGGCGCTGGTGCTCCCAGCCGCGCGAGACGGTGGATGCATTATAAAAGGTCAGATCACGGCTGGGAAGAATTGCAGCCTCCACGCCGAGAAAGGCGCTGAGCTCGCTTTGTGTGCGGCGCAGCGCCAGCTCATCCTGGCAGATGATGACCGCCGGGCGCGCGGTATCCCGGCAGACGGCAGCAATCAGGTGGGAGCGATTGATCTGCGCCACACCGGATACCCCGACGGCGCGGTTTTGCGCGAGGGTATTCAGCAGCCGTTGGTAATCCGGCAGTTGTTGAAAGACAGACAGCAGCATAGGGGGCTCCTTTATGGGTGCGTGCGGGAGACAAAGCGCCTCCACGCACAAATGCGGAAATCAGGCCGAAGCCCGATTTCCGAAATGTGTCATTTTATGAAATTATATGGACGCTCAGCGCAGACCGTTGAAGCGGTCAGCCGCGACATAGGTGCCGCTGCGAACGATCTCCAGCGCGGCCTCTGCCGCGTGCGTGATGGCCGGGGCGAGCATTTTTTCCTCCTCGGCATTGAAGCGGGAGAGCACCCAGTCGGCCAGATCATAATCCGGATGGGGCTTTTGCCCGACGCCGACCTTGACGCGCGGGAAATCCTGCGAATTCAGGCAGCCGATGATCGACTTGATCCCGTTGTGGCCACCGGCGGAGCCGCCGGGACGCACACGCAGACGGCCGGGTACCAGCGAGATGTCATCAAAAATGACGATCACGCGCTCCGGCGGCAGCTTATAGTAGGCGGCGGCATCCATCACGGACAGGCCGGAGGCATTCATAAAGGTCTGCGGCTTCAGGAGGAGCAGCCTGTGCTCCTCCCAGGTGGTCTGCACCGACAGGCCCCGGAATTTTGCCCGGTCAATTTTTACGCCGAGCTGCGCAGCCAGGGCATCGAGTGCCCGGAAGCCGACGTTGTGGCGTGTGTGGAGATAGTTCTCTCCCGGATTGCCGAGCCCCACAATGAGCCAGTCACAGGCAGACTTACGAAGCAGCATCAGAACAGGTTGGAGATGGAGGTCTCGTTGTAGATGCGGGAGATGGCCTTGGCGAAGGTGGGGGAGGCGTCGAGCTGGCGAATCTTGGTGCCGGTATAGTTTGCGGGCATCGGGATCGTATTGAGCAGGACGAGCTCCTCAATGTAGCTGTCCTCAATGCGCTCAAGGGCCGGGTTGGACAGAACGCCATGAGAGGCACAGGCGTAGACAGCCTTGGCGCCGCCGACCTCCTTGATGGCCTTTGCCGCGTTGCAGAGGGAGCCGGCTGTGTCCACGATGTCATCATAGAGGATGCAGGTCTTGTCTCTGACGTCACCGATGACGTTCATGACCTCGCACATATTGGCGCGCTGGCGGCGCTTATCCACAATCGCCAGACCCATGTGCACACCGGCGGCGAAGGCACGGGAGCGGGCCACGGAGCCGACGTCGGGGGAGACGACGCAGAATTCCTCGTGGTTATAGACGCGCTCGTCGAACTTGGACAGGTAGTAACGGGTGAAAATGGGCTTGCCGGACATATGATCCACGGGGATATCGAAGAAGCCCTGAATCTGCGCAGCATGGAGATCCATGGTCAGGACGCGGTCAGCACCGGCGCGAACGATCAGGTTCGCCACCAGCTTGGCGGAGATGGGGTCGCGACCCTTAGCCTTGCGGTCCTGGCGGGCGTAGCCGAAATAGGGGATGACGGCAGTGACCCGACCCGCAGAGGCGCGGCGGAAGGCGTCGATCATAATCAGCAGCTCCATCAGGTTGTTGTTGACCGGCTTGCAGGTGGATTGGACAACGAAAACGTCGCAGCCGCGAACGGTTTCGTTGACGGAGACAGAAACCTCGCCATCAGCGAAGCTCGACACGTTGCAGTCACCCAGCTCAAGACCGAGCTCGGTGCAGATGCCCTTGGCAAATTCGGGGTTGGAGTTGCCGGTGAAGACCTTGATTTCTTTTCCGTGCGCAATCATGTTTTGTTACCTCTCTTGTTTATTCAGGCTGCGTTGCAGCCTTATTTTTCAGCATTCGGGTTTTTGGGGCGCTTGTGCTTGCCGCCCAGTCCTTTTTATTGCTCTGCTTTGTCCGCGCGATGGCCAGCGCCTCGGCGGGCACATCCTCCGTCACGACCGTTCCGGCGGCAATATAAGCGCCGGAGCCGACGTGCAGCGGCGCAATCAGCGCGCTGTTGCAGCCGACGAAGGCGCGGTCTGCAATGGTGGTGCGATGCTTTTCTGCGCGGTCAAAATTGACGGTGACAGCGCCGCAGCCGAGATTGACCTCCGCGCCGATCTCGGCGTCGCCCAGGTAGCTCAGATGGCTGGCCCAGGTGTTCTCACCGAGGTGACTGTTTTTGACCTCGACAAAGCTGCCGACCTTCACGCCGCGCTCGAGCTTTGTGCCGGGGCGCAGATGCGCATAGGGGCCGACCTGCACGTTCGCGCCGACCGTGCTGTCCTCAACCACGCTGTTGCAGATCCGGCTGCCGGGGCCGATCTCGGCGTTGTCCAGCGTGGTCTGCGGGCCGATGACCGCGCCCTCGCGCACGAGGGTCTGTCCGCGCAGCATGGCGCCGGGCAGCAGCACTGCACCGGGCTCAACCTGCGCCATCGGCTCAACATAGCAGTTGTCGGGATCATAAATCTGCACGCCACTGCGCAGCAGCCGCAGCATCCGCTCGCGGCGGAGAAGCTGACCGACATCCAGCAGTGCGCGGAGAGAATCGACAGGGCAGAAACCGTCATAATCGCTCATAATCGTGCATTTTTCCTTCAAAAACTGTGGAAAGGAGAAGCTTTCGTCCAGAGCGGCCATCAATTGCCGACGGTCAGCCGCGCAAACGGGAACGCGCTGCCCACTGGGGTTGGATATGTAGGGCAGATAGGCGGTTGGGCCGGTGATGATCGTGACGTTGGTTTCGCCCTCCTCGGCGGTGGAGAGGAACACATGCAGAAGATCTGCGGGGGCGCTGTCTCCGGCGGTTGTGAGCTCCGCCTCACGGGGGAAGCAGGACAGGGCCGCGTCAGTGAAGCGTTCATCGCAGACCAAAAAGAAACGCCCGACACCGCTGGCGAACAGAGCGTCGGTCAGCCACGCGAGCAGGGGCGCGCCCTGAACAGGCCAGAGCAGCATCGGCCGGTCAAGCCCGGTGCGGGCAGAATCATCCGGCAGAAACACAATGGCAGACAGACCAGACATGGTGGACACTTCCTTTCCTGAGCATTACAACTGCATTATAGCATAAGTTGCGCGTTTCGTCCACCGCTTTTCCAGAGAAAATGTCATAAATGAAAGAGTATTTTCACTCCGCTGCGTCTGCGCCGTGCCGCGGGTGCGGCTGGATGCCCCATTCCGGCAGGGGCAGACGCTGCATTGCGCCAAAGACACGCTCCTTCAGATCGGGGTAGGACTGTTGCAGGGTGACAATGAGCTCCTTGATCTCCTGACGTTTGGTGCGCTTGTCGGCCGGGCAGCGGTTGTGCACAATGGGCAGCTCCTCGCGCGCCACAAAATTCGCAATTGTGCGCTCGCTGAGGTAGAGCATTGGCCGAATCTGTGTCACACCCGTGCGATCCAGATAGGTCACCGGCTGGAAGCAGCTCAGCCGTCCCTCAAAGAGCAGACTCATTAAAAAGGTTTCCACGGCGTCGTCATAATGGTGTCCCAGCGCGATTTTGTGGAAGCCCTGCTCCAGAAGAGCCTGATTCAGCGCGCCGCGGCGCATCTTGGCGCACATGGAGCAGGGATTCTTTTCCTTGCGATAGTCAAAGATAATGGAGGCGATTTCCGTCCTGACCTGGCGGAAGGGGACATCCAGCCGCGCGCAAAGCGCGGCAATGGGGGAGAAGTCCATGCCGAAGCCCATATCGATGGAAATGGCCGTCAGCTCATAGGGCTGCGGGTAATACGCGCGCATGGCCGCCAGCAGCACCAGCAGCGCGACCGAATCCTTGCCGCCGGAGACGCCGACGGCGATCCGGTCGTTGGGCTCGATCATGCGGTAGTCGTCGGCGCAGCGGCGCACTAAACCCATCATTTTTTGCATGATATCACCTGATTTCTGAAAAATTGCATCGAGAGAAAACGGGAGAAAAACGGAGCTTATAAGCGAATGCGCGAGTTTATCCTGCAAAGGGTTGATTTTTTGAATTTTGTGCTTGACAGGGGCATTTTGCTGTGGTATAAAGAATAAGCTGTGCGTTTATTGTACGCGCAAATTGTCCTTTTGTCAAAATATTTATTATCATATACGGAGGAAATATCCATGTCCACTACTCTGGTCAGAAAAGAAGATGTGCAGCGCAAGTGGTACATCGTCGATGCAGCCGGTAAGCCCATGGGCCGCACCGCTGTCACCGTTGCCAACATCCTGCGCGGCAAGATTAAGCCCGATTTCACCCCCAACGTTGACTGCGGTGATTATGTCATCGTCATCAATGCTGACAAGGCCGTCCTCACCGGCAAGAAGCTCGAGCAGAAGTACTATCGCCACCATTCCGGCTGGATCGGCGGCCTGAAGGAAACCAAGTATAAGACCCTCATGGCTGAACGTCCCACCTTCGCCATGGAGCTGGCGGTCAAGGGTATGCTGCCCAAGAACACCATCGGCCGTCAGGCCCTCACCCGTCTGAAGGTTTTCGCCGGCAGCGAGCATCCCCATGCCGCTCAGAAGCCCGAAGCCTGGACGCAGGACTAATCAGGAGGTAACAGACTATGTACGAGAGCAAGAGACAGTATCAGTACGGCACCGGCAGACGGAAGTCCTCCGTCGCGCGTGTCCGCGTCTATGAAAACGGCACCGGCTCCATCATCATCAACGGCCGCGAGATCGACGATTACTTCGGTCTGGATACCCTGAAGCTGATCGTTCGTCAGCCGCTGGTCGCCACCGAGCTGATCGGCAAGGTCGACGTTGTCTGCACCGTCAAGGGCGGCGGTGTGACCGGTCAGGCAGGCGCTATCCGTCACGGCATTTCCCGTGCGCTGCTGAGCGTCAACGCCGAATACCGCGCAACCCTCAAGGCTGCGGGCTTCCTGACCCGTGACCCGAGAATGAAGGAACGTAAGAAGTACGGTCTGAAGGCCGCTCGTCGCGCGCCGCAGTTCAGCCCGCG